>NZ_MKTO01000038.1:0-270657 GCF_001897665.1 Legionella sp. 39-23 | reverse complement strand
TTCCAAAGTCTTAAAGGATTCTTTTGCCCATAAAAGCTGGATTGGAACAATTAGAAGTAGTGCAAAATATAACCATGGTGATTTTGCGCGGCTCATGAGTTTATCCTTAAAACTAACCGGGGGCATAACCATATACAGAGCCCATCATTTTTGCAAGAGTATACCGCATCTGATGAGTTAATTGATTGAAAAAATTAGCTTATATTTGCTAAGTTGGCAAAGAATAATATTTGCACAAGCAACTTGTGGATTGTTTATTTTCATGCCATCATGATGCCATTGTAGATTTTTTGAGTGATTTTTATGTTAAAAAAACTTTTGTGCGCCACTCTTGTTTTTGTCACTTATGATGCATTTGCTGTAACCGAACTGGATTTATATCAAGCGCCCTTAAGTAGTTTAAATCAATTTTCACTCAAGCAAACGTCTCATGCAAAAGCGCGAGTTGCTGTTAGTGCAAACGCAGAAAAAAATACATTACAGCCAGTAAATCAGACTCAAGAACACGCAAAAACCATCATGCGGTATCAACAAATGTATCGAGGAATCCCTGTGGTTGGTGCACAAATTATGATTACTAAAGAGGATGGACAAGTAAATGGACATTTACTCAACGACATCCAACTAAACATACAACCCGTACTGACCTCGAATCAAGCGATTGATTTGGCGAAAAAATCTTGGTTCAGCTTTAATCCACAAATGCCTACTTATGAAGAGTTGAGTGAACTGCAAATCAGAGCAGAACAGCAGAATGAGTTGAAATTGGTTTATCAGGTTTCATTTAAAACAACTCAGGGTGACAATAAGCCAGCATGGCCATTTTTTATCGTAGATGCGCAAAGCGGTGAAATCACTAAGGAATGGAACAATATAAAAAATTATATGGATGGCGGGCCTGGCGGCAATGAAAAAGTTCATGAGTATTGGTATGGACGAGATGGATTACCTTTTTTGGAAGTAATTCAAAATGGCAGCCAATGCATTATGGATACATCCAAAGTAAAACTGGTTAATCTGAACTCTGCCTGGGATTGGAATGATCTATTGACTACTCCTTTTGAATATCCGTGCAACAAGAATATCGAAGAAAACATCAATGGTGCATTTTCACCAACTAATGATGCTTATTATTTTGGCCAAACAATTGTGGATATGTATCAAGAATGGTACGGCATCAGTGCGCTACAAAATACGAATGGTACCCCAATGCAGTTAGTGATGCGCGTTCATTTTGGCCAGCATTATGATAATGCTTTTTGGGATGGACAATTCATGTCTTTTGGCGATGGTGAGGATTTTTATCCTTTGGTGTCTTTGGATGTAGCCGGTCATGAGGTGACTCATGGTTTTACGGAACAGCATTCTGGCCTTGAGTATCATGATCAGTCCGGCGCGCTTAATGAATCATTATCAGATATGGCTGGCCAAGCAGCACGAGCTTATCTCTTGGAGAAATTTCCTCAGCTTTATAATAAGCTGTATCTGGAGTCCAATACGGTAACATGGGGCATTGGCGAGACTATTGTGCGCGAATCGTTTGGTAAGGCTTTACGCTTTATGGATTTTCCTTCTTCAGATGGTAGTTCTGCTGATTGTTTGGATAAAAAACTGGCCCAAAGTCATGGTGCCTATTGTGCAATTAGTTATCCTGATTTAGTTGCTTACGCCAAATCACGTATTACCAACCCTCAAGAGAGACAAAGTTTTATTGTGCATACGGCGAGCGGCATATTTAATAAAGCATTTTATTTATTGGCCAAAAATATAGGTATTAAAAAGTCCTATCAGATGATGATTATTGCCAACAGCAAATATTGGACTCCGACGACTAACTTTATTAAAGGCGCTTGTGGCGTAGTTTATGCTGCTAAGGATTTGAACGTGGATCGACAAATGGTTCAGTCGGTTTTTGCTCAGGTAGGTGTCAGTACTACCAGCTGCATGAGCAACTAATTACTTCCAAAATATTTCTTTGTGAGTAGAATTGATGTCAACAAGCGCGGGGCTTACAGCCCAGCCCACTTATGCTTTCTTTTGTAGCCTGGGTGAAGTGAAGCGGAACCCGGGGGACCGGAGTCTGATTTTTTATCTTAAATCCGAGTTACGGCGCCATTCCACCCTGGCTACTTTAACGATCAGGCCAAATTAAAAGTGGCTTATTTGTGTCCTTACGCAATTCATAAAGCACTATTTTTAATCTGAATGTTGTTTGCTGGGCAGCAGAATTAGTATATAATTGCGCAGTTCAATATTTATTTAGGTTGGTAGCCGAATGGTCATTTTTTTTATTACTCTAAGCATTTTGGTATTAAGCCTGCTTTGCGTAGCCGTTATGGTTTTCAAACTCGTTCGCCAGCCGGCTGAGCCACTGTCTTTTATGCAATATTTGAAATTAGGTATCAGTGGTGTGATTGCTTTTATTGCAGATACTTTGGGTATTGGTAGTTTTGCTGTCAATGTCGCTTTGGCAAAATTGACGGGTACATTTCGTGATGATGAAATGCCTGCTGTGAATAATGGGGCTCAAGTTATCCCCGGAACAATCGAATCATTATTTTTTATGGGTCTAATTGATGTTGATTTAACTACTCTTCTAACCTTAGTTATGGGAACTTGTGTTGGTGGTTTACTGGGTGGTTTTGTCGTGAGTCACTTAAGTAAGCAAGCGATTCGTTTGTCTATGATTTGTTGCTTTGCTTTAATTATTCTGCTCTTAGTGTCACATGAGTTTCGTTTATTACCTGTTGGCGGTGAGCTCACCGAGTTGAGTTCCTGGAAATTGATCGTAGGTTTCTTAGCGATGGTGGTTTGTGGCGCTTTAACCTCCGTGGGTGTTGGTTTGTTCGTTATGGTACAAGGTGTGCTTTTTTTAATGAATATTTCGCCTGTAGTCGCATTCCCAATTATGACTACTGCCGGAGCCATGCAACAACCGTTAACTACGTTGGTGTTCTTAAAACACGATAAAATCCCTCTAAAGAAAACCATGATTCTAAGCCTGTCAGGGTGTTTAGGTGTCCTAATTACTATTCCTATTTTTATGCAATTAACTATTACTTGGTTGCATTTACTTTTATTATTCATCCTGATTTATAACTTCTTTGCCGTGGGACGTACGTATTTACGTTCTAGACCCAGCAAACAGTATGTACAAACTCCAAGCCCTGCTTCTCTTGTAGCAGCTGAATAATAATCCATGCTGCACACGCTCATTTGGTGAGCGTGTGCAGTATATAGTATCATTAGCTAATTTTACGATTAAAAAGAACCCACTATGGATGAACCAGTCAGTAAATCACAGAAAAAAAGAGAAGCCGATTTCTTGCAAAAAACAGGTGTAAAATTTATCGACTTGAGTTTGGCCAAGCTTGATTTACTTCCCCTTCCCGAAAATTTGTACAAAGCAATTGTCGAGGCAAAAGCAATTAAAAGTCATGGGGCGAAAAGAAGGCAAGCACAATTAATTGGCAAGCTGATGCGTGCTGCCGATTATGAAGAAATTTTGGCTGCTTATGAGCGATTACTCGAAGAAGACAGTGCGGTGACTGCATCTTTCCATGAGGTTGAGCTTTGGCGTGATCGCTTGATTAACGAGGGAAAAGACGCATTAACAGCATTTATTGAAGCTTATCAACCTGAAGATGTTCAGCATTTAAGACAACTCATTAAAAAAGCAGTTGATGATCAGCAGAAAGAAAAAAATACAGGTGCTGCCAAAGCACTGTTTCGCTATTTGAGGTCATCCATAGAATGAACTATTCTCTATTCATTAGCTGTCCACGTGGACTTGAATATTTATTAGAAGAAGAAGTAAAAGCCATAGGCTTGTCGGTTACACGTGTTAATCCACAAGGTGTGTATGGCGAGGCCAATTTGTTGACCCTATATAAATTATGTCTTTGGTCAAGAATAGCGAACCGCGTGCAATTAATTCTTTTTAGTGGATATGCTGGTAATGAACAGGCTCTGCATCAGCTGTGTACCGAATTTCACTGGCAGACGGTTTTCTCACACGATAAAACCATTGCGATTGAATTTCATGGCGCTTCCGAGCACATTCGCAATACCATGTATGGCGCTCAGGTGGTTAAGGATGGAATCGTTGATCATTTCCGCCGCTTAGATCATTCTCGTCCTTCGGTGGATAAGGAAAAGCCACAAATTCTTATCCATGCCTATTTAAAAAATGATGTCGTTACGGTGAGCTTTGATCTTACTGGATACAGCTTACATCAAAGAGGATATCGCCAAAAAGCAGGTGCTGCTCCCCTAAAAGAAAATGTTGCTGCGGCATTACTTATGCGCGCTAAATGGCCAGAATTGGCTGCGAAAGGGTATGCGCTGCATGATCCTTTTTGCGGTGCAGGTACTTTGGTTATTGAAGCAGCGATGATGGCGGCACATATTGCTCCTGGTTTGTTGCGCCAGGACCAATCCTTGCAACATTGGGCACAGCATCAATCCTCATTATGGGAAAAAATACGTGTAGATGCTTTGCAGCAAGTTAAATCAATGCCTTTGACTTTATTAGGTACGGATGCGGACAACAAGATAATTGCTATAGCACGTGCTAATGCTGAGCGTGCTGGCGTGGCTCCCTTGGTTGAGTTTAAAACCCAAGCCTTAAAAGAAGTTCAGGCTTCAGCAAAAACAGGATTAGTAGTCTGTAATCCGCCCTATGGCGAGCGTCTCAGTGAGGCGACCCATTTGGTTCCTCTCTATCAGCAACTAGGCAAAATTTTGCATGCGCATTATCAAGGTTGGCAGGCAGCTGTTTTGACGTCCAATCCTATTTTAGCAAAGGCCTTAGGATTACGTGCCGGCAAACAATACACTATATATAACGGTGCATTGGAGTGTAAGCTTTATTGCTTGGATATTCATGTGACCAATGAGCTTAAAGGAAGCATGAGCCATACTTTGTCTGAAAGTGCACAGATGCTGTTTAATCGGATAGAAAAAAATTATCGTCATTTACAAAAATGGGCGAATAAGAACCATATTTCATGTTACCGAGTATATGATGCTGATTTACCTGAATATGCATATGCCATTGATGTATATAATGATTATGCTGTACTACAGGAATATGCGGCTCCTACAAGTATTCCTATTCATAAAGTAGAGAAGCGCAGTTTAGAAGTAATACAAGTTGTTCCAAAAGTGTTGGGGCTCGAGCCTCACCATTTGGTCGTAAAGCAGCGCAAACAACAAAAAGGAAGTGAGCAATACCAAAAACTAGGGCAAAGCCGACAAACCATGGTTGTAACAGAAGGCCAAGCTAAATTTAAAGTTAATTTATATGATTATCTGGATACAGGTTTATTTTTGGATCATCGTCTAATGCGCTTAAGCTTTGCTAAATTGAAACCAGGAACGCGGTTTCTCAATTGTTTTTGTTATACGGCCAGTGCCAGTATTCATGCTGCTTTAGCCGGCGCGTTAACCACTAATGTCGATTTGTCTAATACATATTTACGATGGGCTGAAGAAAATTTCAAACTCAATCATCTTGATTTATCCAAACATCAGTTTGTGCAATTTGATTGTCGTGAATGGATGAAGGTTGCTCGCGATCGCTTCGATGTTATTTTCTTAGATCCACCTAGTTTTTCCAATTCTAAACGCATGACAGACACCTTGGACATCCAACGTGATCATCTGTCTTTGGTGAATTCGGCCATGCGTTTGTTAAATCCAGATGGGGTGTTATATTTCTCTACCAATCTACGTCAATTTAAATTGGATCCAATACTTAAAGAAAAGTATTCAGTACAAGATATTAGCGCGCAAACTATTGATCTGGACTTTAAACGAAATCAAAAAATTCATTATTGTTTTAAAATAATGATGCCGCAATTCGCCGAGGCTTGAACTGATAATTTGTGTACAGGGAGTACAAATGAAAAAACATAAGAAAAAAATACCTGCTAATGTATATCTACATATGCTACGTAATGCTTTTTTCGGGCTACTAATGACCTCTTTGGCGCTTTTTATAGGTATGTGGGGATATCATTATTGGGAGAGTATGTCCTGGGTTGATTCCTTCATGAATGCTTCGATGATTCTTTCTGGTATGGGGCCTGCATCCAACTTGGTAACAACTCATGGAAAGATCTTTGCAGGATGCTATGCATTATTTAGTGGTTTGGCTTTTATTGCAATTATGGTGATTATACTTTCACCTCTGATTCATCAGTTTTTCCGTAAGATTCATTTGGAAAGCCAAGAGACTGTCTCTGAGGAGTAAATTGGGTTTGTCCTGGTGGCGGTTCGTAGGCTGGGCTGCTAAGCCCAGCAAGCGATCGTTGTGTTAATTCTGCTAATGCTGGGCTTAGCAGCCCAGCTTACGAATAACGACTCTTAATTAAAGCGTATCTTTTTCAGTACCGTATATTTGTTTTTTTAAGGATTGCATGAGACCTGCCATAAAAAATAATTCTGCAACCAGGTATAAAGGAGCGATGAGTGCTTGGCACAAGTTATCCATGAATGCAGGTTTTTTACCTTCCAGATAATGGCCGTAAAATTGTAACCCCCAGCCTAAGATAAACAGAATGACAAATGACCAAACGCCTAAAGTTGTTGGGCCATCTTGGCTAAACCAATTGGCTATTAATAACAAGATGATCATGATTGGTGTAAGTGCTAAAGCCAACTGCCAATTTAAACGGAAATAGTAAATTAAAGCAATGAGGGTTCCTAAACAGGCAAGATTTGTTGCAAAAACACCGGGCATAATGATTTTTATGAACCCTAGCAGAATCATTATCGATAAAATAATGATAGGGACTCCTGCCATATGGGTGTAACGTGTTTGAATGTTTTGGTGATACGCGGCATAAAATTGTGCTTGTTCAATAAAGGATTTCATTTTAAGAATCTTCTGATAGAGGTACTTAAAACATAGCACATTCTCTTAAAAAAAGCAGATATGCATTTTGTAGCCTGGGGCTGCACCCAGGCTACATGTAGTTTTACTTATCAAAGGAGTATGTTCCGACAATATAAAGAACATTGCCATTGGTTGATGAGCCAGGCACATAGGAAGCTTTTAAGGCAAATTTTTTATAGAATACCCCTGCCCATGGGACTGCGCCCGGAAAAGGAATACTATGAAAAATATCAGGCCGTGAGGTAACAAATACAGAAAATCCCAATCCAGCCTTAAAGTCCTTAGTCAGAGTTGCTACTTTCAAATAGGCGTATCCAGCAATTGGTTCTACATTACGGTGGGAGTCAAGGAACGCAAATGTGTACAGGCCATGCCAATTTCCCTTCTCATCAAAAAATCCCTTGCCAAATCCTCCACCCCAAGCAAGCTCGTTGTATTTTTTTTTCTGGATCTGTTCTGCAGAATAGGTAAAACGGTTATGCCAGGCATAACCAGAAAGATAAAGATCGGTACTTCCCTCAGTCCATGTCTGATGAAGGTGATGGCAAAAAGGTTTAAATAATGGAAGCCAATATTTACACCCCTTGGGTTCTGCAGTTGCCTCTTGCGGGGTTTTAATTGTCAAAGAACCAGTCTTATGCGTTTTGTCATTAGATATAGATGAAGAAGAAATTACAGGCGGATTACTGCTGTAAGTATTAAAGGAAAACAGTGTTAATAGACCAATAATGATCATTCGTACCGTAAAGTTTTTCATTTAATTTTTAACCTAAGCGGGAGCTATACTACAAATATAAACTTTGATCAGAATTTCCTATGCTGATTTGGCAGCGTTCTTGCTTATTTATATAGAAATATGAGTTTAAAAACGGTGAGCATACCATGGACTTGTTTCGTAAAAAAGAGATCAATGCATCATTGGCCGATGAATCACATCTGACTAAATGCTTAACAGCTTTTGATCTGACCCTTTTAGGTGTTGGGGCGATTATAGGCGCTGGTATTTTTATTTTGACAGGAGTTGTTGCGGCAAAAGACGCGGGGCCTGGAATTATCTTTTCTTATGTATTGGCGGGGTTTGCTTGCATCTTTTCAGCGTTATCTTATGCGGAACTGGCTGCAACTATAGGTGGATGTGGTAGTGCTTACGGTTATGCCTATGCTGGTTTTGGTGAGTTAATTGCCTGGATTGTGGGTTGGGACTTATTGTTGGAATATGCCATTTCTGTTTCTGCAGTTTCTGTTGGATGGAGCGGTTATGCAAATGATTTTCTTATGGCGATAAAAATAAATCTCCCGAAAACACTTTTGTCTGGCCCGGAGAATGGTGGTTTTTTTAATTTATTAGCTTGCCTGATTATTGCAATTTTAACTGCATTATTAATTTGGGGGGTCAAATCAAGTACCCGAGTCAATAATATTATGGTGATGATTAAGCTGTTTGTTGTTCTTCTTTTTATCGGAATTGCTTTAGGGGAAGTTAAGCCGTCTAATTGGTCGCCATTTTTACCTTTTGGTTGGCACGGTGTAATTCAAGGTGCATCATTAATATTTTTTGCATATATTGGATTTGATGCAGTATCTACCGCTGCCGAAGAAGCAATCAATCCGCAGCGTGATTTACCTATAGGAATCATAGGTTCTTTATTTATTTGCACCATTTTATATATTGTTGTTTCTGGATTATTAACAGGGATCGCGCACTACAGTACCCTCAATGTTGCCTCCCCCATCAGCCATGCTTTATTAGTTTTAGGTTATAAATCAGCTGCGAGCTTGATAAGCCTGGGTGCTATTGCCGGATTAACTACCGTCATGCTGGTGTTATTTTATGGTCTAACGCGCGTTATGTTAGCAATGACGCGTGATGGCCTATTACCGAAGATTTTTTCCAAAACAAATCCATATACTCATACGCCCATAAGGATTATTGTATTGTGTGGCATTTTAATGGCATCGCTTGCTGCTTTTGTTCCCATGGATGTTTTAGCTGAGCTAGTTAATGTCGGTACTTTATTTGCATTTTTTATTGTCTGTGCCGGTGTGTTATATTTACATTATAAAAGGCCAGAGATGCATCGTCCGTTTAAAACCCCAGGAAAGCCTTTGGTGCCTATTTTAGGGATGGCAACCTGTCTTTATTTGATCATTAATTTGCCTTCAATTACGCTAATGCGTTTTTTGATTTGGATGGGAGTCGGGTTGGTCATTTACTTTTCTTTTAGTTATACCCGTAGTGCGTTGCAAAAAAATGGCTAAGAGCTGTGCCCGGATGTGTTAGGTAATTCGTTGACAAAATAGCAGTGCAGGCTGGGCTGATAAGCCCAGCATTTGCTGAATTAATTTCGTATTCTCCAAAATGTTCATCATGAAACACCGCATCCTAAGTTCAGTTAACAAGGGTTTGTTCATTGGTCTTAAAAGGAAATATATTGGCCTGTTACATGCTGGGCTTATCAGTCCAGCCTACTTTACCTTTATCAACGAATTGCCTAACACACCCGAGTATAGCGGGGGTATAGTATCAGGATATGATTGGGGATCCCTCGTTGCACTCGGGATGACGAGGACCGAGGCACTGAGCTCTCTTAGATGTGGCTTAATACCAATGCCGCAGCAATTATTCCTGCGGCAGGAACTGTAATGATCCAGGAAAAGAAAATTCGTTTGATGACATGCCAATGTGTTCCATTAACTCCGTTCGCTAAACCCACGCCGGCAATTGCTCCTGTCACGGTATGTGTGGTTGAGACAGGAATACCACATTGAGTTGCTATAAAAAGCGACATGGCGGCGCCAGTTTCCGCAGCACAGCCCTTCATGGGATCAAGTTTTGTTATTTTGGTCCCCATTGTATGTACGATACGCCATCCTCCAGCCAGAGTCCCGAGACTAATCGCTGCCTGGCATGAAATGACTACCCAAAAAGGAACATAAAATGGCCCTTGAATCCATGCTGATGAAAACAGCAATATAGAAATGATGCCCATAGTTTTTTGTCCATCATTACTGCCGTGGGTTAAGCTCAGTAATGCAGAAGAGCACAGCTGAAATACTTTAAAGAATTTGAATTCAGTTTTCTTTTTATGACGTAATAATGTATTAAAAAAATAGATTAGGAGCAGGGCAACACATAATCCGAATGCTGGTGAAATGAAAATTCCACCAATTACTTTGATGAAACCTGAAAGCTTGAGGGATGAAAATCCGCCTTTGGCTATTGCAGCACCAGCTAGGCCGCCAATCAGAGCATGTGATGAGCTTGAAGGAAGTCCATAATACCAAGTGACAAGATTCCAAAATATAGCGCCAATCAATGTGGCTAAAATAAAATGTGCATCGACAAAATCGGTATTAATTAATCCACTGCCTATGGTTTTTGCTACGGTCAGATTGAAAACTAAAAAAGCGATGAAATTGAAAAAAGCAGCCCATATTACTGCTTGTCTAGGGGTCAAAACCTTGGTCGTAACAATCGTTGCTATGGAATTTGCTGCATCATGAAAGCCATTAATAAAGTCAAAGACATAGGCAATCAAGATAACAAAAAGTGTGAATAAAATGGCTGAGTCCATATTTAATAGTTCCTTGTGCCATAACTTTATTTGTATCCATTCATGCCCCATGCACCGAAAGGTTGTATTTGGCGCATCTTGCGCAAAAAAATAAACCTTAAGGGTGGCCTAGGTGAATGTCCGTAGGACCGAAACCCGGTTTCGCTTCACCCTAGCTACAAGTACATTTATGAATGTTAACGCATCAAACCATTATACATAGTAACTACTTTTAGTCATTAATTTAGAAACAATCCGCATTAACTGTTTCACCGGATAAGGAAGTTCAATTGCTCCAGCGTTTAATGCCGTAGCTGCATGGTGTTCTTCATCTTCTTTCATTTTAACGAGGATTGCTTGGGACTTTTTATCGTGCTCTGGTAAGTTATCTAAATGGCGTTGCAAGTGAGCTGATACTTGCCGCTCGGTTTCTACAACAAAACCCAAGCTGATTTTATCGCCGGCGAAGCCTGCAATTGCTCCTAAAAGCATTGATCCACCATACCAAAAAGGATTTAAGATACTTGGTTTTGAATTCAATTCTGCTAATCGCATTTCACACCAGGCCAAATGGTCGGTTTCTTCGGCTGCTGCATCGCTCATTTGCTTTTTAATATGGGTTAATTGTGCGGTTAATGCCTGGCCTTGATAAAGTGCTTGAGCACAAACCTCTCCTGCGTGATTGACGCGCATAAGTCCAGCAATATGTTTTTTTTCTTTACTAGAAAGGTTCGTATCAGCAAGTTGTTCTGCTGGTGAGGGGCGAGCGCTCATTCTTTGAGCGGGGGGAAATAAAGTGCGTAGTGCATTATCCACTTCAGATATTAGTGTATCAAGGACGTTATTCATGTGACGCAAATTTTTTTATATTGAGTGATGTACTATGATATCCTGAGGGATGATGCCATCGCCAGATTTTTCTTTGGCTTTTACGGGGCGTCGTCGTCCAAAGGAAGTATTTAACATCCCACTTGTTCCGTGAACATAAGGCTCGCTTTCCCCCACTACTTCATATCCTTTGAGAAGATCATCACTGTCATCTTCATCCTCAATATCCACAGTCCGTGGCGGTGACACTTTTTTGTTATCTGCTGCTGACGTGCCTTCTTCTGGATAAATTGTTTTGCGACCGAGCATATGCAGGATAGCTAAAGTTAATGCGCCGGTGGCAAAAGTGAGGGCAGCGCCTGTAGCAGCGGGAATCGATACACTCAATAAAGAAAATAATTGGGCAAAAGGATAGGCCAGAATATTGAGCATGGCAATTGCACCAGGTCCCATAGTTGGCATCAGTGCTGCTAATATAGGCGGTGCGAATATTGTCAGTGAGGCGACTATTGCACCAATAAAACATGCTGAGGCTAAAGCACTCAGGTATCCCAAGACAGGATGAATTTTATGCGCTGCCTTAAAGCTGGCCATAGGCGAAGTAATCGTTCTCAGCAGATAGTATGCACCTTGAAATAATCCTTGTAGACCCATAGTTGTGAGCAGTAAAACACTGCGTATGCTCTGAGTTACGCCATTGGTTGGCGCCCAAGAAAATAATTTATTCTTTATAAAAGAGGATGCCTCACTCAACAGATTAAGTGGAAACTCGACGGCAAGTGACAACAAATTAGTTATCGGCGCAGTAATAAATTTTAGGGTTATAAAATAAGCTATTTTAGAGCCGTTGGCCTGTGGCCAACCCATAAAGTAATGCCCAAAATGATGGGCATCCCTTTCTTCTTCGGCAACAAGAGGCAAAAAAGTATCTTGCCAGGCTTTTTTCACAAAAGAAAAAAAAGACGTTTCTGGAACTCTTGGTGCCTTGTGCATACACAGTTTTTGGGCTGAAGTGCTTACGGGAGCGGTGGTTGCATCTAAAAGCTGTTTAGGACTTGGGTTGGCATTGGGATCTTGTTCAAGAAAACCTGCTAAAGTTTTGATGAGACTCCCGGTATGATAACCACAAGTAACGCCATCAAAAAATGATTGGGTTCCAAAAGAATAATAGCTGGCTGATTTAATTTGCTGCGCGTTAAAATGGCTTAAGTTAACCGTTTGTTCTGGGCTTGCGAATGGGTTTAAGGCGTGAAACAAGCCTTTTGCAATTCCGGTGATGGTATTTTTTGATGGCTCACGCGCAAAAAAACGTTCAGGATTACTGTATTTGGAGTCGTAGACTTTAGCTTGTGCACCATTGGGTGGGAGATGCATAGCGACAATATGTTGTTCGGTCGCTCCTTGGCCGATGACGCCAAACAAGATGTGTTTTTTGGTTAAATCTGGTCTCGTCTCAAGAAACTTAAAGAATGCTTCAAGTGATTGAACGGGGATTGACTCATGCACCATCACCACGTTATCGCGCTGTTCTAATGTCAGCTCTAACGAGGACGCTTTTGTTTCAATTTGGCCTTTACCATCTTTAAATAAAAACGGAAAGACAATATCACCAAGAGGAAAATAGCCAGCCATAATAACCTTGGATTTTAAGGTGCTCTACGTAAGTACTCGCCATTATACACATTGGGCAATATTAACACAAGATTAAATTATTGTTGGATCCAATCTTGCACCGCGGCGATGGTTTCCTGATGCACTTGGAGAAATTGTTGGTACAGCGCTTGCGGGTACATTTGTGGATGGTGTTGGAAATGCTTTTCCAGAGCCTCGCACGCATGACGCATGCGGATGGTACCACAATAAAGGGCACTACTTTTTATTTTATGGGTGATTTTATGAATCTCAATGAGATCTTGTTTTTCCCATGCTTGTGTTGTTTTTATTAAGTCTTTGACATTTTCTTCAATGAATAGGGGCAATATTTTTTTGAGTGCCGTTTCTGAGCCGAGATTGTTTACCCCATGAGTCATATCGAATAATGGATATTCATCAATGGGCAGCATGGATTCAAACTTGGTGGAGGGCAAATCATGAGCTTGTGGATTGACGTTGTAATGTTCCAAGAACTCTTCCAGCATATGACTGCGCAGGGGTTTAGTAATTACTCGATTCATTCCTGCCTGCAAACACTCCTTTTCGACATCAGCCACAGCGTGGGCTGTTAAACCAATGATGGGAGTGGGGGGGCGATGATGATTTTGTTCATGCAAGCGAAATTGTTTCGCTAATTCTATCCCGGTAGTATCAGGCAGACCGATGTCGCTTAATACCCAGTCAAAAATATGTGTTTGAAATAATTCCAGTGCTTTGCTCCCTGTCGATGCCGATAAAAAGCGGATCCTAAGTTGTTGCAAAAGATTCTCTATCATCTTTAAAGCAATCGCATTATCTTCAATAAGCAGTACAAAGGGTGCGCCCTTTGCTTTTTCTAGAGTACTTTTTTTCGCGGCGATGCTGGATGCGACTGGCTCATGCCTGTTTGTAGGTTGTTCTGCGTGATGTACGGGAATTGTCAGTGTGAATGTAGTCCCCACATGATAGGTTGAGTCGACACGTATTTTTCCTTTTAATAATTGAGTATAGCGTTTCACTATATGCAGCCCTACACCATGGCCTGAGTAGATCCCTTGATCAGCAGGTGTTGCACGATAAAAACGTTTGAATATTTTATCTTTATCTTTTGGTTTAATGCCTGTTCCCGTATCTTTGACAAAAAACTCCAGAACTGTTTTGCCAGGGCTTTGTGATTTTGGCCGGACACCAATTTCAACAACACCTTTTTCCGTAAATTTAACCGCATTACCTAATAGGTTTAATAAGATCCGGTGCAGCTTTATCACATCTGTCGTTATCCATTGCGGCGTATTCATGTCAACACTCACTACTAAATCCAGTTTTTTCAAAGTAATGGTCGGAAATTCCAGATCCGTGATGCTGCGAATCAAATCATGAACATTGCATACCGATTCATTGATTATATTTTCTTGTTGACTACCTGCCGCAATAATATCGAGTACCCCATTAAGCAGAGCAAGGAGGTGCTCTCCACTGATATTGATCATATGCGCATGTTCTTTTAATTGCGTATCTTCAGCCGCCTGCTCCAGTATGCTCGACATGCCAATAATCCCGCTTAAGGGGGTACGAATATCGTGGCTCATATGACGAATAAACTCATCTTTAGCGCGGTTTGCTGCTTCTGCTTTGTCTTTAGCTTGCGTGAGCTCCGCTTCGATTTTTTTGAGATAAGTGATGTCGATGGTATTACCAACTATACCGACAATTTTGCCTGCTTTATCCAATAATGGTTTTTTAGTCGAAAGTAAAATAATTTCTTCACCTGAAGGTAAAAGCGTTTTTTCTTCCCGTGACAATTCAACATTTTTTTCGACTACTTCAAGATCGTTGGTCCGAAAAAGCTCCGCACTTTGTTTATTAAATATCTCATAATCCGTTTTACCAATAACCTCATTTTCACTGCATTCAGTGATAAATTTCATATGGTGAAGACTTTCAACACAGCGTTGATTCATCCCAGACCACACACCTGCTAAGTCTTTCCAATAAATATCTCCAGGCAAGGCATCAAGCAGGCCTTTTAATTGGCTGCACTGGGCTTCCAAGTGATTGATTTTCTTTTGCAACGTATGGATTGTTTTTTCTAAATCGGCTACTAAATTCGTCGAGTTGGAGGTTTCTTTTTTTGCCATTTTTTTCCATTATCAATAATAGTTCTTAATTTAGCGTATATTGCATCCCAATTCTAAAAAACATGAATTATCATGTATTTTTGAGCGGGGTCAACTGACTCAATTGAAATAGAAGAACACTTTTATTTTTAAGCATAGATAAATAATCCCTAATTTTCTATCAACATAGGATTTTTATTGATTCAGTTGTTCTGAAACTTGATATTATGTTTTATTTGTATTCTGATATAATGAGCAAGGTTAAATTTCCGGTGACATTATGTTAACTCCTGATGGGCATTGTGCTAATAAAATTGAAAAAGTAATGTTGTTGGCCTTATGGGCAAATACGTTAAGGGATGAAATTCAAGCACAAGGTTTATCCGCAACGAAAAAACTAATCTTTGCCGGTCTTGGAAAGCCAACTTATCCCATTAATTCACATACGATTGCCTCTTATCTTTCCTATTGGCAAAGATTAGATGGTTTAATCAAAAAATGGCAAATGGATCCTGATCAGATTGAAGAGGATATTGCCATTGATTATGGCGATCCTCGCGGTGATTATGCGCCACGGAAATTAATGGCGGATATTATGTCTCACTGGTATACGGCAGAAATTAACCCAGAAAACATATTATTTACGGTGGGTGGAATCGGTGCCTTGCGGGTGCTGTTTGAGACCTTTAATACTCATTATGAAGATGTTCCAGGATATCGAATTATCACCCCTTTTCCTTATTACAGTGTGTATTCAAACAATCCATCACATTGTTTGCATCCTATTCATGTCATGGATGCACCAGGATACAAACTTACTGCGCAAGCAGTTGCAGAGAGCATTAAAGAGGCTTATGCATTAGCTGAAATGGACCATGGTTGGCCAAAAGCGATATTAATTTGTAATCCATCAAATCCTCTAGGAAACATTATTGATGCCGGTGAGTTAAGTAAAATTGCCGATGTTTTGCGCCAGTATCCGGATTTGTACATCATTTTTGATGAAGCGTATACCGAGATGAGTTTTGCGGAGATGCCTTCTTTTTTAAGAATTGCCCCAGATTTGCAAGAACGAGTGATCATCTTACGCTCGGCGACTAAGGCTTTATCCGCTGCCGGTGAGCGTATGGCAGTACTTTTAGTATTTGAATCAAGCTTGATGAATGAAATGCTCAATAAAAACATCAGCTACTTCATCCATGCGCCACGTTCAGCACAAGCAGCCTATGCCGAAACGATGGCGAATTTTAGGGATGAGGAAAAAAAGAGTATTGCGGCATTTTATAAGAAGAAGGTCGATTATGTCGTTGAGCGCTTAAAAGCCATGGGCGCTGCTATGCCGGATCCCCTCTATCATATAGAGGCCACTTTTTATGTTCTTGCCGATTTTAGCGATATGTTCGGTCTGCCTTTGCCTAAAGAGGTTGCACGAGTATTACAGAAAACGGGTATGGTCAAAACGGATGAGGAGTTGGCTTATTATCTTTTGTTCCAAGACAATTTGATGATTACCCCTTTGTCTTATTTTGGGCTGTCGAAGCATGATGGTTTTATGCGCATTACGTGCAGTGGTCAAGAACATGAATTGCACGATTTGATGGACAGATTGGAGGGAAGGTTATTTGCGTCAAGAAAAAATAAAAAAAGTGTCCTTCTAGAAAAAATTAATCATAGGCTGCCGGAATTAAAAAAAATAGATGCCCATATGTTTGAGCTTATTTGGCAAAAACTGCGAGCGGTGGACGCGGAAGAAGATACGTGTTTGAATTTAAAATCGAGGAACCAAGCATTAAGAAAAATTTATGACACCGTTATCGATTTTTTTGAAATCATGAAAGAAGAAGTTTATTAACCTGGGATTTCGTAAGTGGTGGAAAAGCTATAAACGTAACAACTAGTTGTTACGTCTGATCTGCCGAAAGGCCATCATTGTAATTAATGGACGTGTTATGAAATTGATTAAACAGTTATATGTTCAGGTTATTGTTGGAATTGTTATTGGTATCATCCTGGGCGTTGTTGCTCCAACCTTAGCGGTTTCTTTTAAACCCTTTGCTGATTTATTTATAAAGCTAATAAAAATGATGATAACTCCCATCATTTTTTTAACACTTGTTTCAGGCATTGCTGCCATGAGTGACTTAAAGGCAGTGGGTAGGATTGGCGGTACAGCACTGATTTATTTTTTGATAACAACTGTTTGTGCCTTAACTTTAGGGTTGATTGTTGCGAATATATGCCAGCCGGGCCGAGGGATGAATATTGACCCGTCGTCTTTAAATATATCAGAGGCCCGTTCATACCTTGGTAAAGCAGAACAGATAGATAATGTTCCAGACTTTGTACTAAATATTGTTCCTGAAACATTTTTTAGTGCATTTGTGCATGGAGACATTTTGCAGGTATTGTTTGTTGCAATAGTCTTTGCATTAGGCTTAATGTCTTATGGCAATAAAGGAAAATTTATCTTAGAAGGTTGCGAGCATTTGGCAATAATATTTTTTAAGATAATTCATGCGATGATGTATTATGCGCCTATGGCTGCGTTTGCTGCTATGGCCTATACAGTGGGTCAATATGGCGCTCATTCTTTACTTGGATTAACTACCTTATTGATTTGTTTTTATTTAACTTGCATTGTATTTGTTGTAATTATTTTGGGCAGCGTACTTTATTTTTATTTAGGTTTAAATATATTTAAAGTGATCTATTATTTTAGAACGGAGATTTTTATTGTTTTTGCAACATCATCTTCTGAAACAGTCATGCCAAACTTACTGGAAAAATTAGCGGAATTAGGATGTAATAAATCTGTGGCAGATTTGGTAATCCCAACTGGTTACTCTTTTAATTTAGATGGAACGGCAATTTATCTTACTCTTGCTGCTTTATTTATTGCTCAGGCAACCAATTCTGATTTAACCCTCCATCAGCAAATCTTTTTATTAATTATTATGATTATCAGTTCAAAAGGCGCTGCTGGTGTTACAGGCAGTGGTTTTATTATATTAGCCAGTTCTTTAGCTGCTGTAGGTACTATTCCTGTTGCGGGCGTGGTTATCATTCTTGGAGTAGACCGTTTTATGTCTTCTGGGCGTTCTTTAACCAATATGATTGGTAACGCTATTGCTGCATTGATTATTTCAAAATGGCAAAAATCGATTGATATGAAGAGAGTGCACGAAAAGTTGGCATTGAAAAACAAGGCGATGTAGATACGCCATCCTGAACAAAGTGCAGGCTTTCCTTCGTCCTATCCTTCTCAGGATGAGTGGCTTTAAGGTTCCTGGCCTACTACAAAAGAAATGAACTGGTGCATAAATTAGTATATGCGAAACCCTGGTAGCGTTCCGCATATCTAGCAGAAGATTAATTCTTGATAAATTGATTAATCGTTAGGGTTAATCGCTTAACTAACTCATCAATCTCATCTTCGGTAATAATCAATGGTGGTAAAAGACGTACCACGGTCTCTGCAGTCACGTTAAATAATATGCCGTTGGCAAGTCCCAATAAACGCGCATCGGTCGCAGGTCGATCTAATTCAATACCAATCATATAACCCTTGCCACGGATCCCTTTTACACCTGGATGTTCGCCAAGATTTTTGATTAATTTTTCCATTAAAAGGGCACTGTTTCTTGTGACCTTCTCACAAATTTTATCGCGCTCTATGACGTCCAAGACAGTTAAAGCTGTAGCGCAAGCCAGGGGATTACCGCCAAAAGTCGAACCATGATTCCCTGGTTTAAATAAATCTTTTGCTCTTTTACTCATCAGACACGCGCCTATAGGGACGCCATTACCCAAGCCTTTAGCTGTAGTAACAACATCTGGTTGAATGTCATAGTGCATGTAGGTAAACAGTTTTCCGGTGCGGCCATTTCCTGTTTGGATCTCATCCAAAATCAGCATCCAATCGTGTTGTTCGCATAGCTTTGCCAGAGCACGCAGATAACCTTCTTCCGCAGCATAAATTCCCCCTTCGCCCTGAATGGGTTCAAGCATTACGGCAACAACATCTTCTCTATTTGCGGCAATCGTATGAATGGCATCTAGATCATTAAAAGGAGCACGAATAAAGCCGGGTACCAAGGGTTCAAAACCTGCTTGTACTTTACGGCTTCCCGAAGCAGTTAACGTTGCCATAGTGCGGCCATGGAATGCTCGCTCCATAACGATAATAGAAGGAGTTTCTATTCCTTTCTTATGACCAAAAAGGCGAGTCAATTTAATGGCTGCTTCATTCGCTTCAGCGCCTGAATTAGCAAAAAAAACTTGTTCCATCCCCGTCATAGATAGTAATTTTTCGGCAAGTAATTCTTGCTGTTTGATATGAAACGTGTTGGATGTATGAATGAGTTTAGCTGCTTGTTGCTGTATGGTTTGTGTCACATCGGGATGGGCGTGTCCTAACCCGCAAACTGCTATCCCGCTTAAGCCATCAAGATAAGCCTTTCCTTGTTCGTCATACAACCAAACACCTTCTCCATGGGTAAAAGTTATTGGCATAGGATTGTAACTCGTAATTAAAGCCATAGTATTTTCCTTAAAACTGAAGGATTGATCCCAACTCAAAAATTGTCTCTCCCGTTTCTGGGAGAGAGCGTGTGATGGTCACATTATAGTCATAACTTTCTTTTCTAGGCTATATGCAGGAAAGGCTTCCTCAGTAAAAAGAAATGCTTATTTCAAATTACTGGCTACGAAATCCCAATTGACTAATTTCCAAAATGCGGAAACGTAATCAGGGCGTGCATTACGATAGTCGATATAATAAGCATGTTCCCATACATCGCAAGTCAATAATGCCGTGACGCCTTCAGTCATTGGCGTACCCGCATTGCTGGTGCTGATTATTTTTAAAGCACCGCTACCATCTTGAACAAGCCAGGCCCAGCCGGAGCCAAACGTAGTAATTGCAGTTTGTGTAAATTGATTTTTAAATTCATCAAATGAACCAAAGTGCTTATTAATTGCTTCGCCTAATTTACCTTTGGGTTCGCCACCACCATTGGGACTGAGGCAATGCCAATAAAAGGTGTGATTCCAAACTTGGGCCGCATTATTAAATATTCCACCTTTGGCTTCTTTGATGATCTCTTCCAGGCTCATGGATTCAAATTCGGTTCCAGGAATTAGTTTATTCAAATTAGTCACGTAGGCTTGATGATGTTTGCCATAATGATACTCAAGGGTTTCACTGGAAATGTGTGGCTCTAACGCATTCTTAGCGTATGGTAATTCAGGCAATGTAAATGTCATCCTAATCTCCTATTATTTTATTCTGCGGGTAAGTGTAGCAGGAAGGACATGATATTCAATGAAGATTATCTATAATACTAAAAAAAGCGGCGTAGCTATCTGACTCTTCGATTTGTGGTAATCAGCGTAATTGGCATATGACATCCACAAGAATTTCTTGATTATTATTAGCTCAAATGGGGCATTAGTTGGCTTTTTGCTTCGGATCTGTTAATCTATTGGGCTAAAAATTTATTGGTTGCGGGCTTTACAGCTTTTCGCGATAATGAGCGTAATTAACTCTCTTAATTTAAGGTGTGCGCGTGGATACTCTAGAAAAAATTAAAAAGCAAATTGCAGAAAATGCCATCCTGCTTTATATGAAAGGCTCGCCGAAGATGCCACAATGTGGATTTTCTGCGCGTGCAGTGCAATGCATTGAATCGTGCGGCGTAGACTTCGCCTATGTCGATATTCTGGCTAATCCTGACATTCGCCAAACATTGCCCCAGTATTCTGATTGGCCCACGTTCCCACAACTTTATGTGAAGGGTGAGTTAATCGGTGGTTCTGATATCATTGCTGAGTTATTCCAACAAGGTGAATTAGAAACCATGTTGCGCGATGCGATTGCTGCATAATATTGATAAATAATAACTATAATGATGGAGATCATAGAATGAGTGTATTAGTGGGACGAAAAGCCCCTGATTTTACCGTAGCTGCTGTAATGCCTAACGGTGAGATTATGGATAAATTTAATTTACACGAGCATTTAAAAGGTAAGTATGGTCTCGTGTTCTTTTATCCTCTTGATTTTACTTTTGTGTGCCCTTCTGAATTGATTGCTTTAGATCATCGAATTGATGAGTTCAAGCGTCGTAATGTTGAAGTGGTTGCTGTTTCTATTGACTCACACTTTACTCATAATGCATACAGAAATACTCCAGTGAATAAGGGTGGTATAGGCCCCGTTCGCTTTACTATGGCTGCAGATATGACTCATAGTATTTGTCAGTCTTATGGTGTTGAGCATCCTGCTGCAGGTGTTGCATTCCGAGGTGCATTCATTATCGATACTAATGGTGTTGTTCGCTCACAAATCGTTAATGATTTGCCGATTGGTCGTAACATGGATGAAATTATAAGAATCATTGATGCGGTACAGCACTTTGAAGAAAATGGCGAAGTGTGCCCTGCTGGCTGGGAAAAAGGTAAAGCGGGCATGAAGGCATCCACTGAAGGTGTGGCTGCTTATTTGGCCGAACATTCTGAAACATTGTAAGATTATAGTGTAGGGTGACCTTTGGAGGCTACCCTACATCCCCATTCTAATCTAAAGCATTTTGATTTTTTTTATCTACTTCTTGTACCACTTTCCACTTGTTCGCCATGTGACAAAATAAATCGGCGGTTACTTCTGCATCATAAATAGCCGAATGTGCTTCCTGAGCATTAAATTGAATTCCTGCCGCCTGTACCGCTTTGGCTAATACTGTTTGCCCATAAATGAATCCGCCTAATGTTGCTGTATCAAAGCAAGTAAATGCATGAAATGGGGATTTAACGCCAGTTCTTTTTATGGCTTCCTTGATAAACAGCAAATCAAACCATGCATTATGGCCGACCAAAACAGCGCGTTGGCATTGAGTTTTTTTAAGCGCAGTAAAAATAGGTTTAAATAGATTTTCTAAAGCAGTTTTTTCATCTATAGCAAAACGTAACGGTTGGTAGGGATCAATTTGATTAAACTCTAGAGACTTTTGATCCAGTTCGGCACCAGGAAAAGGTAAAATATGTTCAAAATAGCGCTCACCACGGTGCAGATTACCTTGTTTGTCCATAAAAACTAGTACGATACACATTTCTAGCAATGCATTTTTGGATGGATCTACCCCTGCAGTTTCTACGTCAACAACCACAGGTAAAAAACCACGAAACCGTTCTTTTAAATTCATATTAGGTAAACTATCGTGCGAGCCCATGAACGCTCCATTGTATGGTTTCACCTGCAGCAATTGGGACTACTTGGCCTGTGCCAAACGGTAGATAGTCAGGTATTGTTTGCGGGGATTTAATTAATTCGAGGTGTTGCTGATTGATGGGTAATTGATAGAACTCAGCGCCAAAGCGACTGAGAAAATGATTAAGATGTTTTAACTGTCCTAATTCATCAAATACATGTGCATATAAAGCAAGTGCATATGGCGCCGAATAAATTCCAGCACAGCCGCATGCATTTTCTTTTGTATTGACACTATGTGGCGCACTGTCTGTTCCAGCAAAAAACTTAGGGTTGCCACTGCAGGCAGCATTTTGCAATGCTTTTTGATCATTTTCATGTTTCAAAATAGGTAAGCAGTAATAATGTGGTCTAAGTCCACCAACAAGCAATTTATTGCGATTATATAATAAATGATGTGGTGTAATGGTTGCTGCAACAGTTGCTGGCGCTTCGCTCACATATTCGACAGCCGCTTGGGTTGATATATGCTCAAGGACGATATGCAGTTTGGGAAAGTTCGCTACAATTGGTTTTAAATATTCATCAATAAATAAAGATTCACGTTCAAAAATATCACTATGGGTCACTTCTCCATGAATTTGGAGTACTAACTCATTAGTCTGTAAGGCCTCAAAAAGGGGATAAAGATCCTTAAGTGATTTTGCACCTGCTTCAGAATTAGTTGTTGCTCCTGCAGGGTAAAGTTTTGCACCAAGTATATAAGAAACTTGTGCTGCTTGATGTAATTCTTCGGCATGCACTGAATCATTTAGATAAAAAGTCATATAAGGTTCAAAATCACTTCCTTTAGGGAGGGCGTTTAAGATCCTATTTCGATACTCATTAATTGAAGATAATGTAGTTAGAGCGGGTTTAAGATTTGGCATAACTAACGCACGTGCAAAGTGTTGCGCACAGTCTGCTACTGTGTGTTGTAACATCTCATTATCACGAAGATGGACATGCCAATCATCAGGACGATTAATTATTAGTGTTTGCATAGTAAAGATTCCTGCGTTCTTGCCGATAACTAAGGATATCATGAAATAAGCCACAGGAATGAGTAAAAGATGGCATTTGTGAATCACAAAGGACAATTTCTAACATGTATCGCATTGAGTACTCTGCTGACAATAAGCACAGCATATACGATGACTCAAGTGCAATTTGCAAATCCCTTAGGGGCAAAGGGATGGCGAGTAAGCCGCAATCCAATTCGCTGCGGGTTGTCACTTACTATTCCTAATTACGGCATCGCATATTTTGAACAATATGCAGCCAAACCGCCGCATTTTATTTTACGAACCTGGAATGAGGTGCAACGATATTTACCCACTAAAATTATTATAAAATCACCGATGTGGAAACCGGAATCCCCTTCATTTCTAGTTGGTCAATCAATGGTTAAACCAGGCGAATATGGTCTTTATTTGAGACGAGATGCTACATTAAGGTTACTTACTTTTTTAATGCAGGGTTACGAACCAAATTTCAGTTACCGTGCTGAAACCGGTTTTAGCACAACGGTTGCTTTGTCACCTGTTGGATTCCAGAAACCTTATTCTCGCTATCAGGAATGTATTGGCAATTTACTACCGTTTGATTATCAACAAATAAGAAAGAGCGTGTTCCATTATGAAGAAGATGACAGAGAGTTAACTGATGAAGATAAGGAACAATTACGCCGTATTGCTCAGTATGTGGACGCGGATCCCCAAATACAAGCAATAAAAGTCATTGGTTATGCTGATGCAAATGGACGTAAGGGTTATAACAACGCAATATCTGAAGACCGGGCCAAGATTGTTAAAAAATATCTGTTAAAGCTTGGCGTACCTAAAGAAAAACTCCATGTGACTTGGGTTGGTGAGCTTTATCCAATCGCGAGAAATGATACAGATGAAGGTCGAGCAGCAAATCGTCGCGTTGTGATCACGTTAATAAAAAAATAGACCTGATAATTCAGTCATAAATTAATAGACCATTTAATTAAAAAAAATGGTTGCAACTTATAATATATTCACTATATTAATTAGCCTTAGGATTGCATTCTAAGGCTAAGCTTTATTGACAATGGGATACAGCGGATTGTTTTTAGCAAGGGGTCTAAAGTATCGCCATGCTGCGCAAAAAAAATATCCAATGAACAAAAAAGGCATATCTCATTGAAAAATATTAATTTTTTTAATAAATCTTCTTGACTTATTCCATTCCACTGCTAATACTCACACTGTTGCATGCATCGACCTGAAGCGACGAAGGCATGCTAATGACAACTCCTAGTAGAGAGTTATCAATGAAACAGAAAATAATAATAATTTATGCGGAGACATAAGCATGTTAAGTTTAAAGAAAACTACTTTAGCTATTTTAGCTTTGGGCAGCAGTTCATTATTCGCAGGTACTATGGGTCCAGTTTGCACCCCAGGTAATGTTACGGTTCCATGTCCAAGTACTGGATGGAACGTTGGTGGGCAAGCTCTTGTTTTACAAGTAATGACCGACAACAATGTTTCTTTAGATTTGGATACTACTCCAACTGGTGCCTCAATTAGCACTGATTTGTCTGCTCAATGGGACTGGGGCTTCCAAATTGAAGGTTCTTACCACTTCAACACTGGTAATGACATCACTTTAACCTGGTATCACTTGGATACTGGCTGGAATAACCACGAGTTTACTCCAGAATTCGCTCCTGAGTTAGAAATCGGTTTTGGTCACAAAAACAGATGGGATGCAGTTAACGGTGAATTAGGTCAATTCGTTGACTTCAGCGCTAACAAGAAAATCCGTTTCCACGGTGGTTTCCAATTCGCTAGCATCAAGAGAAGTGTTCATGCATTTGCTGCTGATGTTGATGGCGATGTTGATGATGTTCTTGTTGGTTTCGAAGGTAATACTCAATACAACGGATTTGGTCCACGCACTGGTATCGACATGAACTATGTATTCGGTAACGGTTTTGGTATTTATGCTAAAGCAGCTACTGCAATATTAGTTGGTACATCTAAGCACGGATTTGATTTCGATACATTTGATCCTGCAACTGGTGCACAAACATTTGATTTCGAAGTGAATGGAAACAGAACTGCGATTGTTCCTGAACTGGAAGCTAAGTTAGGTGCCAGCTATGATTACGCAATGGCACAAGGCGACCTGATTCTTGACGCTGGTTATATGTGGTTTAACTACTTCCATGCGTTAAATACAACCGTGTTGCCTGTTACAGCTACTGACTTTGGTGCCGCTGGTCCTTATTTCGGCCTGAAGTATATAGGAAACGTTTAATTCGCTATCGTTTTAATAAATTTAATCAATACTGTTGACTTTATGAAGGTCCGGTTAGATAATTGAGCAAGGTACGCTCTCGGTATAGAGCGAATATGCGTACCGTTGCTAACAATTTAAAATTGGTAACGAACGGAAATAATAATAAAAAGTGGAGATAAGCATGTTAAATTTGAAAAAAACAGCGTTAGCTGTTCTTGCTTTAGGTAGCAGTGCAGTATTCGCTGGTACTATGGGCCCAGTTTGCACCCCAGGTAATGTTACTGTCCCATGTCCAAGTACTGCATGGAATGTTGGCGGACAAGCTCTTGTTTTACAGGTAATGACCGATAACAATGTTTCTTTAAATTTGGACGTTACTCCAACTGGTGCTTCTATTGACACTGATTTGTCTGCTCAATGGGACTGGGGCTTCCAAATTGAAGGTTCTTACCACTTCAACACTGGTAATGACATCACTTTAACCTGGTATCACTTGGATACTGGCTGGAATAACCACGAGTTTACTCCAGAATTCGCTCCTGAGTTAGAAATCGGTTTTGGTCACAAAAACAGATGGGATGCAGTTAACGGTGAATTAGGTCAATTCGTTGACTTCAGCGCTAACAAGAAAATCCGTTTCCACGGTGGTTTCCAATTCGCTAGCATCAAGAGAAGTGTTCATGCATTTGCTGCTGATGTTGATGGCGATGTTGATGATGTTCTTGTTGGTTTCGAAGGTAATACTCAATACAACGGATTTGGTCCACGCACTGGTATCGACATGAACTATGTATTCGGTAACGGTTTTGGTATTTATGCTAAAGCAGCTACTGCAATATTAGTTGGTACATCTAAGCACGGATACGATTTCGATACATTTGATCCTGCAACTGGTGCACAAACATTTGATTTCGACGTTTCTGGAAGCAGAACTTCGATCGTTCCTGAACTGGAAGCTAAATTAGGTGCTAACTACACTTATGCAATGGCTCAAGGTGATTTAACTCTGGATGCTGGTTACATGTGGTTCAACTACTTCCATGCTTTAAACACAACTGTATTACCAGTTACTGCAACTGACTTCGGTGCTGCTGGTCCTTACTTCGGTCTGAAGTATGTTGGAAACGTTTAATTTCTTAATTGATTAAGATCTTATAAAAGCCCGTCATTAATGATGGGCTTTTTTTTTCTAATGGAGTATTCATGTTTAAGAAAGCAACTATAACTGTATTAGGGTTGGTAGCCGGTGTAGCGACTGCTGGTAGTATGGGACCAGCGTGTACCCCTGGTAATGTTACTGTACCATGCATAACAAATCTTTGGGATTTTAGTGGGCAAGCACTTTATTTAAGATCAATTTTTGGTCCTAACAAATCTGTAGAAGCTGGTACATTTCCTTTAAATCAAGAGATAAAAAGTGACTGGAATTGGGGATATCGTTTAGAAGGTTCTTATCATTTTAATACAGGAAATGATATAACGATTAATTGGATGCATTTTAGTACTTCCACAGATCCAACAGAGCTTGCAGGAATTCTCACTATACCTGCAGTAGGGCTACCAGCAATCCCAGCTCCATTTGAATTAGTTAGCCGCAATAGAATAGACCAAGTAAATGCCGTTATGGGACAGCACGTAGATCTCAGCATGAGAGATAAGATGCGCTTTTATGCTGGTCTGCAATATGCGAACATTCAATCAACATCTACAAACTATTATATAACTGAGGAAATTCCTTTTATTGCAAGCAACCCGTTTTCTAAATTTGACAATACTGATTATAAAGGTTTTGGACCAGTTGTAGGAATTGATTACGCTTTCTCTATTACGAACGCACTCAGCTTAACCGCAAACGGAGCAGGCTCCATCCTCATTGGTACGAATAAGTATCATGCCGGTTTTGTTGTATCACCGACCGAAGCTATTGTTGAGCAAGTGTTCTACCGTAAAAAAGGCATTGTTCCAAGCTTAGAAGCAAAACTTGGTGCGAATTATGCCCTTTCTACTCCTATAGGTGTTGCAAATATTCAAGCGGGATATCAGGTAGTAAATTACTTTAACGTATTACTAGAACAACCATTCCCCAATTTAGCAGGCCCAGTGCGTCCAACTGATTATGGAGTATTTGGTCCCTATTTTGGCTTGAAGTTAGTTGGTAACGCATAAAATAGTTCCGTCATCTCACCTAGAGAATTTCTTAATTGAAACCCATACATACGCTATGGGTTTTTTTTATACAAATCATTAAGTTGCAAAATTTAAGCATATTTGTGAAAAATAAGCTAGCCACTCCCTGTTTAGCGAGATATAATTTTCTGCCCTACCGAGGTGGAAGTAAAAATAATGAACAGGAGTACCGCATGCAGTATAAAAAAATCATATTGGCTCTAGTCTGTTTATCATCGCCACTCTATGCGGAACATGATCAACAGTTACAACGACAAATAGCTCGTTTACAAAAACAAGCAGAACAATTACAAACGCAATTAAATGCCTTACAAAAAGAACTTGTTACCAGTAAAGTCAGTCATTCAACTAAGACGACGAAAGTGGAAAACAAAAAACGAGTACATGCTCCCCATAAAAAGCGTGGGAAAAAACATGAGCACCAGCAAACTGAACAAGATAAAATGGTTAAATACCATTCATCAACAATTTCAGTACACACGCCTAAAGAACACCCAGAAACAATAGGATTTTATCCAACTGCCCTAGTAGCAGAAGACCGTGTGGTTACCTACATTGCAGGAACGCCGGTAGTCGCTTCTCCCTATTTGGGTGATAGACCGGCATTTGATGGCTCTGATTATATTGTGAATATTTCGAGTATTAATCGGGACATTCGTTTGATGCAACAACGTCGAAAATTATATAGGGCCTATAAAAATATGGGGTATCCAATCCCTGACAGGCCAATCATTGCACTTAGTGGTAAAGCAGAACCTGTAGGCATGATTAATAGTAATTATGTTGGGGGAACGAATGTTGATTTAACCCTAGGTTCAAGTGAGCTCGATGTTGCTGCAGCATTAAACCAAAACGTTGAAGCTTATATTGCAATAGCCTACGATGCCAGTCCACCCGAAGTTGGACCAAGAATTAATAATTCAGCATTTAACTTGAATATGGGCTTTGTTAACATTGGTAATCTGGATAAAACGCCATTTTATTTTACTGCCGGACAACTATATGTGCCCTTTGGACGATATTCCAGCTCCATGATCAGTTCACCAGTAACTTTGGATATGGCGCGCACGAAAACACGTCCTTTTATTTTAGGTTATAAATCTCAAGATGAGACTGGTCCATTTATCTCTACATATATCTATCGAAGTGA
Organism: Legionella sp. 39-23; assembly: GCF_001897665.1. NCBI lineage: Bacteria > Pseudomonadati > Pseudomonadota > Gammaproteobacteria > Legionellales > Legionellaceae > Legionella > Legionella sp. 39-23. The sequence continues at coordinate 241,769 of NZ_MKTO01000038.1, read as the reverse complement.
TACTACATTAGGAAGAGCGGGTGTTGGAGGGGTGAACGCGGGATACTCCTATGCATTTGACGAAATTCGCGGTGAAGTAGGCGCAAGCTATATCAGCTCGATAAATGATGCAGCTGGAATGCAAAGTACTGCTGCAAATCCAGGAACTTTTGGTGGGTTTGGTTCCTTACTTAACGGAAACGAGTCAGTACGCAAGACCCAAGCTGTAGATGTTTATGGCAATCTGGGATATGACCGATTTAACTTTGCCGCAGAATGGGTGGGCGCTATTGAAGCATTTAGGGCTCAAGATTTAAGTTTTAATGGTCGTGGTGCACAACCGCAAGCATTACAGACTGAAATTGATGTGACATTTAAAGCATTCAACAGACCTTCATCTATAGGTGTGGGCTATCAATGGACAAAAGATGCGCTTGCTTTAAATTTACCTGAACAACGTTTTATTGGTGTATTTAATATTTCCATTTGGAAAGATACCGTAGAAAGCATCGAATATCGACACGAAATCGATTATGGACCAAACCAATTTGCTAATGGTGCAGCGCCTGCAGGGGTTATAAACGCTCCGACATTGGGAACAGGTGGTACTTCGGATACGGTTTCTGCACAGATTGGGGTCTATTTCTAAAAAATCTATTCTTGAAACGCATGTAACCTGGGATACATTTTTCGCCCAGGTTACCCATAGACCTCCAAGGTCTAAGGCAGTCTGCCGCAGTTCAAATGGCAATAAAGCACATAAACTGTGCTATCTTTTATCATATATACCGTATTTCATAAAGGAAAGGAGCATGTGTCATTCTCATCGCATGCCAAGGTCCGTATTCACATTATTTGGTCGAAACAGATTTGGATTCCGATTTGGTTTACTGTTAGGCCTATTTCTTATTTATGCTTCCTCCTATGCATCAAAAGTTATTGAACTACATATCAAAGGTGCGATTGGGCCGGCGACTGCAGATTATGTTGTCCGCAATATTGATAAGGCGCAACAGGCAGATTTAATTTTAATTATTATTGATACCCCCGGTGGACTCGAGGCGGCAACGCGCACAATCATTCAAAAATTTTTATCTTCTAATGTTCCTATCGTCACTTATGTCAGTCCCAATGGTGCACGTGCCGCAAGCGCTGGGACTTACTTGCTTTATGCCAGTACCTTGGCAGCTATGGCACCAGGAACACAATTGGGGGCCGCAAGCCCAGTTAATTTGGAAGCAGCAGGTTTGGGAAACGAGAGTACAAATAAGCCAACAACGATGGATAAAAAAATTACTAATGATGCTGTAGCAACAATACGTTCACTGGCTCAATTGAGAGGGCGAAATGCTGATTTTGCCCAAAAGGCTGTTGTGAATGCCGAAACATTAACTGCTACAGAAGCCTTGAAAGAAGGGGTCATTAATTATATTGCTGCTGATGAAAAGGATTTATTAGCGCAGTTGAATGGTGTATCCGTAATGCAGAACAATCAAAAAATTACGCTCAATACCAGTAGTCCCGACATTCAGCGCGTCGAAGCTGATTGGCGTACACGGTTTCTATCGATAATTACAGATCCCACGGTGGCATATCTGCTGCTGTTACTTGGAATATACGGTATCTTTTTTGAATTGGTCAATCCAGGACATTTATTACCGGGAGTAATAGGTGTTATATCAATGTGTATCGCACTGTATGCATTCCAATTATTACCAATTAATTATGCAGGCTTTTTCCTTATTATATTAGGTATAGGATTTATTATAGCGGAAGCATTTATTCCCGCTTATGGTTCGTTAGGTGGCGGCGGCACAATTGCTTTTATTATTGGGTCTATTATGTTACTGGATACCAATAATGCGTTGTATCATATCGCTTGGTCGGCAATAGCGGCAATGGTGTTGGTGAATATCGTTCTTTTTGTGATCTTACTCGGTATGGCGATAAAAGCAAGACGACAAAGTGTAAAGCATGGCGTTGTTGTTTTGTTAGGCGCGAAAGGACGAACATTGGGTGATATTAATCTAGAAGGACAAGCAATAATTCACGGTGAAATTTGGAGCGTGCGCGCAAAACAATTTATTGCAGCAAACACGTCAATAAAAGTCATTGCAGCTTCGGGACTGGTGTTGGATATTGAAGAAGATGCAGGTAATCAAGGAGGGTAAAAAATGGGACCTTTTTTAACGGTAATCATCGTACTGATCCTGCTGCTTTTGTTATCAGCAGTTAAAGTATTCAGAGAGTATGAACGGGGTGTTGTATTTATGCTGGGCCGCTTTTGGCGAGTAAAAGGACCTGGTTTAGTGCTTATTATTCCGGTAATCCAACAGGTGGTACGAGTCGACTTACGTACTATAGTTATGGATGTCCCCAGTCAAGACGTTATATCCAAAGATAACGTCTCTGTAAGAGTCAACGCGGTCTTATACTTCCGTGTCGTGGCTCCAGAAAATGCAATTATCCAGGTAGAGAATTATTATGAAGCAACCAGTCAATTGGCACAAACAACACTTCGTTCTGTGCTGGGGCAACATGAGCTCGACGAAATGCTTTCTGAACGGGAACGCTTAAATAGTGACGTACAAAAAATACTGGATGCACAAACAGACAACTGGGGTATTAAAGTGTCTAATGTAGAAATTAAGCGGGTTGATTTGGATGAGAGTATGATCCGGGCCATAGCGAGACAGGCAGAGGCAGAGCGTGAACGCCGCGCGAAAGTGATCCATGCCGAAGGGGAGTTACAAGCTTCCTCAAAATTATTGCAAGCATCACAAGTATTGGCGCAACAACCACAGGCGATGCAGCTACGATATTTGCAGACTTTAGCTACAATAGCAGGTACAAATAACTCAACTATTGTGTTTCCAATGCCAATGGAATTAGGCGACATTTTATCGAATATGGTTGCGAAAAAAAAATAAGTTTGCCTCCCCAATAACAACGATGGAATCGTAACCCAGGACTTTCCTATTGTCCCCGGGTTACGGCCTATGCTTACCTCCGGAAATGCGGTTGTGGATAAATAAAATCATCGAGAAATATCAAGTACAATATCAATACAACCTTTCGTTTATCCGGCTTTTATGATAGAACACTCATTTTGAAGCATTCATGAGGTGTTTACTGTGTCGATTAAATCAGATAGATGGATAGAAAAAATGGCGCTTGAACATGGAATGATCTCTCCATTTCAACCAGGGCAAGTGCGTGAAAAAGAAAATGGCAGAATTATTTCCTACGGTGTATCTAGCTATGGATATGATGTGCGTTGTGCTAATGAGTTTAAAATTTTTACTAACATTAATTCTGCTGTTGTGGATCCCAAAGCGTTTGATGAAAACAGTTTTGTTGATGTGCAATCCGATGTATGCATTATTCCTCCTAACTCGTTTGCACTAGCAAGAACCGTAGAGTATTTCCGAATTCCACGTAATATCTTAACCATTTGCCTTGGTAAGTCTACGTATGCGCGTTGTGGAATTATTGTTAATGTGACTCCTTTAGAACCAGAGTGGGAAGGACATGTCACTTTGGAATTTTCGAATACTACGACATTGCCTGCCAAGATTTATGCGCATGAGGGCGTAGCACAAATGCTGTTTTTAGAAGCTGCAGAAGTTTGTGCTGTTTCATATCGTGATCGTGGTGGAAAATATCAGGGACAGACAGGCGTCACGCTACCGCGGACTTAGTTTGGATAAAGATTGAATGTCCTAGCCCGGGTTTTGCGGTGCATCACCCAGGCTACGATTTCCGATCATTGGTGTGCAACAAATCAAGGTACCCTATTCTTCATCGGGTAACTTATATTTATCTCGTGATGCATCAACGCGTTCACGTAATTCTTTTCCTGGTTTAAAGTGAGGACTGTATTTTGCTTTAGTCACAACTTTTTCGCCAGTCTTGGGATTATGGGCATTACGTGGAGGTCTGTAATGAAGAGAAAAACTGCCAAATCCCCGAATTTCTATTCTTTGATTTTTAATGAGTGCATCACTCATTAATTCCAATATTTTATTTATTCCATCAGCAACTTGCTTTTCAGTAAGATGCGTCATTCGAGCAGCGATTTGTTCAATGAGTTCCGATTTGATCATACCCACCTCGTGTTGTCGCGTGTTTCAAAGTCTGCTACCAATACAGATTAGCTGACAATTGTCCCTTGTTTTATAAGTATAGACTGGGAAAAAAATTATTCAATATTTTCAAGACAGTTAGTCGATGTACTTTTTCGAGAATGAACATAAGCGAGGACGACTCCCCAGCTCATTTCAACTTTAACGCGTCTTATCAAAGTAAAATGGTCAGAGGATAATGTTTTACTGGTGGTAATAACGCTTTTCAGCTGTGATAGCTGATCCAGTTTTGCGCAAAGCTTTTCCCACGTAGGTCCAAAAAAAGCGGTGGAATTAATGAAGATAAGCGTTGCATCACTTAAATCTACCTCAAGAAAATTACCTAAAATAAATTTAATTTTTTTTGCTTGCATTGCATAATGTTCTATTTTTGCCAATTGCTCGGCTTGTTTGCACGCAACAAAATGGAGTTCGGGAAATAATTCAATTCCTACACTTTGACGTACGGGAAAGACCATGCTGCAGGCCAGCACTGCCTTGCCTGTCCCTGAGCCCAAATCATAGAAGACAGTAGTTTCATTGGGTTGGGTTAATGATATGAGCGCGATAAACGACGAAAATTCGATTTCTCCATAAGCGTATTCCATGGCATCGTATTCTTGGCGTGCATTTTTTGAGAGCATAAACCCGTTGACATCGGTATAGAGTTGGTGAAACACTTGGGCGTGTTTTTGTAACTTTAATGATTTTTGCCAGCGGTTTACATTGAGTTGCTTTCTTCGCAATCTTACATGAATGAGCAAGGTTAAGAGTACGAGAAGCATGCAAAACAAATAAGGTATCCAGGGTTTCAAAGTCATCCTTTAGTGATGTGACATGCCAAAAATTAGCAAGTGTTAATATATCCGATTTATTCGTTTTATATGTAGTTTGCCTAAATTTCATATCATTGCAAAGCATAAAAAGTCATTAATCGCTGTCTTATTATTGTATAATCGATTAAAATTATAGCATCCAGTATAAAATTTTAATTTTAAGTATTATTTTATTGCTATAATTTTTTTTGAGACACGTGCGAGGAATTGTAGATTTATGCTGATGATGTTGGGTAGTTAATATTTCCTTAATTTTGATTCATTAGAATGAAATTATATTGCGGGGCGGGAGAGTATTATGGCCGGTTTTTTTAATACTAGAGCTTATGTACATCATGAGCCTAGGCCACGTGCAGAATACAGTAATTTTATTAACGTCGGTACGGAACAATTTCATGCTGTTGCTGTAGCCCTGATTGATTCCTTACAAGGTACTTCCCAACGTGGTAATGATGTTACTCTGAAAAAAATTTTGGAGCGTTTTTATCTACATTTCCCCAAATATGTCAGTAATCAGCCGTATTTAACACTCCCAGAGCGTATGGGAATGCTACTCAATAGTTCTCGTAAGTCAGAATTAGTGGAGTGTATGGCATATGTACTACGTCAACTGGCAGTGGATGAGCTATATACACATCCGCTGATGTACCGTGAAGTATTTGATGGGTTAAGTGCTGAAACACCAAAAAGTTATTTGCGTGATCCCACAATTCAATTGCCCGCAAGTGCTTTAAATGCGTTGGCGCAGACACTGGGGGTTAGTATTACATTATCTTTTAAAGAACTCGGAAAGGAACTGAGAAAAAAAGAAGTATATGACGGAGAAGCATGATGTCTAAAATTAATTTAGTAATCCAAGTTCAAGGGGAGCAATATTTCCCTGCTGTGAAACATAAAGCAGACTTTGCGTATGTTGGTCAATTAGCCATTAATGCACCTGAGCCTGTTGAGAATACAAAGGAGCGGGGAGAAACACTGCATGATATTATTCATTTACTCGAAGAAGACAAAAAACAGCTGGTGCAGTCTTTCGAGCAATATAGAAAAGCGATTTTAAGCACACGTGAAGATGAAGAATTAACTCCCGAACTATTTCGCGCACGATTGCTGGATCTCTACATTAAACATTTATCGCAATCGAACAATACGGTATCCGTCGCTGCCTTAGCGCAGTCAAACGGGCAGCCGGTTATTGCTGGAGTACCTCAGAAAGAGCAGCAAGCAACCACAGAGATGTTAGCAAGTGCTTTAGCAGATTGGATTACCACAAAGCAAGTTGATGCAGACGATATATTTGAAGCGCTGGAAAAACGCTCTACGGTTACATTAGGCGGACAAGGTTTTTAAGTAGCGCCAAGTAGTTTATGTAGCCCGGATTATAAGTAATCGTAATCCGGGATTAAAGTGATGTTTTCGTATTATGTCATGCTACATATAAGGGTTTAAGTTGACACCATTGCTTGAACGATTTCGCTTTTACAGAAAGCCATGTTCTTTCATCCATGCATCATTCGGGAATTTAGACATATAATTGCGAATGGAGTCAGGCAAAATAACCAGACATTTTTGTCCTTTGCTTAACGATTTCGCAGCTTGTAATGCCGCCCACATTGCCGCTCCGGAAGAACCGCCTACCAATAAACCCTCTTCACGGATTAAATCCCTTGCAGTGTGAAATGAATTGCGATCGTTTATTTTAATGTACTTATCAATTAACGTATTATCCAAAACTTCTGGAAAGAAATCATAGCCTATTCCTTCTACGGCATAGGACTTAATTTCAGTGCCACCGCCAAGAATCGAGCCTTCGGGATCTACGCCAATAATTTGAATTTCTGGATTATATTCCTTCAGACGTCTTGCTATACCAGTAATTGTGCCCCCGGTGCCTACTCCGGCAACAATCATGTGTAAGTCTTTGCCAAAATCATCAATAATTTCCTGAGCTGTGCCTTGATAATGTGCATTGGGGTTATTGGGGTTTGCATATTGATCAAGAATATAGGAATTAGGAATTTCCGCATTCAACTTTTTCGCTAAAGAAATATGGCTTTCTGGATCATTATATGCTGCTTCCGTTGGAGTACGATAAATCTTTGCTCCCAAACGCTCAAGTACCGATTGTTTTTCCTGACTCATTTTTTCGGGCATCGTGATGATTACTTTGTACCCTAATACCGCACCTGCTAGTGCAATACCGATCCCTGTATTTCCGGAGGTCGGTTCAATCAATGTATAGCCAGGTTTGATATGGCCATCTCGTTCTGCATTAATAATCATTTCATATCCGATACGATCTTTAACGGATCCGCCTGGATTAAAAAACTCACATTTTGCAAAAAGTTCACAATCGAGCTCACGACCAAGACGATTAATTTTTACTGTGGGGGTTTGGCCTATGGTGGCAAGAATATTGGGATAAATCATATTAGTCCTTTAGTGAGAGAAATTTGATTTGATTATATGGTTTTTAGTTGAAAAAAAAAATTCTTGTATGATTAGGTGGTGATTTTAAATTTTTTAATTTATATTTAATTTCGAACTAACTGAAGCAGGGAGCTAAATATGATCAATTTAAAGTCACTTAAGTGGTGTTTGGGTATTGCTGTATCTTTAGGCTTGTGTGCGTGCATGGACATGCAACGTTCAGAACATGCAAATGCTCAGCACTATGAGCAAATGAATGCTCAGAAAGCACAACATACAACAGCGAAGCCTAAAGCGCAAAAAACTTACGCTTCAAAGGATCCTACTCAAAAAGCAACTCCAGGACCCAAACGCAACACTGCCCCACAGATTCCTGTAATACAATAATGTTGTGGCCTGGGTTAGGTACTCCCTAACTCGGGTTCTCTTTCCTGAGTTTTGTTTTTTCTTCACAGGCCGTATTCCTTAAAAAAACTGGCAGTAACATCAACATAGGTGTTAGTTTACCTAGGCTTGTAGTTTTTGACTTGCAACGGAATGACCTTCAATCTATGAAAAAGATGCATAGAATCACAAGGACTGTTTTATGCTTAGCCTCCTTTTTATTATCCTATAAATTTTTATTAGGGCCTGTAAACAGGCCCTAGTCTGTCCTACTTTGGTGCAATCATCTCTTCAGGTTTTACCAATTCTGCGAAACGTTCGGCGGTTAAAATGCCAAGTTTCACTGCGGCTTCTTGTAAAGAAGAGTTATCATGATGTGCGGTTTTAGCAATTTTTGCTGCGTTGTCATAGCCTATGTGTTGATTGAGAGCGGTGACGAGCATTAAAGAATGATGCAGGTAATAATCAATCACTTTATGATTGGCTTCGATTCCTTCGGCACAAAACTCTTGGAATGAATGACATGTATCAGCCAATAAATTGAGGGAGTGCAGTACATTAAAGATAATCACGGGTTTAAACACATTCAGTTCAAAATTGCCTTGGCTGTCTGCGATGCCAACAGTTGCGTCGTTGCCCAGTACTTGCGCGCAAACCATGGTCATGGCTTCACATTGGGTAGGATTCACTTTTCCAGGCATAATTGATGACCCAGGCTCGTTCTCAGGAATGATTAACTCGCCAATACCACAACGTGGTCCTGACGCTAACCAACGAATATCATTTGCAATTTTCATTAAAGCGCAAGCCAGGGTTTTCATTGCACCGTGTGCATTAACCAACGCTTCGTGCGATGCAAGCGCGGCAAATTTATTATGTGCGGTAACGAAAGGCAATTGGGTTATTTGAGCAATGTGTTGGGCTACTTTTGTTGCAAATTGAGGGTGAGTATTTAAACCAGTTCCTACAGCAGTTCCTCCTGCAGCTAATTCATAAAGCTCAGGTAATGCCCCTTCAAGTCGTTGCAGACAGGCATCCAGTTGGGCAACATAACCAGAAAACTCTTGCCCCAAGGTGATTGGCACGGCATCTTGTAAATGAGTTCGGCCTATTTTGACTATATCTTTAAATGCTGCCATTTTAACCGCTAAGGCATCACGCAAATTTTTTACTGCGGGGATCAATTTCTTATTAAAAGCAATTGCTGCCGCAATATGCATTGCTGTTGGGAATGTATCGTTTGAAGATTGAGACATATTTACATGATCATTAGGATGAATAGGCGATTTACTGCCCATGGCCCCACCTGCCAATTCAATGGCGCGATTTGAAATGACTTCATTGGCATTCATATTCGATTGAGTACCACTTCCTGTTTGCCACACGTGCAAAGGAAAATGCTCGTCTAACATGCCTTCACTGACTTCACCCGCAGCTTGCACAATTAAATCTGCTTTATCTTGAGGTAACTTCCCTAAGTCCAGGTTGGTTAATGCCGCTGCTTTCTTTAAGATGCCAAAGGCGTGAGTGACTTCACGCGGCATAATGTCTTTGCCTATATTAAAGTGATGTAATGATCGTTCGGTCTGCGCACCCCAATATTTGTTAGCAGGGACAGCAATTTCACCCATGCTATCAGATTCTATGCGTGTTTTGCTCATGGTTTTTAATTTCCTTAATGGCGTTTAGTGAAATAAAAAATTCTATCACATAGGGCAAAAATAAGTAATTTTTGTTATAGTGTTGCCAATTATAAATACGTAGCCTGGGTGCAGCGAAGCGGAACCTGGGATAGCATATTTTTCCGTCTCCCTAGTTCTGCCTCGCTGCACTCAGGCTACATCAAGAGAAACCAGTGCATGAGAGCGGTACGTATTTATCAACCTGGAAACTACCATACAGGCCAACTTTTAGAATTATCTCCCGAAGCCAGTCAGCACGTAGGCGTTGTTTTACGCATGCAGGTAGGTGAAAAGCTCACCTTATTTTCTGGTGATGATCGCGAGTTTGATGCAACGATAGATGCTGTGAAAAAAAAGCAGGTTATTGTAGTTGTTGGCTCGATAAATAAGGTGAGTCGTGAATCGCCATTGACTATCCATTTGGCACAAGCTGTTTCTAAGGGTGAGCGTATGGAGTTTGTCATGCAAAAAGCAGTCGAACTCGGTGTGGCCAGCATTACGCCTATTGTCACGGAGCGTTGCGTCGTTAAACTGGATAAAGAACGAATGAGCAAAAAGCTCCATCAATGGCAAGCAATTGCCATCGCCGCGTGCGAGCAATCAGGGCGTAATCATGTTCCTACAGTAAATCCGCCTATTAGTTTGGCATGTTATATCAGTGAAGTACCAGTTGGATTGAAGTTGATCTTGCATCCAGGTGAGAATAAAAACTGGCGAGATTATGAGATTGGCTCTTCTGCAATTGCGTTACTAATTGGTCCGGAAGGGGGATTAAGTGAGCATGAGGTTCAATTGGCTTGTCAGCATGGATTTCAGCTTTTATCCATGGGGCCAAGAATTTTACGCACTGAAACTGCGGCAATTACTGCATTAAGTGTATTGCAAGCAGTCGGAGGTGATCTATAATAATACTTGTAGTCCATCTCTCTCAATGCGAAAATCTAGAAGCATAATGGATTTTGAGTGCAGGTCGAATGAAAAGCCTTTTTAAAAAAAGCGCCTTTATAGATGATGTAGATAATTTTCCGAAGATTTTTCATTCAAACTATGCCAATATTCCTTGATGCAGAGTGAGTTTTGGTGATTAACTAATTTTAAACAACAGAGGTTGACTCATGAGTGATCTTATTAAAACAATATCAGATGCAAGTTTTGAACAGGATGTAATCAACGCAAATAAGCCCGTATTAGTTGATTTTTGGGCTGAGTGGTGTGGTCCTTGTCGTGCATTGACCCCTATATTAGAAGAAGTGGCTGCTTCTCATGGTGAGCAAGTAACTTTTGCCAAAATTAATATCGATGAGCATCCACAAACTCCTGCGAAGTTTGGTGTGATGAGTATTCCTACATTGATTTTATTTAAAAATGGTCAGGTTGAAGCAGTTAAAATGGGTTTGCTTTCAAAATCTCAATTAAGTGCTTTTGTTGAGAGCCACGTTTAATTTTTTATTTTTCTATATAAAAAATGTTGTATCTTTTAGTAAAGCTGTGATAGCCTGTTGCAATATGTGATATAATGTAAAATATATCACATAGGCAGCAGAATCCTTAGCTGCATTCTTGAATAATATTTTTCCCGGATACCCAATTCAAAATTAATCAACTAATCAAGTGAGAAGTATGAATCTTAGTGAACTTAAGCAATTGCCTATTGCCGATCTCTTTAACATCGCACAAGAGATTGGTGTCGAGAATCCTTCGCGTATGCGCAAACAAGAAATTATTTTTGCCATTCTTAAGGCCCACGCCTTAAAGGGTGAAGACATTCACGGTGATGGTGTTTTAGAAGTCCTGACTGATGGTTTTGGTTTCTTGCGTTCTGCCGACGGTTCTTATTTGGCAGGCCCTGATGATATTTATGTATCACCCAGTCAAATCAGACGTTTTGGTTTGCGTTCCGGAGATACGATTTCAGGTAAAATCCGTCCTCCCAAAGACAGCGAACGTTATTTTGCTTTGTTGAAAGTTGATGAAATCAATTATGATTCACCTGATAGTGCTAAACGGAAAATTTTATTTGAAAACCTTACTCCTTTATTTGCAACAGAGCGCTTGGTTATGGAGCAAGGAAATGGCAGCACTGAAGATTTGACGGCGCGAGTTGTTGATTTATGTGCTCCTTTCGGTCGAGGACAACGTGGTTTGATTGTTTCTCCACCCAAAGCAGGTAAAACATTAATGCTGCAAAACATCGCACGTTCTATAGAAAAAAATTATCCTGAATGTTACCTGATTGTCTTATTGATTGATGAGCGTCCTGAAGAGGTGACTGAAATGCAACGCTCGGTAAAAGGGGAAGTGGTTGCCAGTACCTTTGATGAGCCTGCTAACCGTCATGTGCAAGTTGCCGAAATGGTTATTGAAAAAGCTAAGCGTTTGGTTGAGCACAAGCGTGATGTGGTCATTTTACTTGACTCGATTACGCGTTTGGCTCGAGCGTACAACACGGTGATTCCTTCATCTGGTAAAGTACTCACCGGGGGGGTTGATGCCAATGCATTGCAAAGACCTAAGCGTTTATATGGTGCTGCACGTAATATAGAAGAAGGCGGTAGCTTGACCATTATTGCTACGGCACTGGTAGACACAGGCTCTAAAATGGATGAAGTGATTTACGAAGAATTCAAGGGAACCGGTAATATGGAAATCCATTTGAGTCGTAATATTTCTGAACGTCGTGTTTTCCCTGCAATTAACATTAACCGTTCAGGTACACGTCGTGAGGATCTGTTATTAAGCCCAGAAGACCTACAACGCACTTGGATATTGCGCAAAATTCTGCAATCTATGGATGAGTGTGATGCGATTGAATTCTTACTTGAGCGCATGAAGAATCATAAAACCAATGCTGAATTCTTTGATGCAATGAAACGTCAAGAGTAGCATCTGTTATAAAAATTGTAGCCTGGGTGAAGGCGCAGCCGTAACCCGGGAATGGTTGAGTTCTTTTCAAACTGCCATTTGAAACAATAAGTCAGATAAAAAACTGAATTAGCAAAGCAGTTTTTGGCTTTGAAAGAAGGTTTATTTTTTAGTTTTGGTATAAACTTTCCCCGGATTACGGCTGCGCCTTCACCCAGGCTACTCACCATCATTAAGTTAAGAGTCCCTCCCACGCTTGTGAGGAGAGGCTTAAACTTTCTTCCTTATAGGAGGAAGGGAAATTTCTTGATTCAATGGCAGCTAGGTTACTAGGGGATAATTAATGAAATACTCTGACTTAAGAGATTTTATTGCACAACTCGAATCGCGTGATTTATTAAAACGCATATCCTATCCTGTATCACCTTATCTTGAAATGACGGCAGTCAGTGATCGAGTGCTCCGTGCTGGCGGTCCTGCGCTTCTTTTTACGAATACTCCAAACCATCACATGCCAGTTTTAACTAATTTATTTGGTACTGTTGAACGTGTGGCTATGGGCATGGGTGAAGACAGCATTAGTGCCTTGCGTGAGGTGGGTAAATTATTGGCTGCTTTAAAGGAGCCGGATCCCCCCAAGGGATTTAAAGATGCTTTTAATAAACTCCCATTGTTAAAGCAGGCATTGAATATGGCACCAAAATATGTGAGTGGTGCAGAGTGTCAAAATCATGTTTGGGAAAAAGATGAGGTTGATCTTACCTCGTTACCGATTCAAACCTGCTGGCCTAAAGATGCTGCTCCATTAATTACCTGGGGACTCGTAACGACCAAGGGACCTCAGCAAACGCGTGAAAATATGGGGATATACCGTCAGCAATTGTTGAGCAAAAATCAATTGATTATGCGTTGGCTCTCCCATCGAGGAGGGGCATTGGATTATCAAGCATGGCAAAAAGCTTATCCAGGCGAGCGTTTCCCTATTGCAGTGACTCTTGGAGCAGATCCCGCAACAATACTTGCAGCAGTTACACCTGTCCCTGATACTTTGTCTGAATATGCTTTTGCAGGATTATTACGCGGCCAACGTACCCGTTTAACACGGTGTATTGGCAATGATCTGCATGTCCCTGCGAGTGCTGAGATCATTTTGGAGGGTTATTTAGAGCCTGGAGTTGAGGCGCCTGAAGGACCTTATGGCGATCACACTGGCTATTATAATGAAGTACAATCGTTTCCAGTGTTTACTGTGGAACGCATGACCCATCGAGATAATCCTATTTATCATAGTACGTATACTGGTCGTCCGCCCGATGAGCCTGCCATTTTAGGTGTAGCATTAAATGAGGTGTTTATTCCCTTATTGCAGAAACAGTTCCCAGAAATTGTTGATTTCTATTTGCCGCCGGAAGGATGTTCTTATCGTTTGGCGGTAGTTACTATGAAGAAGCAGTATCCTGGGCATGCGAAGCGAATTATGATGGCGGTGTGGTCATTCCTAAGGCAATTTATGTATACCAAATTTGTGATCGTCTGTGATGATGACATTGACGCGCGCAACTGGCAGGATGTAATTTGGGCGATGACGACACGTATGGACCCTGCACGAGATACGGTGATGATGGAAAATACTCCAATTGATTATCTGGATTTTGCTTCACCAGTTTCCGGGTTAGGCTCAAAAATAGGAATGGATGCAACCAATAAATGGCCAGGAGAAACGCAAAGAGAATGGGGAGAGCCCATTGTGATGGATGAAGAGATCTTAAAAAAGGTCAATGGTTATTGGTCTTCTTTGGGGTTAGATAAATGAAGGAACGAACGATCAAAGCGCTTGTCGAAGATATTTCGCCGTTGACAGATAGCATTATGCGCTTGGTTTTAACACCAGAAAACTATTTAGCTTATCAAGCAGGACAATACTTACAAATTGTTTTTGGTGAAGAAGCGTTTAGCTATTCTATTGCTAATGCACCATTAGGCTCTCACAAATATGAACTGCATATTCGCCATAGTTTAGATAACCCTTATAATCAGCGATTATTTGCCCATATTAAAAAGTATGGTTCGGTGAATATTCGGTTGCCTTTTGGCACATGTTCCATTGAACATTTGCATCCGCAACGCCCTATATTATTTATCGCAGGCGGTACTGGGTTTGCGCCTGTAAAAGCAATGATAGAGCACTTATTATCAACATCGGATGTCCGACCTTTCGAACTGTTTTGGGGGGCTCGCTTGCAAAATGATTTATATATGGATGAAAAGGTAACGAGTTGGCAAACACACGTGAGTCGTTTTAACTATTTTTCTTCTGTATCGGAGGATAATAGTGTGCCTCTTGTTTCCTTTGTACTTGCCAAGCATCCACATGATCTTGGTGCCTGGCAAATAGTCATTAGTGGACCTTTTGATATGGTGTACAGTACACGTGATGCATTAGTAAATAATGGTGTTTCACCGGCTCATTTATTTTCAGATGCATTTAGTTTTGAAGCAAAATAAGGAAGTATTCTATGGAGACTTTGTACCAGGTTCTAGGACTTATTGGTGCCGGATTGATTATTTTCATTTTATACCGCACGATAAAAGGAAAACCCGAGCAATTTAGTAAAGAAAGTTTAAATAAAAGTTTTTTTACGATGGGCGTCTTGGCACTTGTTTTGATTGGCTTTATTGCACTACTCATTTTAATTTTAAGAAATACATAGATTGTAGCCTGGCTGCAAGCAACCAGGCTACGCATTGTATTGCGTCTAATGTGAAGGCGTTGCCTTACGATAATGTCCTTCATTTTCTTTTAAATAAAAGGCAACATGTGGATTGTTGATGGGCACTCGACTGGTGTCCGCAATCAGCATACATTCTTCCACATAAGTAATTTGACTGCTGTCATCAACCAATAAACGATACCAAGGATTTCGCGTAGCAAATTCACGTTTATGTGCTTGCGGATTATAACGACCGGAAGCCTGAAATAGCGGATCAACGTCCACTACAATTGCTCTGTAGCGGCTGTGTTTATGAATGACTAAATCCCCAATATTGAATTGTGCAATTTTATCCATATAAGCCTCTTTGTTGGGCATCTTGAACAATATATCGGTAGAAATCAAATAAGCTTGAAGGTTATGGGAGACGGCAAGGAAGAAAATAAAATAATTGCGCGCGATCGCCTGTTGTATTCCTGTGCCCATCGCATAGTCAGCTAAAATTGTTCATATTTCTCGTGGATTAAAGACTCTATTCAGTATGTTCTTTAATAACGATGGCGAACATTTTTATTAACATAAATAGAACGAGTAACACAGCGAACAAACTGGCAAGTTCATAAAAAACTTTAGGGTAGGCTGGACTATCTGGTGTAATAGGTTGAGTCGTGCGTATTAAGCTATTTTCAGACGTATGCATATTCCACAGAACATATACTTGTTGCGTCATATCAAATTCTGCTTGGGCAAATTTTAAGAGTAGTTTTTTTTCTTCCCAAATATTATCGTGTACCGGCATTTCAGGTTGTTTTTTTATTTGCTGTAATTCCCATGCCGCAGCAATTAATTTTTTTTTGGCTAAATCTAATCGTTTTTGAATTAACTGCTTTTGGGCCTCTGCCCCTTCTTGTTCAATTCTATGAAACAAATTGCTTGTTTGCTGCATGATGGCATCAAGTAGCATTTTGGCTTCTTGCGCAGAAAAAGCACGTACAGTAACGGTTAATTCATTAGTAATTGGATTAATATTGGTTATTACTTTTTTATTGTAGTAATTAAGCAGTTCATTTTGAGATGCATTTGTTTTTAAGCGGGATAAAAAATCAATATGATGAGCGCTATAACGATTTTTTATTTCCACCATCTTTTGTAATTGTAAAAGTAAATTAAGCGAATGAATGTATTCTTCCAGTAAAAAAATACTGGTTTCTTTTGGTTTTGAGTTAAATTGGATATTTTTATTAAAAAAACTACTTAGTCTATTAATAGGGACCAGTTTATTATTTTGTTTGAATAAAATACCGGCGCTGGATTCATACTCTGGTGATTTGATAAATTCCAGGTAAGTTGCTGTAGATACCCATGGAGCAAGCACGACAAGGAAAAATAATACATTTTTACGAAGCCACGAAGTGAGGTAATGAAAATGAATTTTTTTTAAGCGTTGATATATCAAGAAAATTACGGCAGCTTTATTATAAGATTTTGATTTATCAATCGGTTGCAAACACTCCATTCTTTTAGCCCTTTCTAGTATAAGGTATTAATCATTTCTTAATTGGTTTTTAATTTGTTGGTTGAGTGGCCGCCAGATGTTAAACATATAAAAATGTGAGGTTATTAATCAATGTACTTACAAATACCTTGAAATTTTAATGTTCCATAATTTCTATCATCAGTTTATTACGAAAAACAGTATACATCCCTAAGCCTAGAGTCATCGAGATGGTAGCACATTTAAATAGGTAAAAAACATCACCAAATGTATTGTACTCTAGAGCGCTGTTAGAAAAGCATTCTCTGGATATAGTAATAAATTGAAACATAGGATTCAGCGCAAAATAGATTTTATATTGTTCAGGAAGCATCTGGGCACTAAAGAAAATGCCCGAAAATAGATACATAATGCGCATAAAGGTTTTAACTGTTTTTTTCACATATTTTATAAAAAAAGCGGATACCGCTATAAATAATCCTAGTCCTGCGATAAAAAGAACATAGAGCGCAACCGCAGTTAGCCAACGTAAGGGATCTTGTATTTGCCAACCGATCCCGAGCAAGGAGAATACTAAAAGAGTGCTACAAAAAACTAATCCCATAATCCCCAGCTCGGTAATAAGTAAAGCAAAAACAGGATCTAGGGGTTTAATCTGCCTGAAAAAAAATAGCCCTCTATTTTCCGCAATGATTATGGAGCAAGAATTAAATATATTATAGGTAAACAACCAGGGGATAGTGCCTAATAAAATGAATGTTGCTAGTGATAAGTTGTTATAAATTTCCTGATTACGAAATACTCTAATCATAGTCCACACTAGAACATGTACCCCAGGCTCTAAAAAAATACCTAATAAATCAAATATTCGTTTGTTACTGGCATTCATTGTAAAACGTTGCTGAAGATTACGAATAATTAAGGCGTACACCGATGATTTCATTACTGCCCAAGAGGTTTTGTTGCGAGTAGAAAGATTGGAGCTGATCATTGCGAGTCATTTTCGTCAGTTGCTGTAATGCCTTATGATACCTATTGCTCGACTCATTTTCTATTTTAATTAGGTTATGCCAGCTTACTATCGAGATCGTGAGAAGCAAGATGTTCTGCAAGACACAATTTTTCTATATAAAGGTTAAGGATTTTGCCAGTGTCGAGATGGATGTCTGATTATTCATCGTATATACTACCTCGTTTATTAGGCTAAACTGATTTAAAAAAGCCGGATTATATGGATTTTTCCACTAACATCGAGACATTTTTATCTGACAATATATCGGATACGGTATTCATCCAAAAAGCCTATTACTATCTTTTAGGCAGAGAACCAGATCCTCACGGAATGCAGCATTATCTTTCTTTGCTTCATGATGGCGCAGATAGGATGTCGATCTTGTCTTCTTTACGTTTTTCTGCGGAGGGTAAGAGAAGATATAAAAGAATCAAACAGTTTGATCAAGCCATCATACGTTATAAACGGCGCTCTCGCATTCGACGTTTAATCATTCGTTTAATAGGACGGAAAAAAAAGAGTCCTTCCACTAATATTCAACCGCTGTTATCAGCACGGGAACAAGTAATTTATTTACAACTTCAACAGGCACTTCATTCAAACAGGGAGTAGTTATTATAAATGCGCATTGTATTGGATTTGCAAGGGGCACAAACAGCGAGCAGCATCCGTGGTCTTGGTCGTTACTCACTTTCACTTGCTAGGGCAATTGCCCAGAATCCTCGTGGGCATGAAATAATCATAGCACTTAATGGCCACTTTGAAAAAACAATTGAACCTATACGTGGCTTATTTTCTGGAATACTTCCTCAAAAAAATATTCAAGTTTGGACTCCTCCCGTTTATCCTGCTTCTAGTGACAATTCTCTATTACAACAAAAAATATCGGCACACATTTATGAAGCATTTTTGGCTAATTTAGCCCCTGATTTAATTCATTTTCTCAGTTTCTTTGAAGGATATGGTAATCCGGCTACAACCAGTATTGATCAGTTTATTTCTGTATGCCCTATCGTAGTGAGCCTACATGATTTAATCCCTTTAATTTATACTCAGGATTATTTAGAGCCTAATACACACTATAAAGAATTTTATCTGCGTAAAATAGAACAGTTTAAACAAGCAACAGCATGGTTTGCAGTATCTAATTCAGCGGCACATGAAGGCGAATCACTATTAAAATTAGACAAAGAAAAAATAGTTAATACTTATGAAGGTTGTGACTC
The DNA here is from genome assembly GCF_001897665.1 of Legionella sp. 39-23. Classification (NCBI taxonomy): domain Bacteria; kingdom Pseudomonadati; phylum Pseudomonadota; class Gammaproteobacteria; order Legionellales; family Legionellaceae; genus Legionella; species Legionella sp. 39-23. The sequence goes on along the minus strand of NZ_MKTO01000038.1, from coordinate 223,031 downwards.
CATTTTTAAAAAAATAACGATTCCTCACGTTGAAGAGACAATTCTGCGTAAAAAATTTCATTTGGCTCAAGCGTTCATCATGTGTGCCGGTGCAACAGATGTACGTAAAAACCATTTAAGTTTAATCAAGGCATATGCGAAGTTACCTGCGCTGCTTCGTAAACAGCACCAACTCGCGATTGTTGGGGATTTGCCTGAACATGATAAAACAACCTTTTTAAAGCTTGCCAAAACTTGTGGTTTAAAAGAGCATGAATGTGTCATCACCGGCAAGGTTACTGATCTTGAGATGGCCAAGCTTTATAACCTATGCCATTTATTTGTTTTTCCTTCGTGGCATGAAGGATTTGGACTGCCGGTATTAGAGGCAATGAGTTGTGGTGCAGCAGTTATTGGTTCTAATACCTCAAGCATACCGGAGTTAATTAATGATGCAGACGCTTTGTTCAATCCTTTTGATGAATTAGCGATTACCAATAAAATGGAGGAAGTACTTACTAATGAATCCTTTAGATTATCGTTGATTGAAAATGGATTAACACAAGCGCAATTATTTTCATGGGATAAAAGTGCTCAATGTGCTGTGACGGAGTATGAAAAAATCCATGCCATGATGCTAGAAAAAAAACAGCCATTAAACGTCGGGAGTAAATCTCGTCCTCGATTAGCATTTGTATCTCCTTTGCCTCCGGAAAAGACGGGTATTGCTGATTACTCTACGTCATTACTGTCAGTTTTAGCGTGTTACTATGATATTCATGTAATCGTCGAACAAAAAAAGGTCGATTCGGCGATAAAAGCAAAGTTTCCAGTACATGATGCGGCTTGGTTTATGAAGCATTCTAAAGAGTTTGACCGCATAGTCTATCAGTTTGGTAATTCACCATTTCATCAATACATGCTTTTTTTGTTAAAAAAAGCCCCAGGAATTGTAGTACTGCATGATTTTTTCTTGAGTGAGTTGTTTGCTTGGGACACTGCAAAAGATGAGAGTGCTTGGTTACAAACTCTTTATCAGGCTCATGGTTATTTGGCTTTAAATTGTCACTTAGCACAGAAAAACATTAAGAAAAAATATCCTCTTAATCTCAGTGTATTACAACAAGCACAAGGAATAATTGTTCATAGTGAACATGCACGCCAATTGGCGAATCAATGGTTCCCTAAAAATAAAACTGCTCATTGGGCGGTCATTCCTCATTTCGCAGCGCCTCAATCTGCACCGGTAAATCGTATCCAATCACGGGCGTTCTTAGGTCTAGAAATGAATGAGTTGGTGATCTGTAGTTTTGGATTTATTGCACCAACTAAACTGCATCAGCAAATAATAGAAGCCTGGAGTCATTCAACTTTAGCACGGAATAAAACGTGTAAATTGATTTTTGTGGGCGAAAATCATGGTGGTAACTACGGTAGCAATTTATTGCAAATGATAAAGCAATCACCCAATGCAGAAAATATTCTTATAACAGGATGGGTTGATAAAGCGATCTTTGAGCATTATTTGGCCGCTGCAGATATAGGAATACAATTGCGAACTGATTCTCGAGGAGAGACTTCCGGCGCTACCCTTTATTGTATGAGTTATGGGATCCCCACCATTATTAATAAGCATGGTTCAATGGGAGAGTTCCCAGATGACGCATTCTGGGCTTTGCCTGATGAGTTTACCAAAGAACAACTCGTCGAGGCATTAGAGCGATTGCACGATGATCTCGATTTACGGATCAGTTTAGGAAAAAATGCGCGAAACATTAGTGAAACTCAGTATGCTCTTAATCTGTGCGCTAAACAATATGAGACGGCGATAGAGGGTTTTTACAAAAAATCAAAAGCCAATACTCCTCAATTAATTCAATCATTAGTACATATTGAGCCAGGTAATTTTTTTATGGATCCTCAAGAGGAGCTAGCTGTTGTGCGTTCAATAGCACAAAATAGTTCTTTACCTGTTGCCAGTAAACTATTATTTCTTGATATTTCAGGAACAGTTGGTACGCAACTAAAAACAGGCATAGAACGGGTATCCCTTGCTTTAACCCGCACACTTATTTTGTCTCCTCATTCAGGATATCGAGTAGAACCGGTATATTTAAGTAATCAAAATGGTCAATGGCATTATCGGTATGCACGTCAGTATACAGCGACGCTTTTGGGATTACCTGCTCATACCTTTGTTGATGATATTGTTGATTTTAATAAAGATGATATTTTGTTAGGGCTGGATCTGGATCGAGATAAAGTGATTCAGGCTAGTCAACAGGGTTTATACCGTCAATTAAGAAATTGGGGATTATCCGTTTATTTTATTATCCACGATTTATTGCCTATTTTACTTGAGCAACATTTTCCACCAAATACATATGAGACTCACTTTTTATGGCTAAAAGCAGTAGCACAATTGGATGGCGCCATCTGTATTTCAAAGACCGTGATGAGTGAGATGCAGCAGTGGCTTGAAGTGAATCAGCCAGAACGTTACCTTGCTTTTAAACTGGCATATTCTTATTCTGGGGCTAATTTTGCGAACCCTTTGGCCACCTTATCGATACCTAATGGCCAATCTTCAATAGTCGATACAGTCAATTCTCAACCTGCTTTTTTAATGGTGGGAACAGTTGAGCCACGCAAAGGACATTTACAAGTAATCGAGGCCTTTAGTTTATTATGGCAACAAGGCTATGAGGTGAATTTAATTATTATTGGTGCAGAAGGCTGGTTAGATTTACCAGATAATCAACGGCGTACTATCCCTCATATTGTTCATGTCTTAAATACGCATCCAGAAAATGGGAGACGGTTATTTTGGTTTAAGAGCGTAAGCGATGAGGCATTGCAAGAAATGTATCAACATGCTTCCTGTTATATTGCTGCAAGTGAGGGAGAGGGGTTTGGTTTACCTTTAATGGAGGCTGCAAGCTATCACCTTCCAATTTTAGCTCGAGCAATTGCGGTATTCAAAGAAATTTTGGGAGACAATGCGACTTATTTTGAGACGCGAGACAGTCAGAAACTAGCTAAAGTTATCATCAATTGGCTCGATGAATTTGATAAAGGATCATGCCCTACGCCACAATTGCTCAAAAGCCTTACTTGGGAAGAAAGTGCCAAAAATTTACTAGAAATACTAGGAGGTGATCAATGGCCAATCCGCTGGATGCCAAGACCGATAACCAAGGTGCATGATGTACAGGAAGAAACAGTCAGTTGAGTATATGTAATCTATTTTAAACGGCGAGCTCATGATTAATACCGATGCTAATAATGCAAAAGAGTATATAAGAACTTTATATCGAGGCGTGCTTCATAGGGAGCCAGATGCGGAAGGTTTTAACAATTGGCTACATCAGCTAAATTCGGGAGCTATGCAGCCCTATGAAATTTTTGAATGTTTTTTAGCTTCGGATGAAAAAAAAATGTTAGCCAGTAAGCTTGCTGGGGCTAATTATCATGTTCCTGATGAGCTCATGATAACTTCTTATCCTATCAATCGAGTTCTTTGTATTGGTTCTTGTCTTATCGAATCATGGATTAACATCATTGCTCATGTCGGAGGCGGGACGGTTTGTGATCATATTTTGTATAATAATGTTGCCGAATTGCCTGAACAACCACCAGTGCCAATCGATGAATATAATTTTCAAGTGATTCAGATACCGTTAAGATCCGTTTTACCAGAGACTGCTTTTTGGGGCTTGGACTATACCACAGAAGAGCCTTTTCAGGCTTTATTTGCAGAAACGAAACAAAGAGTAATTTATTTTCTGCAAGCCGCATTGCGCTGGAATGTGCAGTATGGATTATTAACTTTTGTATGTAATTTTCTTACACCACAACAAAATCCTATGGGAAGACTATTTCCGCGTCATGATTATCGTAATATGCTTTATTTTATTGAACAGCTAAATGTTTTTTTGTCACGAGAATTGTGTTCTTACCAACAGGTATATTTTCTGGATATCAATCAAATTTCTTTTATTCATGGACAAAAAAACGCTCGAGATGATGTGTTGTGGTTATCAGTACATAGTTCTATCTTATCTGATTGGGACTATCAGTTTGATCAAGATAGAGTTCAACCAATACAGCCAGCGAGTTATTCATTTATCACCAGACAAAAAGAATATATTGAAGCAATCTGGTTGGAACTGGTTGCCATGTATCGTTCAATCCGACAAGCTGATGCAATTAAATTAGTGGTTTTTGATCTGGATAATACGCTTTGGCGAGGCGTTGTTGCAGAAAGCGAGCAAAAGGGGTATTTAACTTTGGAAGGCTGGCCACTTGGCCTGATTGAAGCAATTCATGTGTTAAAAAAGCGAGGTATTTTGCTGGCCATAATTAGTAAGAATGACGAACAGCATATCCGTATGCTCTGGCCGGAAATTATGGGTGGCTTAATTGATTTAGATAGTTTTGCTTCCATCAAAATCAATTGGAATTCTAAAGTAAATAATATGCAAGAGATTCTTAATGAGCTTAATTTACTTCCGGCCAATGTTCTTTTTATCGATGATAACCATGTTGAGCGGGCGCATATTAGGAATAGTTTCCCAGAAGTTCGTCTATTAGGTGATAATCCCTATTTGATTCGACGAGTTTTATTGTGGAGCCCTGAGCTGCAGGTTGCCCAATTGACGAAGGAGTCTGCGCGTCGCACAGAAATGGTGCAAGCGCAAATGCAAAGAGCACGGGATCATCAAAAACTATCCCGGTCTGAGTTTTTATCATCATTGAATATCCAAATAACTCAGAATAAAATTCACACTACAAATCATCAACGCTTCTCTAGAGTTCTCGAACTTTTAAATAAAACGAATCAATTTAATACAACCGGTCAGCGTTGGACTCATGAGCAATGTGTGGCGCATTTTTCCTCTGGGGGGGTAATTTATTTTTTTGACGTTGCTGATAAATATTCTAATTATGGTTTGGTGGTTGTGGTCATTCTTGCTCACTCTTCTATAAAACAAATGGTTATGAGTTGTCGCGTCATTGGCTTGGATATTGAATTGGCAGTAATTAACTCAATTTGTCATGAATTATGGAATGATGGCTATGTTGATGTTGATGCCGCGTTTGTTGAAACAAAAACGAACCTCCCAGCACGAAATCTTTATAAACAATGTGGGTTTATTGCTCATGGCACGATTTGGCGCAAGCAGCTGCATGAACATATCGCTGAACATATACCTGTGTGCCGCGAAATCTAAAATCAGACACCAAGACTTGTTATTATTGGCAAGCATAGTAATATCATTGGCATTCTTTGGCCATACTCGATCGTTGTGCACAATTTATTGACCCGACTCAATTTGCTACGTAGTTCTTTTAAAGAAATGCAATTTTATGTGACGTTCCGCGTGCATTGGCGAAAAATTGAAATTACAACAGCAAAATATAGGCATTGGCTTCGTCGATTGGGGAGAAATTTATTTTGGATTCTAACCCATCGTTTTTATATTAAAAAAAATCAAAAAAAATCGTTATCTTTACTACGCCTCATGAATAACTCATCCCAAGAAGCAGTGATAGATAAAACTAAAGTGCAACGAGTTTTAGATGATCTTACAAAAAATACTGCTTCAATAAATATGGGTTCGCCAGTGTTATTGGCGCATTTGCAAAGGTATGTTAGCGATGCAACCGTTTTGCACGATGCACCGCAATTATTCATTGATATATCTGAGTTAGTTAAAAAAGATTATGCAACGGGCATTCAACGCGTAGTCCGCTCTATTTTAATTCATTGGCTTTTAACTCCCCCTTCAGGGTGGCGGGTACAGCCGGTGTACGCCACTAAATATGATGGCTATTTATATGCTCATCACTTTACGATAAAACTATTGGGAAGCGATAAATTTTTTTTAAAAGATACTCCTATAGCCTATCGTGCGGGAGATATTTTTTTAGGATTGGATCTTTGTTATGAAATAGTGATCGCGCAACAGAACTTTTATCAAAAACTGCGAGCATGTGACGTTAAAACCTGCTTTTTAGTCCACGATTTATTACCGGTTTTAATGCCACATTATTTTCCTAATGTAGCAAGCAAGTTATATCGAGATTGGCTTGAGGTAATTGTTAGCAGTAATGGTCTTTTTTGTGTCTCGCAAAGTACGGCCCAAGCGTTAGAAGAATGGATAACAAACAATAAACTAAAGCCAAGGGGTAGCGCGCCGATCTCTTGGTTCCATCTGGGGTCTGATCTACAAAATTCGGTACCAAGTTTGGGATTGCCTGCAGATGCAGAATTATTTCTTAAACAACTACAGCAGCATGTGAGCTTTTTGCTTGTTGCGACTTTGGAACCACGAAAAGGCCATAAGCAAACCCTGGATGCTTTTGAGTTGTTATGGCAACAAGGTCATTCTATTAATTTAATTTTAGTGGGCAAAACCGGTTGGATGATGAACTCTTTTGTAGCACGCATCAAGTCTCATCCTCAATACGGCATTCATTTATTCTGGATAGACAATGCGAGCGACCAATATGTGCAACAATTATATGAGGCTGCTACGTGTCTACTTTTTCCTTCAGAAGGGGAGGGATTCGGTCTACCAATAATTGAAGCGGCTAATTATGGATTACCTATTTTGGCGCGTAACCTCCCAGTATTTAGAGAGATTGCGGGCGAATATGCTCACTATTTTAGTGGTTATAAGGCTGCTGAGCTCGCGGAAGCGATAAGTAATTGGATACGGCTTTACCAACAGGGGTTAGTAACCGACTCATCAGCAATGCCCAGATTAACTTGGGCGGAAAGTTCTGCTCAATTATTAGCCCGTATTAACCCTGGCGATTATATAAATCAATAGCGTCATCTATCCGATGATAAACAGATAATTGTTGCTTATTAAGATAGATGGCCTGATTACAAAACTGTTTCACAGTTTCCATATCGTGTGACACCATAATAATGCCTTTATCTGCAGCTTTATCTTTAAAAACATCTAAACATTTTTGTCTAAAATAAGAATCACCTACAGCTAAAGTTTCATCGATTACATAATAATCAAAATCAAAAGCCATGGACATGCCAAAGGCTAATCGTGAAGCCATTCCTGAACTATAAGTTGAAACCAGCATGTCAAAATAATTGCCCACCTCAGCAAAATCTTCAACAAATTTTATTTTTAATTCTTGCTCTGCAGAACTACAAGAAAAAAGGCGACATATAAAGCGAATATTCTCTCGCCCTGTTAAGTTATTAATAAATCCGCTGCTTAAACCAATTGGCCAAGAAATAGTACCAGAGCGCGTGATTGCTCCCTCGTTAGGCCGTTCCACATCACATAACAAACGTAATAAAGTAGATTTTCCTGCCCCGTTGGGACCGAGCACAGCAAGCTTATCTCCAAAATTCAAAGTAAAGGATAATTTTTCAAAAAGGGTGTTACGCTTGCCGTGTACTTTATAATATTTAGTAATATTATCTACAATAATCATTTTGCCTGCTCATTATATAATGTAATAACAACAAAAATTCTTTTGCCAAAACGTGTTTTTATCACAGTTAAGTTTATAAGGTGACTTAATCCAGTCCTCAAGCGCATGAGAGGATTCTACTTTATTAATTATTGCGGTAATAGTCTGTCTTAACTCTTTACGCGATACCTAATCAACTAAAAAAGGATAGTGTAAATGATTTGACCTAACACTTGGCGCGTTTTGTCTTATCTGTTCTGATGGCTCTGTTACCAACATTCCGAAAATAAAATAACTGTGAGGGGGCGCTCATTATGGTGATGCCGTCGCTCAGTTGGATTGTTAAAATATTCCATGATAGAATTTTAATTACATTAATTTTCAACTTTATCCTTATGAATTTTATCAAATTTTCTTGCACTGCTGCTCTGCTTGCAACCAGTTCTTTGTTAGCTGCAGCAGCTGCCCCTACTGTAGGATGGACTGGCTTTTATGCTGGCATTAATGGTGGTTATGCCAATGCGCATAATAAAGTACGCACACATGTTTCTACGCTGCGCACCTTACCCTTGCCCATTGCTTCTCCTACACTAGGAGCGTCTACTTCGGTAACTGCAGGCACATTTTCTTTATCACCAACGTATCAAGACTTTATCGGTGGCGGACAGGTTGGATATTTGTACTCTTTGAATCATTTTGTTCTGGGGGTAGAAACGGATATTCAAGGCATAACTCCTGGAACTAAAACAAGTTCTGCACACCAAATTGTTCCCATTCCTAGAGCTACCACGTCAAAAATAGAGTCAAATTTGGCTTTAACTCAGGATATTGATTATTTAGGAACAGTACGTGGACGCTTAGGCATTCTAGCTACCCCTTCCTTGCTTTTCGCGGCAACAGGCGGTTATGCCTACGGGGGAACTCGTTTGGATGCTGAGCTTGCTCAGAATTATCTGGGAACGGCAAATAATTTAGTAAAACGATTTACCAGTGATGTGCATTCCTCTTCGACACGGAGTGGTTGGACTGTAGGGGGGACTTTAGAATGGCGTTATCAAGGGCAGTGGAGTACGAAATTAGAATATTTGTACTATGACTTAGGCTCCAAAACATATAACGCAACTCCTCTAGTCAGTATGATTAATGGGGGACCCAATGCCGGGGATGCATTTTTTGTTAATGCCGTAAGTGCTACCTCGCAATTCAATGGCCACGTAGTTCGTTTAGGTATTAACCACTTATTTGCGTGACGCTTATTTACGTGCCCGAAAAAAGCATGAAGGTCGGGCCTTGGCCCGACAATATAATTGTTGCAAATTGGTCTTGCTGCTCCACTTCAATGCGCGGAAAATTTTTTAATTGTGCCATTCAGGATTCGACCGAAAATGGTCCAGCTCAATCGAGTTTATCCCCTTTGCAGCATAGGCTTGCTGAACTGCTGTCCATGTTTCATCATATGCATTCACACTTGGAATAATGAGATAATGGACACAGGGATCAAGCACACATACTTTTTCGCCTGCTTCGATCAAGCCTTCGGCAGCTTGTTGAACGCAAATATTTCCGCAAATTCCCGTAATCATCAGCTCGTTGTATGCTTGATTTTGAAAAAACTGGAGAAAAGACAGCGCACACTCATCATAAATAGGATTTGTTGCATTTAAAAAGCATGGATCACTTAAATCAATTCCCTCTTTCAGTTTCATTCCTGCGGTAGGCGCAGAGAAATTGATTTTAGCAAAGCGATAGATTGGGATTTTTCCTTGCAAGCGCTGTAGCCGCTCTTCGATGGGCTGTGAAATAGCTGCACCTATGGTACCGGTCACACAATGTAACCCATATTGATTCGCTTCTGGATTAGCTTGCTGTAATTCATTATATTCAATATGCAGGGCTCGCTGAGTATGTATTTTCCCATAACTTTGCATCATTATCTGCGCGTCGATGCTGTCCATAGTTCGTTGTGCCACATGCGCATCTTGCGTGGTAATAATCTCGATTTGACGGCAAAGTATGGGGCGATTTGCAATAAGTTCGGCGAGCGCATCAAGTAATGCCATATTACGAACCAGCGTAGTTTCGCCACCCGGGGCATATAAAGCAAAACCTTGCAGTACGAAGTCATTTTGTATATCGACTAAAATAATGGCTAATTTTTTAGTTTCACTTAGTTTTTCGCGGACAACTTTTTTTAATTCTTCTTTTAGCCAAGGATCTGATTTACTGTATTGCTGTTTGATTTCATGAAAATGAGACGAGACATGTTGACGTAATAATTCTTGTGTCTGAAGATGTGCTACCAGCCTTAATTCATTGGACATATTCATCTTATCTTAAATAAGAAAATTAAGCTGAATGATACAAATATAAACGGTTTATTTCTATTCTATGATGAGAATTTTATATTCAATGGATGTAGTTGCAATAGCTGTCATTCCCGTCTACACGGGAATGACATGAAACTTAATGGCAGTGCCGCTACACCTAGCCGCTTACGGTATTGAATAGGTTTCTTATATCTTCCAGAGCCTCATCCGCAGGAGCTTCGCTTTCTTTTTGCGTCTCAGCCTCATCACAGAAAAAGATTGCTCTTTTGATTACCTCATTTGAATAAATCAATTTACCTGTTGTAACCAGGTTAAACACAAAGCTGGCGATAATCACAGGCCAAGATTTATGTTCACTCATGACATCATCATGACTGTGTAAGCGTGCTTTAAATTTCATTTCAAATTTTTGATATGCCTCTTTTTCTGGCATCCCAGTGCGATTTTGATAAATAAAGTGCTCGATATCATTTCTAAGATCCGCAGCAAGCTGTTTCATGATTCCATTTTCATGTTCAGGCAAGGTTTCTGCATAAGCTTCTATATCCGTAATGTTTTTATATAAACGGCGCATTTTCAGAGCATATTGCCGATGTCGTTCATCTTTTCTTTGTAAAGTTGACAGTGCTTGTGTCGCTTGTTGATGAAGATTTTCTACAGCTTCGGGTTTAGAATCTGCATCCATGAGCATCACTACAATTCGATTAAGGACTGCCTGCATTTTGACACCAGGAAATTTATCCATGCTCGTAGTAATTTTGTCAAGCACTGCGTCGTTGTTGCCGTTCTCTACATATGTCTTTAATAGTCCATTTTCTTCATTAACCAGTTCACCAATGAATATATCGCGGTTATCCTTATCTTCAGAAGTAAAAAAATCTTTAACCAGATACTGATCTTCACGTTCCTTCTGATACGTTTTAAGCATTTGCATCACGGTGGTGGTAAGGGTTCCGCGTTGTGCCATTGCCTGTTGCTTCGCTACGTTCTCTTGCATTGCCAGGTTTTCTTGTATGTCTGGCCGTTGTGCGGGTATTTGTGGTTCTTGCTGTCTTGCTAATTCTTGTTGGCTTTCTAGTTGTTGTCTTAGTAGCTCTTGTTGTCGTGCTAAATTCTGCTGTCTTTCCAGTTCTTCTTGCTGCTCTATTTCCCCAATTTGTCGCTCAAGCTCTGCTGCTTGCTCTGTAAGCTCTTTAATTGTAACGCTATCTATTTGCGTTATCTGCTGGCTCAGTTGCATTACCGTTGTGGCAAGTTTTTCTTTTTCCTCATAATTGCTGGTTAGTTTTAATTGATGAGTCCCTAATGCTCTTGAAGCCGAGGAAAACTCCCTTAAACTCTGCTCGTCAACACTAAGAGGGTATACAAGACTAGCCAGTTTTTTGGAAACGGCGTCTGATAAATTACGTCTATCTGTAGAATCCAAGGTCCAAGTATATTTGTCTAGAGTTTCTCCGAGCAGTTCCAGTAAAAGAGCAAAGCCTTTATTTTGAGCGGATGCAGAACCTGATACACCCGATTGATTTACAAGTCTTGTAACTTCCTCTTTGCTATATCCGGTTTTTAGATGTTTTGCGACACTTTTCAGTAATTCATTGAATTTACTTGTTTTATTATAAAGACTTTTAGTACGTTCTTCCTCTACACTTAAAGTAGCCATTTGTTTTTGGGCATAGTCTAAGACTGCTTGCTTGTCTTCCAGATTCAACCTGTTTGATGGGCCTGCTTTTATCTGCACCAATTGTAAAGCTAAGGGTATTCCCTGCTCTATGATGCTTTTATTGTCGTGATTAAGGGCGGCTATGGCCTCTTCGTTTTCACGTTTTGTTTTTTGTAATTGAGCACCATACTCTCTTTGTAATTTAATTTGTTCTTGTTTTGCTTGATATTGGCGTTTTAATTCTTTTTTTTCTAACATTTTACATCCACATGCTTAAATTATGAGCGGGCGATTATAAAGCACAATGATTGATTGGTCATTAAGCGGGCATCTAATTTATTTAAAAAAATGCGCAGTGGGCTAAATTAAATAAATGGCGAGAATAATTCCTGCCTCATAAAGCAAGCAAAGTGGTACGGCGAGTATGATTTGCGAAAAAACATCGGGGGGAGTTAGTAACATGCCTACAATAAAAGCAGCAACAATGACATAAGGTCTGATTTTTTTGAGTGTCATCACTTCAATGATTTTTAAGCGCACTAAGACAAAACAAATCAACGGTACCTGAAAGCAAAGTCCAAAGATCATGAGCATTCTAGTGATGAAATCCAATGCATAGGTCATATCAGGCATGTAGCGCACTCCTTTAGGCAAGGCGTGGGCAAAAAAATGAAACATAAATGGCAGTACCAAATAAAAACAAAACAACACCCCAGCAAGAAACAGTAAGAGGCTGAAGATTAGAGCAATACGCAGTGTCGTTTGTTCTCTTCGATAAAGGCCTGGACTAATAAAACGCCAAAATTGAAATAAAGCAATGGGGGCGCTTAGTAATATTGCTGCATCCGCAGCGAGCTTGAGTGGGGTAAATACGGGTGAGGTGACTTGCGTAGCAATTAAGCCCTCTTGCGATGAAAGCGTATGCAATAGTGGGCTAACTAAGGCCTGAAATAAATCATTTGCCCAAAAAAAGAAAATAAAAAATAAGCTGCCAAACCAAATTAGAGTTTGTAATCCACGACGGCGTAATTCTATGAGATGATTGAGCATGAGTTTTTTTTATGTATATTAATTTCCCTTCTCCCCATGGGGAGAAGGTGCCTGCTAGGGTGGATGAGGGCGTTTTTAAGCCTCAGCAAGCTCTTTGTTTTTAACGCCAATTTTTTCGGGTCTGATTTCTCTTAAACGATTAAACTGATCAACAAAAACCACGGTTGGAACTAGACTGGCGCAGTCTTCTTCCAATACTTGACTAAAAGAGGCAATAATAATTAAATCTCCAGGAGTTACCAGATGTGCCGCAGCGCCATTAACGCAAATTTCCGTAGATCCCGGTCTGCCAGTAATGGCATAAGTCTCAAAGCGAGTGCCGGCAGTAATGTTCCATACATTGACGGCTTCATAAGGCAATATATTTGCTGCTTTAAGAAGTTCTGGAGAAATCGTAATGCTTCCTTCATAGTCCAAATCGGCTTCTGTGACACAAGCACGATGAATTTTTGATTTTAACATTTTTCTATAAGCCATAATTATTCCAGCCTTGTTCATAGTGGCCGAATTTTACACCAAATTGATAAGTTTATGCTATACCCAAGAAACGCAAAAAAAGTGATAGGCTAAAAATAGCATTTTGGATTTTCTTGGGTATATCAATTTGCGCTTGGATTTTACAACCTATTATGAACGGAGTTATGGAAAACCAGGATTCTGCTTTGCTTGCCTAGGCTACTTTTTATTGGGGATGCACGGTATAATTAGCTTTTTACTTTATGGGATGAACTAAGGTGAGGCATAGCCCACGCAAGCGGTTTGGCCAGAATTTTCTACAAAATCGGCACATCATTGATGACATTGTACGAGCAATTAATCCGCAAGCAGAAGATAATATGCTGGAAATTGGTCCAGGCTTGGGTGCGTTAACTGAACCATTGTTGCGGCGTTTAAATCATTTAACCGCTGTCGAAATCGATACCGATTTACAGAAATATCTTGCAGAACTGGCTATTGCGCAGGGGAAATTGCGTTTGGTTGCCGCTGATGCATTAACCCTTGATTACAGCCAATTTGGCTCCCAACTCCGTGTGGTAGGTAATTTACCCTATAATATTTCCACACCTTTGTTAATCCATTTATTACGTTTTACATCATCTATAGAAGACATGCATTTTATGTTGCAAAAGGAAGTGGTAGAGCGTATCGCAGCAGAGCCGGGTAGTAAGGCCTATGGCCGCTTAACGGTGATGCTGCAATATCATTGTGCTGTGGATTATTTGTTTGATGTTCCCCCGGAAGCATTTGATCCACGGCCCAAAGTAGATTCTGCGGTGGTCCGTCTTATACCCCATCGCGTTTCTCCCTTTGAAGAAGTTTCTAAAGCGCAGTTGGAGCGGCTAGTGGCTAGTGCATTTGCTATGCGCCGAAAAACGCTTAATAACAATTTAAAGGGGATAATAACGGCTGAGCAATTGAGCACTTTGGGAATTGATGGAAGTAAAAGACCAGAACAAATTTCTATTTCGGAATATGTTCAACTAGCGAAATTTATTTCCAAATAGTGTAAAATTAATCATCATGGACATAATTTTTCAATTTGGAGTTATTAAATTATTATGGAGATGGCCTTGTTTCACCGTCAACGTCAGCGTAAGGGTTCTTTGTCCTCACAAGGTAAATCCTTAAAAGATTTAACCCGCATTGTGAATGCGAATCTTATTTTATCAGAAGATAAACGGCAGACATTGCTCAAAAAAATTAGAATGTTATCTGGTCTGGAAACTGCGCGCTATGATAGTTTGTGCGGCATGCTGATTAATAATTTAGCCAGTTATTGTCAAAACCTACCTGAAACATCAAATAGTTATTATTCACAGCAAGGTGGACTCATCGATTATGCGCTAAACCGTACCGAAGCGGCACTGAGTCTTTTTCAGGAGTTCATGCTGCAGGATCAGCCTGATTTATTATCTGAAGAACAAAAGCTTTGGCAATATGCGCTTTTTTCCGCAGCAATTCTTCAAGGTATAGGCAAATTGTTTGTTGATTACCGTGTTAGTTTTTATGACGCGAACCGTCAATTTTTAAAAGAATGGAATCCTTTGCTGGAGAATATGAGTAATACCGGCGTTTATTACTTTTACGAGTTTGAAAAAGAGCCCGAAATAGAATTTCGACGTCGCCTCAATTTATTGTTGGCAAGAGCCCTTATGCCAGCCAGTGGATTTGCCTGGTTAGCATCTAATCCGGAAGTTCTCTCGGTATGGCTTGCTTTATTAAATGAAGATGAGCGTTCGGCCGGGACTTTAGGTGCCATTTTAATTCGTGCAGAAGCGATTGCCATCCAGCGTTATTTACTTGAGTTTATGGTGAGGGGCACTGCGGCTCATAGCGGGGGTCGTTACCGTGCAGGTACTTTTTCTGGTGGTCAGCCTGAAAGTTTATTAGAAAAAGAACAAGCAATGGGGATGGAATTTATCCAATGGATGATAAAAGCCTTGGATGAAGGCCGAATTATGATTAATAAAGCGCCATTGTTTATGGTGCCTGGTGGTATGCTAATGTGTGCGGAAATGTATCAATTATTCGTACGTGAACATCCTGAATATAAAAATTGGCAAGCGGCCCAAAATGGATTCTTATCCTTAGGCTTACATACTCGTGCTGCTGATGGTGGTGTGCTCAGCCGATTTGAAACAAAAAATCAAATGGAAACCGGAATTGTATTTTCTAAGTATGCTTTAGCTTTACCAGAATCAGTAAAAGTAATGCAAATGAATACCGGAAAAGTAGAATCTATGTCTGCCACGGAATTGATTCATAAAGCACAATTTAGCAGTCAGTTTACCCAGCAACAAAGCCGTGGGTTGACTAATTCATTGCAAAAATTGGATGCGGCAGGGAAATGGCAAGACGTTGACCATGATGGACATACGCATAGGCCAGGAGCAAAAAACGGTGCCTGATTATGCAATTGGTGATGTGCAAGGTTGTTATGAACCTTTACAACGGTTATTGGAACTCATAGATTTTGACGATAAAACAGATCGCCTATGGTTTGTTGGTGATTTGGTGAATCGAGGCCCAGAATCTTTGGCTGTCTTACGTTTTGTGAGTTCTTTACCCGTTACACCCCGCATCACCCTTGGCAATCATGATTTACACCTGCTTGCTTCGCTCTTTGGTGGTAGACCATGGCAAGGACATGATGATACTTTGCAGGAAGTAATGCATGCTGCAGATGCTGAAGTTCTAGGGCATTGGTTAAGAAAACAATCCATTTTATATTATTCCCCAGAGCTGCATGTGCTTATGTGTCATGCGGGAATTTGTCCTTTGTGGGACTTGCCACAGGCGGTACAGCTTGCCAAGGAGCTTGAAGAAGTACTTGCTGGTGAACATTATCGCGATTTTTTGTCGCAGATGTATGGCAATCAACCCAATATATGGTCTGATGGTCTCAGGGGAAGTGACAGACTGCGGGTGATTACTAATTATTTTACACGTATGCGTTTTTGCGATGCACAAGGGCAGCTTGAGTTGAGTTATAAAGGAACTATTGCTCAGGCGCCCGCAAATCTTTATCCTTGGTATGAGGTACCGCATCGTAAAGAACTTGATGTCGATCTTGTTTTTGGACATTGGGCCGCTTTAATGGGGCAATGTCCTAATCCTAAAATTCATGCAATAGATACCGGATGTCTTTGGGGTGGCCAATTAACTGCATTACGCTTGCAGGATATGCAGCGATTTGCAGTCTGGAATAAAAAATGATGTTACTAAAAAATGTGCACTCCATCGCTGCATCTTTCAGGTCACGGTATGTTTTGGGGAACAGAAAGGGCATTACGTTTTTCTTAGTTTGCCTCCTCTTAGGCTTTAATGCCTGGTCAATTCCAGTTAATGACGATTTACAAGTAAAACAAGCGGAAGAGCGGCTGCAGCAAGCAATAAAAAATCCTGAATTTATGTTACATAACTGGATAGAGCTCCCCACTTCTCCTGCCGCACGTAATAAAAAAGTTCATCATTTGAGTCTAAGGGATGCGATTTTATTGGCTTTACGTTACAACCCCAATATTCAAAATGTGGAACTGGATCGCATTGTGCAACGTTATCAATTGCGCCTGGCGCACAATCAGTTTGAATTACAATATGCTTTAGGTGCTTCGGGCGTGTTGCAAAAAAGCAAGTTCAATGGTGTGGGTACCGATACCACGCATACTCTGCTCGCCAGCCCCGAATTTAATTTGAAAACAAAACTCGGTACTGAAGCCAATTTATCGATAAATAATAACGTCTCTGAAAATAATAATTACAATCCTACCTTGAATTTTTCCTTGACCCAGCCCCTATTGCGGGGGTTTGGGAAATCAGTCAACGAGGCAGCACTTTTAGATGCAGAAGATAATGAGTGGTTAAACAAATTAAACTTACAACAGTCAGTGGCAGATCAGATCACACAAGTCCTTATGGCTTATCGCATGCTTATTTTGAGTGGGAATAATTTACAAAATCAGCGTTTGCAGCTAAAAGAGGCCAAAAAGTCTTATGAAATTAATGAGAAAAAAATAAAAGCGGGGCAATTAGAACCGACTGGTAATATTCAGCAATCCTATCAAATCGAGTCATTAAGTTTAATGGTGGAACAGGCGGAAAATGATTTTCAAACGGCATCGCAGGATCTTTTACAGACCATAGGCCTTGACCCAGAAATGCACATCTCAGTTCCTAGCGATGTTGTTTTAGAAAAACTCACAGTACCTAATTTACAGCAATCTATTGATCAAGCTTTAAGCCATAATACGATTTATTTAGCACAAAAAATGACATTGCGGGCTGATGAGCGTGCCTATAAAGTAGCTAAGAATCAACAACTCTGGCAATTGGATGTGTCAGCCAATGTGCAAAGTGGGGTTGTGAATGATGTGACCGGCGTTAATGGAGGTATTAGTGGGATTTATAATGGAAATAACCTCACTGAGGCTGCTCGTTTGACCCTAACTGTGCCTTTGCATGATATTGGTCGGCGCAGCCAATTAATTAACGCTAAAGTGCGCTTGGAAAAAGACCGTTTAAATTTACTTGCTACAAAACGCGCTTTAATAACGAATATAACCAATACGATTAACAACATAAATAGTTTGGCAAAACGTTATCAACTGGCGCTAAAACAAGTGAAGCTGGCAGAGCAATCGTATGCATTGGAGAAGAAAAAACAACAGGCAGGCATATCCAGTGCGTTGGATGTAAATAACACGCAAAATCAGCTGATTCAAGCGCAGTCTGGGTTAATCAATGCAAAAATTGCATATCTCAATCAGATATCTAATCTGCAAAAGACTTTGGGAACAACGTTGGAGCATTGGCAAATTAAATTAAGGTATGGTGGATGAATAGGTATCTCAACAAGTCAAAACTTATAATTTTATTATTGATAGGATTTCTTTTATGTTCATGTGGGCATCGTGAAAAGCAAAAAACGGTCGCATTACACCAGTATAAAGTTACAGAACAAACCATGCATAAGACCTTGCATTTTACCGGAACGGTTCAGCCTTTGCATGAAGATACAATTGCCAGTCCAATTGAAGCTGTGGTTGAAACAATGAATTTTCATTATGGGCAGTTGGTTAAAAAAGGCGATATCATTTTAACGCTTAACTCAACTGAGTTACAAAGGCAATTTAATGACACTTTAACTGAATATTTAAAAGCTAAAGACAGTTATACCATAGCAAAGGCCAAATTTGTTGGAACTCAGGATTTATGGGATGCAGGCTTATTATCCAAAAATAACTACATGAGTGAAAAATCCAATGTGGATACTGGTCGGGTTACCTTAATGCAAACCACGCGTAAGTTGACGGAAATGTTGGAAAAACTTGATGAAAATGGCCCCAAAAATCTATCTGCTTTAAGTTTGGCTGATTTCGATAAGATAAAAAACATTTTGGCCGCAAATCATAATATGATTCGTTTAAAAGCACCCAATGATGGAGTATTGCTGTACCCACCTAAAGCCGGTGAGGATAAAAGTGCGCGAGTTACTGTAGGAACTACCGTAAAGCCGGGCCAAGTTATTGGTTTAATTGGTGACTTATCTGGGATCCACGTCGAAATTGATGTCCCAGAAATTGACATCACTCAGATTCAAACTGGCATGAATGCTACAGTAAGCGGTGTTGCATTTGGTAAATATCAATTAAAAGGACAGTTGGTTACCGTGAATGCACAAGCGTCAACGAGCAATGGGCTGCCTTTTTTTACCGCAGTAGTTGAGGTTAGAAACTTAACTCCCGAACAACAACGTTGGATCAAAGTAGGTATGAGTGCATCCATAGAATTAAGCGTAGATAATGGCAAACAGCTGCTGATACCTATTGCTGCCATAAAACGTGAAAAAGGCCAAAGCATCGTGCAGCTACAAACTAAGCCAGGTACTAGTGAAAAGCGCGTGATTACAACAGGCGCTGCGCAAGCAGATTTAGTGGTTGTCGAGACCGGCTTAAAGGTCGGTGATGTGGTGGTTTATGAGTGATCTCGTTATAAGTCGCGATAAAAACGCTGTTTCTGAGTTAGACGGGGATATGCGTGCTCTGAAACAACGTTTAAATCCTGCATTGAAACCGCTGGATGGGCGTCATGCAACCAAGACTCAGCAGCCATTAATGGCGCTGTCTAATATGATTAAAACCTACCACTTAGAGGGAATCAGCACGACGATTTTAAAAGAAATATCGCTTACCGTATATGAAGGCGATTTATTGGCTATAGTCGGTGCCTCTGGTTCAGGCAAGTCGACTTTGATGAATATTATGGGCCTTCTGGATAAAGCAGATTCTGGCACTTATTTATTGAAAAATCGTAATGTTGCTGCATTGACTGACGATGAATTAGCCGAGTTACGCAATCAAAACATTGGATTTGTTTTCCAACAATTCAATTTATTGCCAAGATTTAGTGCCATGCAAAATGTGGCATTGCCATTAGTTTATCGCGGTGTGGGCGCTGCAGAAATTAAGGAACGAGTTCTTGTTGCCCTAGAGCGCGTAGGGATGCATCAATATGCACAGCACCGACCCACACAATTATCAGGTGGACAACAACAACGTGTTGCGATTGCTCGTGCTTTGGTAACGGAACCACAAGTGATTTTGGCGGATGAACCTACCGGTGCTCTTGATTCACGTACCGGTAATGAAGTAATGAATTTATTTTTAAGTTTGCATGCTCAGGGACGTAGTATCATTATGATTACCCATGATGAGCAGGTTGCTGCATTGTGTCAGAGAAAAATCACTCTTGTGGATGGTTTTGTGATGGCGGAGACTGCATCATGAATTTTGCTGGACATTGTCAGCAAGCCTTAGTTAATTTGACCGCTGCCAAATTACGTTCTTTTTTAGCTGTTTTAGGCATTTTGGTGGGTACTGCTGCGGTTGTTGCTTTAATTAGTAGTGGTCAGCTTGCTACGGAAAAAGCATTAGCGCAATTCAAGGCCTTAGGTACCGATTTATTGGCGGTTGCTGTTTATCCAAAAACGACTGACAAATCCGGAAGCATGGAATCAATTTCTGCGGCGCAATGGGAACAATTACCTGAACGCATACCCTCTATTATTGATATGGCGCCCTATAGTACAGCGTATCAACCTTTAAGTTTTCAGGGAAAACAAATGCAAGGAGCGGTCATTGGCGCGAATGAGCATTTGGCGAAAATTGTGCATATTAAGTTAGCGGCCGGCCATTTTGTTTCTTTTGTTGAATCTTATGAACATTATTGTGTGATTGGTGCGGGTTTGGCACGGCAAATTCAAGAGATCAGTTTTGATGATCCCATAGGCAAGCAATTACGTATAGGACAATCCTTATATACGATCATCGGTGTGGCTGAGCCTTGGAAAGAAAATGGCTTTTTTAATGAAGATGTCAATCAGGCTGCCATTATTCCTTTGGCAGGAATTAATCTCGTCAGTAAGGATGCGAAGGTAAATAATGTGGTGTTGGAGTTGAAACCTGATAGCCCTATAGATGAGGTGATTGAGGAAATAAAACAAATTGTTGGTTCGATAGCCCCCAAGCTGAGTGTTTTCTCGCGTAGTGCCAAACAAATTATTGCCAGTATGGAAAATCAAGGGCACATTTTTACCTTATTGCTAGGGGTCATTGGTGGCATTTCATTGCTGGTTGGTGGCATTGGGGTGATGAATGTCATGTTGGTTTCAGTCAGTGAGCGAAAAAAAGAAATTGGTATCCGTAAAGCAGTTGGTGCCAAAAATAGTGAGATTCAAGCGCTATTTTTAGTCGAATCAGTCATGCTTTCTTTACTGGGTGGTATTCTTGGCGTGCTTTTAGGGCTAACTTTTACACGTATTTTGGCCTATTTTAGTGATTGGAATTTTTCAATCTATCTTCTTCCGCCGATAGCGGGTTTTTTAGTTTCGGCCGCCACTGGAATTTTCTTTGGTTTTTATCCCGCACGACGCGCTGCAAAATTAGAACCGGTAGTTTCTTTGCGTAGCGAGTAATGCTTGAGCGTTATGTTCGTAGCCTGGTTAGCGTAACGAAACCCGGGGAAGAATGGGTTGCCAAACTAGGTTCCGTTACGCAGCATCCAGGCTACATGTACACAATTTATCTCTCTATTGCACTGAATTTATAAGTAACTTATGATGAAAAATTCTTTTTATCATTAAATGGACTTGCATATGGTTAAAAAAATTTTGTGGGTGCTGGTCTTAACATCAGGTTTTATTTCTTTTTCTTTTGCTGATTCTGCCTCGCCACAAACTGCGTCTTCAAATAATGCCCAAGTCCCTTCAAGTTATATGCCGGTAGTGATTCACGAGACTTTTGCGAGTATTTTGCAGCGCATGAGTAGCGCCAAAGAGGCGATCAACACGCGTCAACAAGAACTGTTAAAACGGCGTTATGACTTGAGTAATAACCCGTCTAAAACGGTGACGATGTCTGGCGGTAAACCGATACAAGAAGGTGTTCGCGTGAAGCTTGCGGAAGGGGTTACTTGGGACCAGCTCGCGAAAATGAGTCCTGATGATATTAAGAAAAAAGGCCTATTCCCGCAAGGATTTTTACCGCTACCGCACCCCAATCATCCTGAAGGAGGGATGTTATTTCCCAAATTTGTTATTGATGAAATTAAGAAACAAGAAGATCGCGATCTGACCCGTTTTGATTTGGATTTTGATATTCCGGATCATTTTTTACCTCCTTACCCTGCACCGATTTTTCTGACAACAAGGCCCGATCTTGGTGATGTATCACAAGGTAAAGTGGTCACACTCGAAAACTATTATGAATTATTTAATGGGATATTGAATCCGAAACAAATCGAGGGATTACGTTTATTACTTACGCCCTTCCCACAACAGCAGTTTAACCAAACCGAAGACCGTCGTTCCGTAAGACCAAGTCGTGGCGTGGCGTGTTTTGATTGTCATACCAATGGGCATACGAACAAAGCAACGCATTTGGCAGGTGATGCTAGACCTCAAGAATTTCGTCATCGCATCGATACTCCCACCTTACGCGGTGTGAATATTCAAAGATTGTTCGGCTCCCAACGTGCATTAAAAACGATTGAGGACTTTACGGAGTTTGAGCAACGAGCAGCTTATTTTGATGGTGATCCTGTTATTGCCACTAAAAAAGGAGTCAATATTCTGGAGCGCGGTAGTCAAGTTCACTTCATGGCGGAATTCCAAGAACTTCTGGATTTTCCTCCTGCACCTAAATTGAATTGGGAAGGTAAACTGGACCCCGCCAAAGCAAGTCCTGCAGAATTACGTGGGCAAGAATTATTCTTTGGCAAAGCAAAATGTTCCACTTGCCATACACCACCGTACTATACTGATAACACCATGCATAACTTACAGACAGAAAAATTCTACCAGCCACAGTTGATTAACGGTATAAAAGCAGTTGGCGATGGACCAATCAAAACATTTCCTCTACGAGGAGTAAAAGATTCTCCACCATATTTACACGATGGTCGCTTGTTAACTCTGGCAGATACAGTTGAGTTTTTTAACTTAGTCTTGCAATTGCAGTTAACTAAAGACGAAAAAGCTGATTTAACAGCATTTATGGAAGCGTTGTAATACTCAAGGTATAATCGCTTAACTTGGTAGCCTGGGATACGTAGCCTTGGCTACACCCAGGCTACAATAAATGTCAAAACTACGGTTTTAAGATAAATGGTCTATCTTATATTAAGATGGCAGTTGATAACTAAAAAATCAGGGGGAAGGGCTATGAAAAAATGGGGACTTGCGATTATCGCATGTGTTCTAGTACATCATGCTGCCTTTGCACAACAGAATTGGAGTAGTTGGGTTGCAGAAGTCAGAACAGAGGCCTTGCAAAAAGGGATTTCACCAGAGATTTTTGATGAAGCCTTTGCAGGGATCCATGAGCCAAGCCATCAAATTAAAGGGCTTTTACGTTCGCAGCCAGAACATCGCCTTACCTTTATGAAGTACCGCAGCACACGCGTCGATCCCTATAGAATTACTATAGGACGCAAGGAATATAAAAAGAATCAGGCAGTATTGGAAGCAGTAGCCAAACAATATGGGGTAAATCCTTGCTTTATCGTCTCATTTTGGGGAATGGAAACGAGCTATGGTACTTATATGGGGAATTTTCCCGTTGTGAAAGCTTTAGCGACGCTTGCTTATGACTCCAATCGTAAAGATTTTTTCCGTAAAGAGTTATTTATTGCGTTACGTATTCTGAATGAAGGACACGTTAGTTTGACTGACTTCAAAGGGGAGTGGGCTGGCGCCTCTGGGCAGCCACAATTTTTACCTTCGAGTTGGGTTAAATATGCTGTGGATTATGATGGCGATGGTCGAAAAGACATTTGGAGAAGCAAACCCGACGTATTTGCTTCAATTGCAAATTACATGAAGCAAAATGGATGGCAAACCGGAGAGCCATGGGCAATCCAAGTCAAGTTACCGCGTAAATTTGATATGGCAATGGAGGGTAAAACCATTGTCAAACCTGTGAGTGATTGGAATGCTATGGGGGTGCGAACAGAAGATGGTAAACCGTTACCTTATCAAAATCTGCAAGGTAGTATCGTGCAACCATTAGGTGGGCCAACCTTCTTAACCTTCCCTAATTACAAGATGATTTTGCATTATAATAATTCCATTTATTATGCAGGGGCGGTGGGTTATTTAGCAGACAAAATTTGTCAAGCGCAACCAAGGTAAGCTATGGACGATTATCTAGATAAAACAGCCAGTTTGACTCCTTTAGCAAAAAGGATAATTTGCGATAAAGCCACAGAGTATCCTCACACTGGGTCTTATAATTCGGTTATGACTATCGGCACTTATTTGTGCCGACGCTGTGGTTTGGCCTTATTTCGTGGGTCAAGTCAATTCAGCTCAGGGTGTGGCTGGCCTAGTTTTGATGATAACATCGTCCATGCAGTGAAACAGATTCCAGATAGCGATGGCAGGCGTATGGAAATACTCTGCTCGCGTTGCGATGCCCATTTAGGGCATGTCTTTACTGGCGAATATTTTACGCAAAAGAATTTGCGTCATTGCGTTAATTCAGCCTCCATTGATTTTGTAGCATCCAACCTGGTTTTAGATACTGAAGAAGCGATTGTGGCTGGTGGATGTTTTTGGGGCGTGGATCATTTTTTAAAGCAAATCCCCGGCGTTCTTCGCGTTGAGGCGGGCTATACTGGGGGTATTACTACAGAACCAAGTTATGAGCAGGTGTGTCAAGGTGATACAGGGCATTACGAAGCCGTACGGGTTATCTATGATAAGGCCAAGACCGATTACCATCAGGTTCTGAAACGCTTTTTTGAAATTCATGATCCTACACAAAAATCGGGACAAGGTCCTGATATAGGCCAGCAATATCAAAGTGCTGTATTTTATTACAATCAAGAACAATTAGAAGAAGCGGAAACCTTAATGCAAATGCTGCAAAAAAGAGGTTATCAAGTGGCTACCCGTCTTTTTCCAGTACAAACATTTTGGCCGGCAGAAGAATACCATCAGGATTATTATGCCAAACATCATAAAGCCCCTTATTGTCATCAACCAGTAAATCGTTTTGACTAAGATTGTATGGTGGAAAGGAGTAGCAAATGGAGTTTACTTTTCGCATTGCTAAGAAAAAAGACAAAGAAGAAATCTTTTTTTTAGTAAACAAATTGGCGGAACATGAGCGCAAAAAACCGGAAGAAGTCAATTTGACTCTAGATAAAATAGAGTCTCATGGTTTTGGGCGAACGAGGTATTTTTATGTCTTACTGGCTGAATATAAGGAAAAGCCAGCTGGTTATGCCTTATTTTTCTTTTCCTACTGCGCCTCAGAAGCAGCCCCCATTCTTTATGTCGAAGAGCTATTTGTAGATGAACTCTATCGTAACCATGGCTTGGGTTCTGCATTGTTGTCAAATCTTGCCCACATAGCAATCGAGAAAGAATGTTGTCGCATGGAAGGACATACAATGACCTGGAATAAGAAAGGAATTGAGTTCTTTGAATTTATAGGGGCATCTCCGCGAACCGATTTGCTGCAGTTTCGGTTAGCAGGCGAGCATTTGCAAAAATTGGCAGCACAAAAATAGAGGTATTTATTTTTTCAATTTGCTCATAACGATACCTAAGAAAGGAAATGCCAACAATTGAATTGCAATGGAGAAGATAACCAGTGCAGAAATGGAAATGTCATAGAGTACACCCATAGCCACACTCCCCAAAAACCAAAAAATGCCAAATCCGGTATTGAACACTCCATAAGCTGAACCTCGTTTTTCTTTGGGTATCATGCCCGCAACTATAGCCCGCATCAGTGATTCATGAGCACATACACCAATGCTCCATAAAATAACTCCTGATAAAGCCAGACTGGCATTGCCCAAAAAGACTAAAGGTGCAAAAAAGCACGATAAAAAAGAAACGATAACTAAAATAATAAAACCATAACGATCATAAAGATGGCCAAGTAATGGAGCACTTACTATGTTAAATCCTTTTGCTATTGCATAAGAAATTGGGATCCATAGTGGAGATAAAAGACCTGTTTTTTGAAAATGATAGGCGATTAAAGGAAAATCGGCATAGCCTGCTGCTATGAGTGCTGCTCCAGATAAATACAACCAAAAAGCGGTATTCATACCCATGCCCGCCACTTCAAGTGTATCGTGGTGTACCTCTAAATCCTGAGGGCGTGGATAGAGCCAGCGTGCGAGCAATAAAGTACTTAAGGCACATAATGCGGGGATTAAGAGTAAGGCAAAGCAATACTGATAGCCTATTTTAAAATAAAGTGCCAGGGCAAGAATCAAAGGACCTAACATCGCACCTGTTTGATCCAATGCTTCATGTAAGCCAAAAGCCCAACCCATTCCTTTTTGGTGTCCTGCATGAGCTAGCATTGCATCACGAGCCGGGGTACGAATTCCTTTACCTATACGCTCAGTAACAATCAAGGTGGCAGCAAACCACCATTGGTCTGTTATTGCTAACAAGGGGACGGCTAATAAATTAAGGGTATAACCTAAAATAGTAATGGTCCAATACTTGTGTGTGCGATCAGTAAGATAACCTGAAACCATACGGAGTACATAACCCAATAACTCTCCAAAACCTGATACAAAGCCAACTACAGCAGCATTGGCCCCTAATAATGCTAAGTATGGGCCGGTGATACTGCGCGCTCCTTCATAAGTCATATCTGCAAAGAGACTTACAATACCCGTAAGAATAATGAATTTAAGGGCTGCATCTTGAGATAAATTTTTTTGAAGACTCATGAGTTTGTCTCTATAAAGTCATTATCTTGTAGCCTGAGCGAAAGCGAAGCTGTAACCCGGGGCAATATGGTTACGGCTGCTTAATCTTTTTCTACGCCCCTCAGTCAAGTGGGAGATGTAGGATAAGTGTCAATGCTTATACTCAGATTACAATTCATAAATCTATTATAAGCTTCTTAACGAGTATTTAAATATATATGTTCAAATCCTACGATGATGCATTTTTGTTGTTGTGTGTGCTCCTACAATCTTGCATATAAATCCAGATTTCATGAGGCTACAATGAGATACACTCATTGCATGTAAGTAGCTTACAGCCTTTATATGGAAATCATTCGCTAAAATGATTAATTATGGCAAAAAAATATCATAAAAATTAAACAATAAGATTTAAAATAAATCTGTTGTAGCCTCAAAACAATTTCGTTAGTGTAAGTACAGTGGTTGCATTATCCACTTTCTCTGACGCATAACTAAAATTTAGGATGATTGTTCCTTTTTATACTGCTCATCTGCTTCTTTGGCTTTACGCTGATTTTCTTGCAATTGCAGTACATCAAGTTGCTGTTGCCAGAGTGCCACAGCCTGTGCTTTAAGTTGATGAAACTTTCTTACTAGTAATCCTAAATGTGTTGCCAGCATCGGAAGCTTCTTAGGCCCAAATACAATGAAAGCAACAATCAAAATGACAAGAAGCTCACCGCCGCTCATGAGAGTTTATTATCCTCTTTTGCGGGCTCATTGCTTTGTTCTTCATTCAAAGCTTTGCGGAAGTTTCGAATAGCTTCACCAAGATCAGTACCTATGGTTTTCAATTTGGAGGTGCCAAAAAGAGCAATGATAATGACTAGAATTAATAATAAAGACAGAGGGCTAATACCACTTAATCCCATGTTAGTTCCTCGCGTTACGGTTAATAAGTACAAACAGCCCCGTTAGAATGGCTCCAGTTAGAGTAAGCGGAGCGAGCTGTTTGTGATGGATAAGATGCAAATAGTCTAAGAGGCTAACTAAAAGGAAAGAAAGCCCCGCACCAAGTGCAATGCTGTTCCATTGTACTGCTGGTTTTTCATTTTCTGGCTGCGCGTTGGCGCGTTCTTTATTTATTATTAATTCTTCTTTTTTAAGCTCTAGATAATCAAAAAGCAGTTTGGGCATGTGCGGTAACTGTTCTGCAAAGAAGGGTAGATTCTGTTTTAATTGGTTGAGAAATGCTTTGGGGCCTATTTGATCTTTTACCCATTTTGCAAGAAAAGGTTTAGCAGTAGCCCATAAATCCAATTCAGGATAGAGTTGACGTCCTAGCCCTTCTACAGCCAGCAAGGTTTTTTGCAATAAAATGAGTTGTGGTTGTACTTCCATATGGAAGCGTCGTGCAACCTGAAAAAGACGCAATACCACTTGTGCAAATGAAATATCTTTTAAGGGCCGTTCAAAAATGGGTTCGCATACCGTACGAATGCCGCTTTCGAACTCTTCAACACGCGTATCACGCGCAACCCATCCGGACTCAACATGCAATTCGGCGACTCGTCGGTAATCTCGATTAAAAAAGGCCAAAAGATTTTCAGCTAAGTAGCGCTTATCGTTATTATTTAAAGTGCCCATGATGCCAAAGTCTATACATATATATTGTGGCTCTTTGGGATTTTTATAGGAGACAAAAATATTCCCTGGATGCATGTCTGCATGAAAAAAGCAGTCACGAAATACTTGCGTAAAGAAAATTTCTACGCCACGTTCAGCAAGCTTTTTTATATCTACTCCGTGTGCTTCTAAACTTTTAATATCTGATACCGGGATGCCATGAATTCGCTCTAGTACCATTACATTGGGGCGAGAATAGTCCCAATATATTTCTGGAATGTACAAAATGGGTGAATTTTCAAAGTTTCGTCTTAATTGCGCCGCATTTGCGGCTTCTCTTGATAAGTCCAGCTCATCAAGTAGCGTGTGTTCAAATTCTGTGACAATTTCCTTAGGTTTTAAGCGTCTAATTTCAGGCCAGTAGCGATCTGCCCATTTGGCTATAGTATGCATAATGCTCAAGTCTTGCTCAATAATGCGGCGCATATTAGGTCGCAGAACTTTGACAATCACGTCTTCACCAGTTTTCAGGGTTGCTGCATGGACTTGCGCCATAGACGCTGATGCAAGGGGAATGGGATCAAATTCTGCAAAGACTTCGTAGGGAGATAAGCCATAGGCTTTTTCAATAATAGCCATTGCTTGTTCGCTGGGAAATGGAGGTACTTTATCTTGTAATTTACTCAGCTCAAGAGCGATATCTAGAGGCAAAATATCGGGGCGAGTGGAAAGTGCTTGCCCAAATTTGATGAAAATAGGCCCAAGCTCTTCCAATGATTTACGCAGGGCTTCGCCATGTGTCAAATGTTCTTTGCGAAACCAATTCCAAGGATTTAAATAAACAATGAAGCGCAGCGGTGCAAACAATCTTAATGATACGACCACATTATCCAGCCCGTTTTTCGCTAGGATGTAGTTGATATGAATAAGACGAATGAGTTTTTTAATTGATTTCATAGCGGCTTATTAGTTGATTGACATGGGCTTGTAGGCGTTCAACGCGTAAGGATAACTCATCGACTTCTGCAAAAAAATCTTCCAATTCATATTTTGTAGGAATGACGCGTAGCTCTTCTTGGAGGTATTCGGACATATTCTGGCGCATGGACTCATCAATTTTCTTTTTGAATGATAATCCCTTACGCACAAAAGAACCAATTTGATGTGCCACCACATCGCCGGTAAAATGAGCCAGATGGCCTTCCCAATCAATGTCCATTTCATCAAATAGCTTTTTTACTTGCTGCCCTAATTCCGTGTCTCCAGTCATGCGGATTTTATCATTAAATAAAGAGCGAGCTTTCGATGCGGGCAATAAACTGAGACGGATTAAACCCAAAGGATTGCTGTGAATTACGGTGTCTGCCTCTTTGTCGCAGCGATCAAGCAAAATGATTTCGCCATCTTTAAATAGAATGAAAAAATTAACATTTAAAGGGCTGATTATCATTTCAAGCGTTTTGTTATCAAGCGATTTTAGCTTGACTGGCATTTGTTCATCCAGTTTGGTGGCTTTATTAATGGCTATTTGAAGCGCTTTTAAGGAGTATTTTTTTAACATAATGCACTCAATATTTATAGGCAATGTGCAAGGCAACTATGCCTCCACTGAGATTGTCATAGTGGCAGTCTTCAAATCCCGCACACTCAATCATTTCCTTTAGTTTCGTCTGATCTGGATGCATGCGTATGGATTCAGCAAGGTATTGATAACTGGATTTGTCCTGCGCAATAAATGCTCCTATTTTAGGTAAAATATTAAACGAATACCAGTCATAAATTGGTTTTAAGCCAGGAAATGTCGGCGTGGAAAATTCAAGAATCATCACTTTCCCGCCGGGCTTGCATACACGATACATGGAGCGCAGGGCTTCTTCTTTATCGGTGACGTTTCGCAAACCAAAACCCATGGTAATACAATGAAAACTATTATCAGCAAAAGGAAGGCATTGGGCATTACCTTGTACGTAATCAATATTTTTGTATAACCCTTCGTCCAATAAACGATCACGCCCTACATGCAGCATGGCCGAATTAATGTCTGTAAGAACAACACGGCCTGTTTCCCCAACTTTCTTGCATAATAATCGTGTCAAATCGCCACTTCCCCCTGCTAAGTCTAAGACAGACTGGCCTGGATGTACTTGGCTTAAGGCAACAGTATAACGTTTCCATAGATGATGAATTCCTAAAGACATTAAGTCATTCATCACATCATAGTTTTTTGCTACAGAATGAAAAACTTCAGCTACTTTTTTCTCTTTTTCACCCCAGGAAACCGTAGAGTAACCAAAATGGGTTGTTTTTTCTTTATCAGTCATACAGAGAGCATAGATTTGTTATTTAATGCACCATATTAACTGATCTTTACTAAGATACCCAGCCCTGTGTCGTTTTTGACGTGGAAAAAAGTGTGAATTGAATGTCACAGAACATGGACAGTATATTTCTATTTTGATAATCAATAAAAAATATCTAAAATTAAATATATTTTTATTGATAAACAATAGCTATTGGTTATAATTCTTGCTAATTATTACTTACAGGATATTGACCATGCAAAAAATAAAAAACACAAGCCATGTACTTTATTTATTATTTCGTACTCTTTGTTGGCTTATTCCATTAGCGACCACATTCTTGATCCTCTTAAAATTTGATTGGATGTGTCATATAGGGGCTTGGTCTTCGGTGATTTCTGCTGAACAAATTCGTGATCCGGCTCATTTTTCTTGGCTGCATCGCTGTATCCTGTTGGCCATTGAATGGATGCCGATGACCATTACAATTTTAATTTGCCATAAGCTGGCTAAATTATTCAGACTTTTTGAACAAGGATATTTATTTGAAGAGGAAAATATCAAGCTGATTAAACATGTAAGTATTTATATGATTGTGGGTGAACTGGTGCAGTTGTTTTATCAGCCATTAATGACCGCAGCACTCACCTTTACTAATCCTAAAGGAGAACGTTTTGCTAGTATTACCTTGAACTCAGCAAATGCATCCACTTTAATTACGGCGTTTATTATTTTGGTGGCCTCCTGGATTATTCAAGAAGCCCATCAACTAAAATCTGAAACGCAATTAACAATCTAAGGAAGGTACTCGTGTCTATTATTGTTAATTTGGATGTGATGATGGCAAAGCGCAAGTGCAGGCTGAAGGAACTGGCTGAGGCAATAGGCATTACTGAAGCGAATTTGTCTATTTTAAAAAATGGTAAAGCGAAAGCGATACGCTTTGCAACACTGGAGGCGATTTGTGCTTATCTAAATTGTCAGCCTGGAGATATCCTTGAATATCAAATGGAGCAGCACGATGACATCCGGTAGCCGGTTGCTTGCAACCGGGAATGGAGTCATCTCTTCTTAATGGCTGAATTATTCAATCCTGGTTGCAAGCAACCAAGCTACAATGTGGTGATAAGTAAACTAACTCAAAGGCTTGCTAATGCTTGTAGGTAATGAATTTCATTGGGAGGAATATTATTTTTTTGCGCAAGCCACATGCATTCGGCTAATTGCTCCATCATTAAATGTTCTACTTCTAAAGAATCATTATATTTTTTGATTAAATTTTTATAGATGTCGTGAATGCCGGCAGGTCGATCAGTAACTATTTGTTCTCTGATTGCAAGATGAAGTCCCATATGCAGGAATGGATTGGGGGCTCCTGATTCTGGGAAATAAGATTGTTGCTGAAATTTTTCCTGATTTTCTAGTATCTTATGGTATTCAGGATGGGCTAATATCACTTGTACAATCTCATTTTCTAAAGGTGACAACAATTTTTTATGTTGGTATTTTTCCCAACTGGAAAAAAACATTTGTCGCGTTTCTTGGATGGTATCGCCGTAAAACATGTATTGCTCATATTCATGAAAGCTTGAGTTTAACTGAAGTGAGTTGGAACAACAATGGGATCTCTTTATAAACGCGACTGCCTTATTGATGCGGCGCGTGCGCACAATCCAGTCATTCTTACGCTCTTCCAGGCACTTCACTTGCTGGTTGACATGGATAAGGGGTTATGAGATATTCACGCTGCGAGGTTGGACTTGCTATGTGTCATTCCACTGGGTCAATTGGCGACACACTGATTGGCCCTTTCTACTAAATCGATTTTCCAATCATCTCTGAAATTAAGCTTAAACAATCTGTACCCAGTTTAATCCCTATCAAGGCCATTAATACACCACTAAGTAGCTCAATTCCTTTCCACACATTCGCTTTAGTTAATACATCTGAAAAATATCGCGCGGTAAATGTTAATGAACTAAACCAAATAAAACTTGAAGTAAGCACACCTAATAAGAAAATATGTTCCTGATGGGGGTATCCACTACTGCCGCCACCAATAATGACTAGAGAATCAATAATCGCATGGGGATTCAGTATACTAAACCCTAAAGCGAGGAGAATGATTTGAGCTCTGGTACGTGGTTGATAGGTGCTTTCTGTATTTTTTTCTGACTTTGAAAATGCATTGGTTAACGCTTTTGCAGAATAAAAAAGTAAAAATCCTGTACCTAGCAGCATCATCCAGATTTGTAGAACGGGACGTACGAGCAACAATTCATGCAAGCCGGCAATACTCGAACAAATTAAAATTAAATCACAGATAAAGCATATGACAGCGGAAAGAATGGCGTGATTTTTTAGGGCGCCTTGTTTAATCAAAAAGACGTTTTGCGGCCCTAGAGCGATAATTAAGGATAAACCTAAAAGCAAACCATCAAGATAAACAAACATAATCACAATATAAAAATAATTAAAGATAGCGATTATAACATTGCAACTTATGCGTTGTGGAGTATAAAATGCGACGATTACTCTATCTCCGCAAGAGAAGCGTACAAAATAAGAACAAATAGGAGGGGGCGTGGGCTCTTTGTTACTAAGAAGGCTAATTGTCACAACTTTGACAGTGCTTGGCATGGCGGGTCAATTATTACATGCAGAAAATGCTGCACCTGCTCAAGAGAAATTACAAGTTCATGATGGATATTATCCGGTTTATCCACCAACTGCCCCAGCTACGGGCGAACAGCAAGATTTAATTCAGCGTGGAGAATACTTATCAAAGGTAGGCGATTGTATTTCCTGTCATACTAATGTTAAAGCAGGCACTCCCGCTTATGCAGGTGGACTTCCTATCGAAACTCCTTTCGGGACATTTTATAGCCCTAATATTACTCCGGATAAAGAAACTGGGATCGGTAACTGGACGGAGAAAGATTTTATCCGTGCGGTTAAAGAAGGCCGTGATCCTAAAGGTAGAAACTATTTTCCAGTATTCCCTTATATTTATTTTTCTAAAATTTCGGATGAAGACGCGCGTGCTCTATACGCGTATTTTATGAGCTTGCCTCCGGTTAATTTAAAGAACAAATCATTACCGTTCCCCTTTAATGTACCAGGAGCTCGCTTTTCTCTTTGGGGATGGAACTTATTATTCTTCTTCCCTGAAGGACATGGGTTTCAATATGAAAAAGGCAGGTCTCCCGAGTGGAATCGTGGCAAATACATTGTTGATGGTTTAGGCCATTGCAGTATGTGTCATACCCCTTTAAATCCATTTGGTGCGCCAAAGAACAAATATTATCTAACGGGTGGCTTTATTAATGGGTATTGGGCACCAAACATTACCAAGTATGGATTAGAAACCGCAACGCATGAACAAGTTGCTGATGTGTTTAAATTAGATAAACTGATAAATAATGCGGGTCCAGTGGCTGGTCCTATGTCTGAAGTAAATCATAACAGCATGATGTATTTAACTGATGCGGATAGGATGGCTGTTGCTACGTATCTTAAAACGGTAGTGAGTGAAGAACCTTTAGGCTTACCTGGCTCATCTGAGCGGCCTTCGCTCGATCGAGGAAAACAAGTTTATTTCACCGCTTGTGTTATTTGTCACCAAGAAGGTGTGATGGGTGCTCCCTTAATGGGGAATGCCGCGGGTTGGTATGAGCGATTAAAATCAAGTGGTTTAACGGGATTATATCACCATGCAATTAGTGGATTTAACTCAATGCCGGTAAAGGGTGCTTGTGTGACCTGCTCCGATAATGACATTATTTCTGCTGTTGATTACCTATTAAACGAGTCATTGACGCGTACTGAGTTAGAAAATCTTAAGTCAGGCGGTACCGAGAAATATCCTGCAAGCGGAGAAGCTGTTTACAACGACAATTGTGCTGTTTGTCATAACGAAGGGAAAAACGGTGCGCCTAAAATTGGCGATAAAGACGCGTGGAAACCCTTACTTGCAAAAAATATGGATGTACTGATTGAGAATACTGTACGCGGAAAAGGTCATCCGAAAAACGGAGGCTGCAAGCAATGTACTACGAATGAAGTCATTGAAGCGGTGAAGTATATGGTCAGTAAATCTAAAACCGAAGGAAACTACTCGTTGTGGTAGTGTAGTATCAAAGCCCCTCTCCAGCCGTGAGGGGCACAAATTAAAAACGTATAAACACTAAATTGAAGCTAGGTAGTCTAGCTATTGACAAGGCGAGGAATGGGGATGTTAAACAGGTTGAAGATCTGTAGATTATTAACAATACTTGGTGCCTGGGTTGCGAGCCAACCAATATTCGCTGCTGCGGATTTCTGGCAGTTAAATATGTACGAAGGGGTAACACCAATCAGTCGGGATGCGTACTATCTGCACATGGTTTGTATGGCAGTATGTGCCATTATCGGGATTGTTGTCTTCGGTGTGATGATTTATTCCATGATCCACCATCGAAAATCCAAAGGTTATAAGGCGGCAACATTTCATGATAATCCTCGATTAGAAATAGTCTGGTCGCTTATTCCTTTCTTGATTCTCGTTGGACTTGCAGTACCTGCAACACGTGTTTTAATCCGCATGGATGATACAAGACAATCAGAAATAACTGTAAAAGTAGTTGGTTATCAATGGCGATGGCAGTATGAGTATCTGGATCAGGGAATAAGCTTTTTTAGTACCTTATCTACACCTTTTGCCCAAATTCAAAATAAAGAGGAAAAGAGCGAATGGTACTTATTGGAAGTAGATAAGCCATTGGTTTTACCAGTGAATAAGAAAATTCGCTTTTTGGTTACTTCAAATGATGTGGTCCATTCATGGTGGGTACCTGAATTGGGTATTAAACGCGATGCGATACCCGGCTTCATGTATGAGGCATGGGCTACAATACAAAAACCAGGAACCTATAGAGGCCAGTGTGCTGAACTTTGTGGTGTCAACCATGGATTTATGCCCATAGTTGTTGAAGCAGTAAGCCAGGAAGATTTTGATAAATGGGTTGCTGCACAAACCAAATCACAAGATCAATACGATAAAGCAGAAGCGAATGCTGCCGCACAGAAAACAATGCCACGCGATCAGTTGCTTGCTCTTGGAAAACAAAGATATGAACAATTCTGTTCTCCATGTCATAGACCGGACGGAAAGGGTATTCCGCCAATGTATCCTGCACTCCGAGGCAGTTCGGTAGCAACGGGTCATCCTATTTCACGACATATAGATACAATACTACATGGTATTCCTGGCACGGCGATGCAGCCCTATAAGGATCAGCTTAACGATGAAGAAATCGCTGCGATTGCGACTTATGAGCGTAATGCCTGGGAAAATAATACTAATGACGTAATCCAAGCTGCGGAAGTTGCGGCACAACGTCAAAAAGCCAATCAACAACCAACCATGGTTAATAAAGTTCAAGCTGGAGGTTTGCAATGAGTAGTTATACATTAGCACACGATGAAAAACATGACGATCATGGTCCTGAACAAGGCAAGGGCGTCTTCGGATTTATAAAACGCTGGTTGTTTACTACAAACCACAAAGACATAGGTACACTTTATTTGTGGCTTGCAATGATCAGCTTCTTTTTAGCTGGCGGCATGGCGCTGCTTATTCGTGCAGAATTATTTCAGCCAGGCCATCGCTTTGTTGATCCTAACTTCTTTAACCAAATGACAACACTGCATGGCTTAATCATGTTATTCGGTGTGGTTATGCCGGCATTTACAGGAATGGCTAACTGGCAAATTCCTATGATGATTGGTGCTCCAGATATGGCTTTACCGCGGTTGAATAACTGGAGTTTCTGGATTTTACCATTTGCGTTTACATTATTATTGTCAACTACGTTTCATGCTGGAGGGGGCCCCAACTTTGGTTGGACTATGTATGCACCTCTATCTACCAAATACGCGCCGCCCAGTACCGATTTTATGATTTTCTCAATCCATATGATGGGTATTTCCTCTATTATGGGTTCAATCAATATTATCGCAACCATATTAAATTTACGTGCACCTGGTATGACTTTGATGAAGATGCCAATGTTCGTATGGACCTGGTTAATCACTGCCTTTTTATTGATTGCGATTATGCCCGTATTGGCTGGGGCAGTAACCATGATGTTGGCTGACCGCCATTTTGGTACCAGCTTCTTTGATGCTGCAGGTGGTGGTGATCCCATCCTCTTCCAACACGTATTTTGGTTTTTTGGACATCCCGAAGTATATGTTCTTGTACTCCCGGCGTTTGGTGTTATCTCCGAAGTGATTCCTACCTTTAGTCGTAAACCTTTGTTCGGCTACTATTTTATGGTTTATGCGACAGTCAGTATTGCTGTCTTGTCCTTTATTGTTTGGGCGCACCATATGTTTACAACTGGTATACCCTTGGGCGCGGAATTATTTTTTATGTATACCACGATGCTTATTGCGGTTCCCACAGGGATTAAAGTGTTTAACTGGGTAAGTACTATGTTCAGAGGCTCTATGACCTTTGAAACGCCAATGTTGTTCGCCTTAGCCTTCGTCTTTCTATTTACTATAGGAGGATTTACTGGTTTGATGTTGGCATTGGTACCTGCAGACTTCCAGTATCAGGATAGTTATTTCGTAGTGGCACATTTCCATTATGTGTTGGTTCCTGGCGTAATTTTCGCCTTATTTTCTGCAACATACTATTGGCTGCCCAAGTGGACAGGGCATATGTATAGTGAGTGCTTAGGTAAATGGCATTTTTGGTTATCTGTTATTTCGGTGAACGTGGCGTTTTTCCCCATGCACTTTTTAGGACTCGCCGGTATGCCAAGAAGGATTCCAGATTATGCTTTGCAATTTGCCAATTTTAACATGGTCTCTTCGGTCGGAGCCTTTATTTTTGGTTTTACGCAACTACTGTTTTTATATAATGTGATTGCTACGGTGAGAAAGAAAGGGACTAAAAAAGACCTTGCAGCTGGAAGAGCTTGGGAAGGTGCATATGGTTTAGAATGGACATTACCTTCTCCACCGCCATATCACACATTTACAACTCCACCCAAGTTGGATTTATAGGCTCGTTGTATGAAGAATGAGAAAGGCCATAAGAGGTTAATGGTTATTTTAGCTGGCCTTGTGCTAGGTATGTTCGCTTTTGGTTTTGCATTAGTGCCCATTTATAATAGTTTGTGTAAAACATTGGGCATTAATGGTAAAACAAATCCTGAGGCAGTAGCTTATGATGCAACTAAGGCCAAAGTTGATAAAAATAGAGAAATAACAGTCGAGTTTGTTGCTACAAATAATAGTGGTGTGCCATGGGCATTTTATCCTAAGACCCGCAAAATAAAGGTACATCCTGGCGAAATAGCAAAACTTGCATTTTATGCAGAAAATAAAACGGATCATCCGATGACAGTGCAAGCTGTACCCAGTGTTACTCCCGGTATTGCTGCTAAGTATCTGAAAAAAACCGAATGTTTTTGCTTTACTCGGCAATCGTTAAACGGACATGAAGCCATGAATATGCCGTTACTTTTTCATTTGGATACTGATTTACCCGAAAAAGTGCATACAGTGACATTGTCTTATACTTTATTTGATGTAACCGATAAAGGTTAGATGTAAGATTGCAAACTTTGCGTGGATAATCTGTCAAAGTCTATACGATAATGCAGAAAATCACTGTGACGTATTGGGCGGTTTGATTGGATTAGATTCTCTCCCTGAGAGCGTTTTAAAGATTATTGATACAGGAGATAAAAATATAATGGGAGCACATGGTACTTATTATGTCCCTAAGCCAAGCCATTGGCCTTTGGTTGCATCATGTGGGCTAACTACTATGCTTGTAGGTGCGGCATCTTGGCTTCACCATGATTGGTATGGGCCCTACATATTCACTATTGGCATGGGAATTATGATTTTCATGTTGTTTGGTTGGTTCGGCCAGGTAATTTATGAGAACTCAAAAGGAGTCTATGACCTACAGGTTGACCGCTCGTTTCGCTGGGGTATGTGCTGGTTTATTTTTTCTGAGATTTGTTTTTTCGGTGCATTTTTTGGCGCTTTGTTTTATACCCGATTTTGGGTTGTCCCTCTTATAGGTGGCCATGTACATCCAATAACTCACTTTACTTTATGGCCAGATTTTATTTCTACTTGGCCTTTATTAGATAACCCAAGCAATAAAGTTTTTGCTGGAGCTGAGGAAGCAATGGGCGCTTGGGGCTTAGCAGCAGTGAACACGCTTATTTTATTAACCTCGGGGGTTACTATCACCTGGGCACATTGGGCTTTAAAATTACAAAAGCAAAAGCAATTAATTATTGGAATGGTTTTAACTATTGCTCTAGGTATCACGTTTTTGATCTTGCAAGGTTATGAATACCATGAAGCTTATACTAAGATGAATTTGACTTTATCTGCAGGTATTTATGGGACGACTTTTTTCATGCTCACTGGATTTCACGGTCTCCACGTTACCTTAGGTACGATCATGTTGATTGTTATCACGGTTCGCTGCAAGTTGGGCCATTTTACCCCAGAACGGCATTTTGCATTCGAAGGTGTCGCTTGGTACTGGCACTTTGTGGATGTGGTTTGGCTATTCTTGTTTGTTTTTGTTTACTGGCTATAAGAATCGATATTTTTCCGAGCTACGTACCGTGCTTTATGCACGGTACTCAATCGAGACTGGGCCGTTAAAACCCCTAGTCGTCAAACTACGAAATTAAATCAAAAGCAGGCGGGCTCTTGACCCAACGGCCCGTGAGCGGTCCTTTTTAACAATCCCGCTTACATTTTTTTGCTATTTTTGACCGTGATACCATGAATAAGCTACTCACAGCCAGGTGCTGCCGCATTAACTAGCCTTCTTCAAAAAAACAACTTTAAGATTAAATTTAGAGCCGAGTATTAATTAACAGGCCAGGTTGAAATTGGATTTCTTGGATAGATAATTGATAAGTAAAAAAAGAGTGAGCAAATTTGATTTCCTCAATAATTGCTTGGCCACGAAAGTGCTTGGCAAAAAAGGAAACCTCAATGTCTTTTTCAATATATTCATCACATTTTAGCTCTAATTTTTTATCAGACAAACTAAGCAGTTGGCCTACAAATTCATCTTCGCCAATTTTCATTAGAATGTAAACGGGTTGAACAGGCTGTATTAACATTGCAGTCTCCGAGCAATACAACCAGCTTATATCTATAAGTGTAGCTTAATATAAATTTCTTTTTTAATTCGCGGTGATAAAGTATTCGTGCCAAACTCAATTACTAGACTATTTAAAATCAAGCTTTGTCTACACTGCTGCACTGAGAGGAGGGATAACCTAGGTCACACTAGGTTATCGTGCTGATAAGAATAACAAAATTATTGTTGTGTGCGACTTAATTGATCGATGATAAGCTGCAAACGATGTTCATTCTCATAGTGAATGACTAACGAACCTTTGCCTGCTTTTCCTGGTTTAAGCTTAATCGCGGTTTGCAAATGTTGCTCCAGACTACTCAACTGATCGTGATATGTATGGGAATGGTCTATATGTGGTTGTTGCTCTTTTATTTTTCCAGATTTAATACGTTCAACTAACTTTTCCGTTTCCCGTACAGATAGATTTTTCGCAACAATTAGCTGAGCAACTTGATTTTGTTGTTCTTCATCTAACATTAACAAGGCGCGTGCATGTCCCATATC
Source organism: Legionella sp. 39-23 (assembly GCF_001897665.1). Classification (NCBI taxonomy): domain Bacteria; kingdom Pseudomonadati; phylum Pseudomonadota; class Gammaproteobacteria; order Legionellales; family Legionellaceae; genus Legionella; species Legionella sp. 39-23. The sequence goes on along the minus strand of NZ_MKTO01000038.1, from coordinate 183,236 downwards.
GAGATCACCATGCTCTAAAAGTTTTTTAACACCAGCTGATAAAGCCAATAATCGCAAGTAATTACTGACTGCAGTTCTAGACTTACACAAAAGATCCGCAACTTGTTGATGCGTTAAAGAAAACTCATGAGTCAGTCTATGCATCGCGCGTGCTTGATCCATTGCATTGAGATCTTCACGTTGCAAATTTTCAACTAAAGCCATGGCCATAGCTGTTTCATCATCAACTTGTTTTAAAATAACAGGAACTTCCGTAAGTCCTGCTAGTTGGCTGGCACGCCAACGACGTTCACCCGCGATAATTTCATAGAGACCGCTACTCAACTCGCGAACTAACAGAGGCTGCAGCAAACCCTGTTTCTTAATAGATTGAGCAAGCTCCATCAGCGAGGCTTCTTCCATTTCACCACGGGGTTGGTATTTCCCTGGTTGCAAACAATCCACTGAAAGCTTCAGACTTTCAGCTTGTGGCTTCTCATTTAAAAGAGCGCTACTTGATTGGCTCAATAAAGCGGATAAATTACGTCCTAAACTACTACGTTTTACTGTCATAAATTACCCCATTTAACCTACTACAGTCTGTTTATTAATTAACTCGGAAGCAAGGACCATGTAGGCTGCTGCACCGGGTGATGTTTTATCATATTGTAAGGCTGGCAACCCATGGCTCGGTGCTTCAGCAAGTCTGACATTACGTGGTACGACGGTTCTATAAACTTTAGTTGGAAAGTGTTCCATGAGCTGTTTTGATACTTCAGAACACAATCGATTACGCGCATCGTACATGGTTCGTAGTACGCCCTCAAGATGCAAACGTGGATTTACTGATGCTTTAACTTGTTCAATGGTTGAAAGCAAAGCCGCCAAGCCTTCCAATGCGTAGTATTCACATTGCATAGGGATAAGTACCGAGTCAGCCGCTACAAAAGCATTGATTGTTAGCGTATTTAGGGCTGGTGGGCAATCGATTAAGACAAAGTCATAATTATTTTGAATCAGCTGTAATGCTTTATACAAAAATGTTTCACGATGATTGCGCTCCATGAGACTCACTTCCGCAACGGTTAAATCATCGTTTCCAGGAATTAGATCATAACCGCATGTAGTGGAAAGACACGCTTGTTCGGCAAGGCAATCATGTAATAAAACATCATTGGTCGTATGTACCAGCTGACTTTTATCAACACCACTACCCATGGTTGCATTACCTTGCGGGTCCAGGTCAATCAGTAAAACCTGTTGTCGATTTGCTGCTAAAGAAGCAGCTAAATTAATAGCAGTAGTAGTTTTGCCTACGCCACCTTTTTGGTTGGCAATGGCTATAACTTTTGCCATGATTTATTCCTTGGTTAAACCTGAATTAGCGGCAAACTAGAGCTTACTTTCTACTATCTTGGCCAAACTACCGGATTTTTGTGCTTCAATACTCACATACTTCGTGTATGCAGCGTTTCGATGCTCGAAAATTGGGGCCATTTTGGCTCGAGAGAGTTAATGTAAACCTAGTCCCACTTTATTCTTAGGTTAATTTTCAATAATGACGCAACAGCGCTCGCCTTCAACCCCTGCGACAGTATAGTGCTGCACTGTGCAGTTTTGCTTTATCTCATTTAATTCTGTATCAGGAGAACGCCCTTTCATTGCTAACCAGATTCCTTCATTAGCAATAAGATGTTGCGTCCACTGAATCATTTGTTCAAGGCTACTAAAAGCTCGACTTAATACTGTATCAAAACCTTGAGTTGGGTGGTAGTTTTCGACTCTAAATTGTACAACTTCAACATTTTTTAAATTGAGCTGTCGTTTTACTTCCTGTAGGAAACGTGTTTTTTTTCCGTTAGAGTCCAATAAAACAAAATTAAGCTCGGGTCTGGCCAAAGCAAGGGGAATACCTGGTAAACCTGGGCCGGTTCCTACATCAATAATTTGCGTACCTTTAAGCCAAGGTAAAATCGCCAAACTATCCAATATATGCTTACCCACCATAGATTCAAGATCACGAATTGCAGTGAGATTATAAGCCAAATTCCACTTATTAAGTAAGACTAAATAATCAGCTAAAGAGGCTGTAAGTGCCTGCAAATCAAATTGCTGCAAGCCTTCTTCAAGCTGTGATTGTATTTTTGCTCTAGATTCCTTCATACCTCAATTCGCTGTTTTTTTAAATGGACTAAAAGGAGCGACAAGGCAGCAGGAGTAACACCCGAAATACGTCCAGCCTGAGCCAAAGTGGCAGGTCTTATTTTTGTTAGTTTTTGGATAACTTCATTCGATAATCCAGTCACTTCGCTGTAATCTAACGACTCAGGTAACACGGTGTTTTCATGTTTACGCATTTTTTCTATATCGAGTTGTTGTCGTTCAATATACCCTGCATATTTGTTTTGAATTTCTATCTGTTCACTAACCTCAGCGGATAATTCAGGTAAGTTTAAATCATCGAGCATTAATAAATGTTGATAATTGATTTCAGGACGCTTAAGAAACTCCGAGGCTCTATGGTCATGCTGCATCGGATTGTGCAGGACATCTTTTAAAGGCTCATTATGCCCTACACGAACCCAAGTTTGATGTAACAATGCTTGTGTGGATTCTATGGCTTCAGTTTTGCTAGAGAAATGTTGCCAACGCTCTTCACCGACTAAACCTAACTCTCGGCCTTTAGCCGTTAAGCGTAAATCCGCATTGTCTTCACGTAAAAGTAGGCGATATTCGGCACGAGAAGTAAACATTCTATAAGGTTCTTGGGTACCACAGGTGATGAGATCATCAATCAACACCCCTATATACGCTTCATCACGTCGGGGACACCAAAGTTCTTTTTCCTGAACCTGAAGGGCAGCATTCATTCCGGCAATGATTCCTTGTGCGGCAGCTTCTTCATAGCCGGTGGTACCATTGATTTGGCCTGCGAAAAATAAATTGGGAATTGGTTTCGTCTGCAAGAATGAGGTTAATCCACGAGGGTCAAAATAATCATATTCAATGGCATACCCTGGGCGTGTGATATGGGCATGCTCAAAACCTTTAATCGTACGCACAAATTGAACTTGAACTTCAAAGGGAAGACTTGTAGAAATACCATTAGGATAGATTTCTTCGGTGGTTAACCCTTCAGGCTCGACAAAGATTTGATGCGATAGTTTATCCGCAAAACGAACAATTTTATCCTCAATAGAAGGGCAATAACGAGGACCTACACCTTCAATAACCCCTGCGTACATGGGAGATTGATGCAGATTATTGCGAATAATATCGTGTGTGGCTTCTGTTGTATGGGTAATATGGCAAGACACTTGTTGTGGATGATCACTGACATGTCCCATATATGAAAAAACAGGGATGGGCGTATCACCTGGTTGCTCTGTCATTTGGCTGTAATCTAAAGAACGGCGATCAATTCGTGGTGGCGTCCCCGTTTTTAAGCGGCCAACTGGTAAATCAAGATCACGCAAGCTTTTTGCTAAAGCAATCGCAGGGGGATCACCTGCTCGACCGCCAGCATATTGGCTCATGCCTACGTGAATTTTACCTCCCAAAAAGGTGCCAACAGTTAATACCACCGCACGAGCTTTTAAGGTAAGGCCCATTTGTGTAACCACAGCTGTTACTCGACCACCTTCGATCAGTAAATCATCAACTGCTTGCTGAAATAGAGTTAGATTTTCTTGGGTTTGCAGTTGCTCTCTGATGGCTTGACGATAAAGCACACGGTCAGCTTGTGCACGAGTAGCACGCACGGCGGGTCCCTTGGAGGCATTAAGCGTTCGAAATTGAATTCCTGCTCTATCAGCTGCTTTTGCCATCGCTCCATCTAAGGCATCAATCTCTTTGACCAAGTGTCCTTTTCCTATTCCACCTATGGCAGGATTACACGACATTTGCCCGAGCAAATCCATGTTATGAGTCAGTAATAATGTTTGCGCACCCATTCGTGCTGCTACAAGAGCCGCTTCTGTGCCCGCATGCCCGCCACCTACAACAATAACATCATATATTTTTTCAAGATTCATGACTGATCAATATTTGTGTAACAAAAAGAGGAATTATACACTTTTTTATTAATTGTCCCAATATTAAGAGTATTTGTCCGCGTTTCTAATTAAAAAGGCTAAAACGATTTACCCTTGGACATGTTGAATGTTAACGATTCTTTTCCTGTTCAGCCTTATATCATAATTAATTGGTATAATGTAAAAGGGTGGAGCAATTTTTATTGAGGAAGCAATGTTCTTTAAAACTGATATTGAAACATTTGAACATCTGGAAGCAGATTCCGTAGAACAATTAAGGAAAAAGTTAAAGGTTATGAAAGGCATTAAAGCATCAAAAAAGTCGATTGCTTTAGCCATATTACGCATGCTTCCATTTGCAAGTAAATTCATTGATTCCCTAGGGGGCGCTGGTGGCGCGATTAATCGTTTGGTCGAGGTTAAAGGCCTTGTAAATAATGCGACAACTGCAGCAGCTGAAAGTTTTCAAATTATTAAATTACTGACAAGTACCACGGATTTTATTGTGATCCCAATTATTTATTTTGGTGCTTATATAACCAATCAAAAAGTGCCTTTCACTTTGTCGCGTAATGCACGCTTTGTGTATGCAACAGTTCTTTTGGGCCTTGCAATAACTGCTTTGGCTTTCCCTCCTTCCGCGCCTATTATTGCTTTGGTGACCGCACTTGGTGCATTGGGTTTGAGTGTAATTACTTTGGCCAAACTTTATTATAAACGTTATGAAGTTGAAGAGCAGTTGACAAAAATAAAGAGGGAAATTGAGGGACAAAAAAATCTGGTGGATTATTTAATTGACCATTTAGAACAATTAGAAGCAGACGCCAAAAAGGCCAAGGAAGACGGAAAAATAGAAGAGTACCAAGCCTTAATATCTAAAATCGAAAGTGAAAGAAATGACATTAAAGGCCAGTTAAATTCTTTACAAGAATTATATAATAATCAAGTAAGTTGCGAACAAAAACTAGCAAAGTTGGGTACAACGGCTGTGTTGGATAAATCAGTAGCTATCGCTTTTGCCTCTCTGGCACTCATTGGTACAGTGGTCAGCCTCATAGCTCCTCCAGTAGGGGTTGCAATACTCGCGGTAACCGCTTCTTTGGCAGTTGCTTATACGATTGGCCGACTTATCTATCCTGCACTGAAGTTTCTTGTAAATAAAATAGCCAATTATGTCACAAGAAAATCTGAATCTGCTCAAGAAGATAGCGAGGGTTTAGGAGAGAAAGATGCCCTGAGTGAATCAGAGTCCGAATCTGAAAGTTCGGCCCAGAGAATTAAAAAAGATATGCCTGATATAATGAAAGTGGCGAACCGATTAAAAGACACAGTAGCGGGTGACCCTAATATCCCTCAAGAGACCCAAACAGAACAAGCCACTCAAAAGCTTATTCTCCAAAAAAGAAGCTCTAAAAAAAATAAAGAAGATGTAGAACAGGATGAGCGGGAGGATGAATATCCAAAAATTTAATACAATGAAATGAGTTACCGTCATCCTAAGGTGTTTACGACGGAGGATCTCCTGATTTGAGCACCCATTTTGTTTGTCATGATAAACATACAGCACGGGTAGGCTGGGTTGTTACGCCTGAGGTATCCTCACCTTGGATCCCCTCTCCACCGCGCCTGCGTAGGGGAGAGGGTTAGGGTGAGGGAGATTTTTGCTATGTGTTGCAAATCAAGCCGGATTAATAGGCGGTAGGTTGTTCTTATCTTCTTTCTTATTGGTATTTTTTTTCATTTGCTGAATGCTACGCCACAATTCATCCCCACGCCACAAGGTTTTTTCTTTGCTTTTGTATAATACTTGCGACAAAATTTGTATTTGTTTTTTAAACGGCACATCCGTAGTAAGACGGGTTAAATCCGTTAGATTTAATATGGGGGCATCGGGCCATTGCAAGCTTGCCCATTTTAATAATGCATCACGTGCGCGTTGAGGATTTCCTTGTGTGCAGGCTTTATGAAGTTCGTTTAATGCCGTTTTGTATTGACCTTTGCCAGTATTTTTATTACGTTTTTGCCAAGCCCATAGGGCTATAGTAAACAGCCAGGCACAAGCAAAAAGTGCTGCAACTATCCAGGCCCATGTGATTTGGGTTGGCGAAGTAGATTCACTCGTTAGCTGTGCGGGTTGGGCAGCATGTTCATTTTTGCGTACAGCAGGTTGTTTTGTGTCTGTCGCCGGGGCGGTGTTTGTGGATATTACTTCAAATGTTTTTGCAGGCAAGGAAGCTACTTCTTCTTTTCCTGTTTCGGTATTGAACCAAGGGAGTTTTAATTCCGGGATTGTTATTTTTCCTGCTTTATTGAATAAATAAGTCACTTTAATTTCAGTACGGCCAATCAATTCTCCCTGAGTTATCCGATTTTTATCTTTCCCTTTCTCTGGGTAAATACTAAGCCCATCTGTTTTAGCAAACTTGAGTGTGGGTAATAGTTGTGCGGGAATACCCACACCTTCAATAATTACAGTACGAATTAATGTGTTACCTTGATTAATGGTTTGATCCAAATGTTCATATTGTTCAAATAATTTAACGCCTTTAGCGGGCAACCATATTTTACTTGAATACTCTTTAGGTATTGGTTGTACATTAAGACTAATTGTTTTGGCCGTAGCTTGAACTCGTTCGGGGTTAAACTCATAGAGCAATGCGCTAAACACGGGTGGTTTAATTTTTAAAGCCCCACTTTTTTGAGGGAAAATGGCATAATTTTGTTCTTCGGCAATATAGGTCACTCCATTTTTTTGTATCTGAGAGCGTTTGTTCTCTCCCAAGGGAATCAGTAATGCATTTTCTACTTGTGGGTGTTGGTAATTATGGTCTAAAAAATTTTTGGAATAGTATAAAGTTACTTTATAAATAACTTGTTGATTTACGTAAGGATTTTTTTTATTAACTTGGGCTGTTAAATAAAGAGCCTGATTTTGCTGTGGGGTCGCAGAATTGTCACTGGGAGTACTTTGTGGCGCGGTACCTGGGCGTACATCAATAGTTAATGGTTTGGTATATTCTCCACCAATTCTAATCGCTGGGATTGTTAATTTGCCTTCTTTTTTTGGTTTTAATGTGACAGTCCATTCGCTAGATGATTGTGCTTGCCCATTGATAATTACATAATTCATGCTGCGTTCAGTGCCAAGAATCATGAAGTTCTTCTGCAATGGGCTCAGATCAGGAATTCCCCCGTTTTGTGCATTATCTTGAGTCAGGACTAATCTGAATGAATCATCAATACCGATTTGCGACGGATCAATCTGCACTTGTGCTTCAGCATAAACTAGAGTACTGAATAAATAAAAAAAACCAATAATTATTAATTTCTTCATTAATACCACCCACGTTCTCTTCGTAAATGATCACGTAAGAATTTCTCTCGCATTAATCCACCAGGATCATCTGGAATCAAACGTAACCACTGTTCTTTAGCTTGTTGCTTTTCCCGCTCTGCTTCAGACTGAGCTTCGCTGTTTTGTTGATCTTTGTTTTGTTGATCTTTGTTTTGTTGATCTTTGTTTTGCTGATCTTTGTTTTGTTGATCTTTGTTTTGCTGATCTTTGTTTTGCTGATCTTTGTTTTGCTGATCTTTGTTTTGTTGATCTTTGTTTTGCTGATCTTTGTTTTGCTGATCTTTGTTTTGTTGATCTTTGTTTTGTTGATCTTTGTTTTGCTGATCTTTGTTTTGTTGATCTTTGTTTTGTTGATCTTTGTTTTGCTGATCTTTGTTTTGCTGATCTTTGTTTTGCTGATCTTTGTTTTGCTGATCTTTGTTTTGTTGATCTTTGTTTTGTTGATCTTTGTTTTGTTGATCTTTGTTTTGTTGATCTTTGTTTTGGTTCTGTTCTTTATCTTTCTTCAAAAGATCTTCGACTAACTTACGATTATAAAGCGCATCCTGATTTTTGGGATTGAGTGCCAATGCCTTGTTGTAGGCTTTAATTGCTTCTTCATATTGTCCCATATGCGCTAAAGCATTGCCTTGGTTATAATAGCCTTGTTCATTGTTTAATTCTTGATACAACGCGGCAGCTTTTTGGTAATCTCCGTCACGATATGCCGCCGTCGCAGCCCAAGCACTACCCGTAAATGTTTCCTTGGCTTGTTTGAATTGATTTTTTGACATTAAGTCTCGTCCTTGCTGATCCGGTGTTGACCATAGGTCTTGCCAATTAAAAGCATGAGTGTTTAAAGGCAAAAATGAAATGAATAAAAGAATAAAGTAACGCATCATACAGCCATCCTCTGTATCCAACCACGTCGAAATACAGGCAAAAGCATCAGCAACGCGGGGATTAAAAACCAACGTCCTTCATCACGCCAAAGTGGTATGTCTTCGTCTTTACTTAAAGCAAATTGTTGATTATTACTTGCATTAAGCCATTGATCTAAGTCGGTTGCGTCTGGAGTATATTGTACCAATTGTCCTTCACCTGCATCGGCAAAACGACCAAACAGTGGATTGAGATTCTTATCCGCTTTAACTGGCATAATCGAAGAGTAAATGCCTGAATCAGCTAATTTTTTTGCCAGGGCAATTGCAGCATCCGAAGGAGTATCGGCAGTTAATACCAAAATTTGTCCTTGGTTATAACCTGCTTGTTTGATTAAGTTGCTGGCTTCGCTCAAGGCACTATCAAGATTTTGTCCCGTTACAGGCATGACATCTGGAGTGAGAGAGGAAAGTAAGGAGGAAATAGTTTGCCCATCATCAGTAAGTGGCGAAACCACAAAAGGTTCACTGGTAAAGGCCACAAGACCAAATTGGCCTACATCTTTATGCGCAAATAAATCATGCAACTTGAATTTTGCGCGACTTAGTCGATTGGGTGATAAATCGTTAGCCATCATATTGTCTGACATATCTAAAACTAAAACTCTGGGTTGTATTGGTTTGTAGGTTGCTACGGGGAGTTTATACCAGGCAGGACCCGCGATGCTCACAATCATAAATAGAATACTTATAAACAGACAGAGCATAGAGCTCATGCGTCGTCCTTGTCCTTTTTTTTGCAGGAGATGGCTGAGTAGATGAGAATCGCAAATTTCTGACCAGGCATGTAATTGAGGTTTTTGTCGCCATAAAACCACAATCAATCCTAATAAAGGTAAAATCATTAAAAACCACCAAGGCCTTAAAAAATGAAAATCTGCGATCATGATTTTAATGCCTCCTGAGCGGCTGCTACTGAGCGTACTTTCATGGTCAGATTTGTTTTTCTAATCAGCCAAGAGAAACAAAGTAGTAAGGCTGCACCAATAAACCATGGATAATATTCTTTTTGCGGACGAACAGTTTCTTGTTCCTGGGTTACTGCTTCTAATTTGTTAATTGTTTTATAGATAGAATGTAATGTTTTAGTATCTGTAGCACGGAAATAACGGCCTCCAGTCATGTCCGACATTTTTTGTAGAGTCTCCTCATCCAAATCGGCAGAAGCATTTTGCATTATAAAATCACCAACTAAGGCTCTTGATTCTGCTTCAGATCCTAAGCCAATGGTATAGATCTTAATTCCTTCATCTTTAGCTAATTCTGCTGCTTTTAGCGGCGCAAGGACGCCTGAATTATTTGCTCCATCCGTCAATAAAATAAGAATTCTTCCTTCTTTAGGTACATCATCCAAGCGTTTTACCGCAAGGCCAACGGCATCGCCAATGGATGTAGTTCTCCCTGCAAGCCCTGCTGTGGCATCTTCTAGGCGTAAAAGAATGGTCTGTCGGTCATAAGTGAGTGGTGTTTGTAAGTAGGCGTGTGTTCCGAAAAGAATCAGACCAATTTTGTCTCCAGAACGATCGCGTACAAATTGCTCAGCAGCACTTTTTACTACACTTAAACGACTTGCCGGGCGTCCATGCAGGAGCATATCGGGGATTTCCATACTGGCAGATAAATCTAAAGCCAACATGATGTTAAACCCTTCACGGGCAATGGGTTTGGGGGCGCCAATCCAGCGTGGTCCTGCTAAAGCAACTACCAATAATAACCACACTATAGCCGGAATGATTAGCGAATATTGTGCAGAAACAGAACGTTTTTCTTGATCCGCTATAGGGAGCATCGCTGCAAAGAACGGTACTTTTAATGCAGAGGGCAATTGTACTTTGGCTCTAGGGATTAAAAACCAGAAGATCAAGGGCAAAGGTAAAAGTACTAAAATCCAAGGATTGACTAATTCGAACATGGCACCCTCCTTTGTTTAATCCAACGTTGTGCGGTGTTGAACAAGGGGTTGAGATCCATAGTTTCCCCTGTTTTAAAGGGGGCATCTAACAACATGTCTTTTACCAAATTAAAATCAATTCCTTTGCCGGTTTCATTTAAAAAGTGCAACCATTCTTCTCCATGTAAACTGGCAACGCGCTCTCTTGGATAATAGGCAAGGGCAACTCGACGTAATAATTCTGAAATATGTGCACTGGTTAAGGAGCTATTCTGTTCTTTTTCATAGTGTTTTTGGTAGTCATGTAACAACAGCAACGCTTGTTTCTTTGCCAAAGCATGACGATGTCTTTTATAAGCACCGTAAGCGAGCATGATTATTAAAAATAAAACAAATGCAAGCAAAATGTACCAACCAGGGGCCAATGGCCACCACCCAATAGGCGGCGGAAGATGTATGTCTTTTAACTGGGCCAAGGGAGCTGTGTTAGCCACGCGACCTCCTAGGAAACGTTTGCCGCACCAACTGTGCTAAATCAATATCTGCGGTGACCTGCACATACTGAATGCATAAGCGCCGCAATTGATTTTGCAAGCGATCGATGCGTTGCTGACAATACTGCTCATAAGCCGTGCTCACCGAACGTAGGCTGGTATCGAGTATTATTTCTTGCTGTCCATTGGTTATCGCGTATTGCTGTGGCTTTGGTGGTGCAAGTTCCACGCGATCACAAATATGATAGGCCAGAATGTCATTATGATAACGTAACCGATTTAAATGTTTTTCACATTCACTGTCCATAGAGTAAAAGTCGCTGATTAGAACGAGGATACTTCCGGGTCTCACAACGCGTCGTAAGCGAGCCAAGGCATCACTAAGTAGCTTTGGTTTGGCTTCTCTTTGTTCTTCGGACTGATCCGTATATCGGCTTAGGGACGCTAACAAGGGCAGTACCCCCATATCACGACTGCGGGGAGTAAATTCGCTGTGATCGGTCGCTGAGTAAAATACACCGCCCACTCTATCGCCTTCCTTGATTACGGTCCAGGCAAGAAGTGCCGCTAATCGGGCGGCAACCACTGATTTAAACGCAATGCGTGTACCAAAAATCATTGACGGATTAAAGTCAGTGAGAAGGACTACTGGTCGTTCACGTTCTTCCTGATAAATTTTGACATGAGGTCTACCGGTGCGCGCAGTGACGCGCCACTCCATATGACGTATTTCATCACCTGCCTGATAATTTCTTACTTCAGCAAAATCCATTCCACGGCCACGTAATTTGGATAAATGATTGCCGGATCGTATTGCTTTACCTTCAGGGTGATAATGAACCGATTGTACATAACGCCTCAAGTCAATCAATTCATTTAATTGTGCAATAACGCCATTAGCCATAAAAACCTCGTATACCTCATATGCTGTGTAGGATAGATAGAGCTTAACTCACCCATATCGCAGCCTGGGTGAAGGCACATGCCATAACCCGGGGAATCTGCAGAAAAACCCGGATTACGCTGTGCTTCACCCAGGCTACAACTACGGAACAGCAACTAAACGTAATAAGGAGTCAATAAAATCATCGCTACTGATTCCTTCCGCCTCAGCTTCAAAACTTAATAAAATTCGATGGCGTAATACATCATGAGCAATGACGTGGATGTCGTCTGGAGTGACATAATCTCTTCCGGAAAGCCAAGCATGAGCTTTAGAACAGCGATCTAAGGCAATCGTAGCACGAGGGCTGGCGCCAAAACGCAACCAACGACCTAATTCTTCGCTGTATACGCCAGGATTGCGTGTTGCTACGACCAATTGCACCAGATAGTTCTCTAATGCTTCGCTTGTATGCACGTTAAGTACTTGTTTACGTGCCTCAAATAATGTTTTTTGCGATAATTTTTCCGATGCCAGTGGTTTGCTGGCCATTGTGGCACCTAAGGCTTCTTTGCGTGATAAGGCTAAAATATCATGCTCTACTTTAGCATCAGGATAACTAATTTTTACATACATTAAAAATCGGTCTAATTGAGCCTCAGGTAAGGGATAAGTGCCTTCTTGCTCAATTGGGTTTTGTGTTGCCATAACTAAAAATAATTCAGGCAGAGGATAGGTTTTGCCTCCTATAGTAACCTGCCTTTCTGCCATTGCTTCAAGTAAAGCTGATTGTACTTTTGCTGGGGCGCGGTTAATTTCATCGGCTAAAAGCAAATGATGAAATATGGGGCCTGGTTGAAATACAAATGAACCATTTTGTGGATGATATACATCAGTACCCGTTAAATCGCCCGGCAATAAATCAGGTGTAAATTGGATGCGGTGAAAATTACCTTCGACTCCATCAGACAATTCTTTAACTGCTCTGGTTTTTGCTAACCCAGGCGCACCTTCTACCAGTAAATGGCCATCAGCAAGCAAAGCAATGAGTAAACGTGAAATTAATCCATTCTGACCTAAAATTCGCGAATTTAAGCGATGACTTAGCTGTAATATTTGGTGCTGCACAGCATTTCCAGTCTTATTGTCTTCTACCTGCTCCATAGTTTCTACCTTAATATAAGTAACACTAAATAGAATAAAATAAAGAGAACTTATCCTAGCGTGAATTGTGTGTGATGCCAAGTACCATGAATGGTTGGTTGTTTAATGTTTGTGCATTTTTATCTAAAGATGCTGCCTCATTGTAGCCTGGGTGAAGCGAAGCGCAACCCGGGTCGAGAAATTTTATTCATATCCAGAGAACTCGGGTTACGCTTCGCTTCACCCAGGCTACATGATTATTGCTGATAATCGGGTTGCAGTTCTAATGGCATCAATGTTTGTAACTTTTGATAAAGAGAAAGAATTTCTTCACAAAAGACATGCAGTTGTTGCTGATTTTCCCATAAATCGTAATCCGTTCCTTTAAGAAAAACCTGTTGCTTTGCTAGGGTTTTAAATAAAACGAGCTCTTGCCGAGAAAAGCCCAGATGGCTATTTAATTCAACCAACTCCATAAGTTTCTTATGCTCTTTCACTGGACGATGATCGTGTAAACAGTATGCTTTTAATGTCAGTTGAAAGGCTTGGTACATTAGCGAAGTCACTGGGGTTAATACGGTAAGTGGATCAGCCTGTCGAAATGTCCAATCTGTGATTTGTTGTAATAGATAATCAGCAGCATAGGCATGTTGTGTTGCGATATTGAGCATTTCTAACGGGGATAAGTAGCGTTTGTCCATAAAGCTTTTCCTATTTGATTCAGTACCTTGGGCTTGTGCAGCAAGTTTAAACTGCTTTTTCTAGGTTTAAGTATGTTAAAATAGGTCCTCATTATATCCATGAAATAAATTGATGCACGCTTTTATTAACAGTTCGTTGAAAATAGGCTCTCTGACGCTACCCAATCGGCTAATTCAAGGTCCTTTGGCAGGTTATAGTTGTGCGCCATTCAGAACTTTATTCAATCGATATCTGACACCTGCATATTGCGTTACGGAAATGAGTTCTGCAACCGATATCCTCCATAAACACAGTACTAATTCACGTTATATTTATCGAGCGCCGCAGGAACAGATTCTTGCATATCAAATTGCAGGCACAGAACCATACATATTGGCGCAAGCCGCCCAACGATTACAGTTCAATGGGGCGGATATTATTGATATTAATTGTGGCTGCCCTAAACCTAAAATACGTAAAAAAGGTGCGGGAAGTGCCTTGCTTGAGGCTCCCGAACAATTGGTACGAATTATTCAGGAAGTACGTGCGGCCATTACCATCCCTTTAACTATAAAAATTCGTATCCAAGGCAATGAACAGGATCTTTTACTGGCAAAAAAAATCGAAGAGGCGGGTGCAGATGCTTTGATTGTGCATGGCCGACGTTGGATTGATGATTATGATGTCGCTGCTGATCTGCAGCAAATCGCACAAATCAAACAAAACATGACTATTCCAGTGATTGCTAATGGTGATATTCATGATGTTGCCAGTTTACAAAGAGCCGTAGAGTTAAGTGGTTGTGACGCGTACATGATATCGCGTGCGGGAAGTGGTAAGCCTTGGCTTTATCAGGAGTTATTGCAGCAGCGGGGTGTTCCTGTAAGTGTCACGGAAAAAATCTGCTTGTTTATGACCCATTTGCAAGGATTGGCTAGTCTGGAAGATGAATATAAGGCAGTTTTGCAAAGCAAATCTTTGATTCGTTACTATTTTGGTACATGGCTTGATGAGTCACTATTAAATCGATTTTATCAATTGGGTTCTTTAGTTGGAATTGATAGTTTTTTGCAATCTATATCTTAAATAAACCATAATTAATTACCCCAATCTTGGTATATCTACAAACAAGGTAGGCTGGGTTGTTAAGCCTAGTATGTCTTAATGGGAAAATGCTGGGCTTAACAGCCAAGCCTACTTATTTTTTACCTACATCTACAGGTGGGGCGGAGCGAAAAGCAATTTAAGTTTAAATGAGATCGCTATAATCTTGGTTATAAATAACGAGATGTTGTAATCGCGCCACTACTTTTTTAGCCCCTTGCGGATCGCCGTTTTGAAAACGAAGTTTGGCCAGATAATTGAGGTAAAGCTCTATATATTTTGGGGGAATTGGATAATGAAGACCAGTCTCCAAAACTTCCTGAGCGGACTGTAGCTTATGTTGCTCGACTAAAAATCGAGCAAAAGTAAGTCGCGCCAAACAAAAATGCGGATTATTTTTTAGTGCTTTAAGAAAATATTCTTTTGCTTCCTGTGGGTTATCAAAGACCAAGCTTTGTAACAAGGCCATTTGAAAATATGAATGAGCGAAGTATGGGTTCATTGCGATGGCTTGATTAATAGCCGCTACTGTTTTTGCTGTCCAGTCATACCGTTGACGCTCCGATGGCGTGTGCTGGAGCAATTGCAGGTAAGCATCAATTTGCAGGCTTTGAACTTCAACAAATTGAAATGATTTCAATGCATAATTACTGTAATTAACCGCTTTCCGAAATTGTTTTTCCTGCAGTGCCGCTTCAGTTTTGCCAATATAGTGTTCTAGGGTTAAAAAACGAACAAAGTAACTGCTTACGAGCAGGAGAAATACAATTAGGCTACATTGTAGAATCCAAAAACTTTTACCAGACGGTATTGAATAAACTCTGATGCAGCCTTCTTGTTTAAAGAAGTAATAAAGGTACCCCAAGCAACATCCCATGAGGAGATTTATGGGAAATACATAGAAATTAAAATCGATCACACTATGGCAAACCAGTGCACTTAATGCCGCAAAGCACGCCATACCCTGAATCCCGGCAATAGGATTTTTATTTTGATGGCTTAAGTAGCGTTTTAAATAGACGATACACGTCACCATCACTCCAAGCAGGATAACAACACCTGGAACTCCTGTTTCAATCAACAACTGTAAAAAGTCATTATGCGCATATTCGAGATTGGAACCATCACCCGCTAAACTGAACGCAGGGTAGTACTGTTTAAAATTGAAAATACCAAGCCCATACCAGGGGGTTACTTGCCATAAGTGCCACGCACCTTGCCAAATAACAAGGCGTGATTTCTCATGCGCTAGTAAATCCAGCCGATGTTGGATGGCAGGTTGCGCCAAGAGATACAAGGTACATAAAGCCAAAACCAGAACAGCAGATAGTTGATAAATATTTTTTATTTTTATTGTATGGCGACACAAAGCGACTTCTAGCAAAGCAAAGAAAATAAAACAAAGAATTACACCACGGCTTAAGGCTGCAAACAAAGCAAGGGTGATGATGTAAATACTGATTAGAAGCAAAGTATTATCAATTGTTTTTTGTGTTTTAGATTGATTTATTTCAATGAGTTGAGGATGATTTAATGTAAAGAATTTTCCTATTAGTAATAGATTAACTGTCATTAAAAAGGCTGCAGCAGTATTTTTGCTTGCAAAAAATCCAGCAGGCATTTCATTTTTACCCCAGAGCTGAATCAAGGCATAGGCGGCACAAACCAAAGCCAATACCCACAATAATCGGAGCAAATTTTGCCATAACCATTCAGTGCGAAGATTTTGAGCCACTAAAAAAAAACCAAATATCCACGCAGAGCATTGGAAGATGCCGAAAAAAGCAGTATTGGGCACCCAGCTCAATAGCGGAAGGAGTATTATCCAGACAAGCCAGAGAATCAGCCAAAACGCTATTGTGGTGCATTGAATTAATTTGGCAGACCAATGGAGGGAAATAGAACCAATTAGTGCAACAAGCATTATGCTGTAGCTGAGCAGTAAAATTGAATAATCGCTTGTGCCTTTAAACAAAAACGATGCAACCAGAAGCAGAAAAAACAAGACTCCCATTTGCTTATGAATAGACGACGTAATAGGTCGCCCCCTACTTACATGCTGCAGCATGTAAGTAATGAGGAGGGGTTATTGTCATCATGAGTATTTTTTAACATCCAGAAACCCATTTTGCCGTGATAAAAGGACCATCTAAAGAGAAATCATTCTGAGTGACTACGGTTGCAGGATTAGAGTTTCCTCCTGGAGGTAGAAGAAACATATCAAAATAATGTTGCCACATCCAACCGGCCATTAAACTAAACTGTCCTTTGTGTGTATTCCATTGATAACTGGCCCCTAATTTTGCTTCCACTTCGGGGACGACATGGACCCCTTTGGCATTCGCGCTGAACGAAGTAACATTACTTCCGCTTATGTTTGCTCCAGATAATTTTGCCTTTCTTTCTCCAAGGAGGATGGCTGTGGCGCTTTGCGCAAATACAGCAAAACTATTGTTTAGCTTATGAGCCATATCTATCCCAATGCGAGGACCTGCACCCTGGAATTTAGTATGAGATACTGATTCTTGAAAAAGAATATCGCCCGGTTCGCCAACGATTTCTTCAAAATTAGATTCAGCACGTTTAATCTTGGCGTTGACATATTGTCCACCGCCATAAAAACGAATATTTGTTGTATTCCCGAAGTAGCTGGTTTGTGCTAATTCAAGATTGACTGCATCAAAATTAGTATCAAACCTCAAATTCATCGAGTTATTGATATCTGGTCTGTCTGGGTCTGCATTAATTAAGGTAATCACGCTACTCGAGCGGTTCCCTTGGAAGTGCAACCAATTTATATTAAGGTCATTACCAGTGTTAAAATGATAGCCACCTTCTAGTAAAAAACCCCAATCCCAAGGGGATTTAATGTTCTTAAACGTGTTAGTAGATGTGCCGTCAGCTGCGATATTATTTATAGTCAATGTAGGATTTAGTAGGGGGGAATTGGTATTCGGCTGTAAATATAAAGCACTAATGCCTATCTCCCATGCATTACATGGACAGGGAACAGTGACATCGGGGTTACAAGAAGGTTTTATGATCCCCATGGCACCAGCATGTACCATACTGATATTGAAGGTAACAAATAAAAAGGTAGCTATTTTCTTCATGAATTTACTCATCCGTCCTTATTGATCTTGTCTATTATTCAATAAGTTTTTTCATTAAGCAATTAGATAAGCGTTATTTAGTCCGCATTGTAGTCAGGGTGTGGGCGAGACCATAACCCGGGTTTATAGGTTTCCCTTCATCCAGGGCTACAATCGATTAGCCGAGCAAACTTCTTCCGCCGTCTACTTTGAGTATTTGTCCTGTAATAAAGGGGTTTTCCGCTAAAGCTAAAATGGCCTGGGCAATGTATTCAGGATTACCGTGCTTTTTTAATGGGGTTTTCGCAATAATTTTTTCTTGTAGTTCTGGGGGCAACGTATTGTTGTGCTCAGGCCAGGCAATTGCTCCTGGAGCAACTGCATTGACCCGGATTTCAGGAGCAAACTCGCGTGCTAAACTTTTTGTTTGCATTTCCAAAGCTGATTTGCTTTGGCAATAGACGGAGTACTCTTTCAGTGGCTTTTCTGCATGGGTATCGGTTACATTGATAATTGCTCCCGATTGCTTGGCTAATAATGGACGAGCTGCAAGGCTTAGTAAAAAAGGTGCTTTAACATGGATGTCAAAAAGCGCATACCAATCTGTTTCCGCAAAGGTCGTAAATTCTGTACGGATGAAAACAGAGGCATTATTGACTAATAAATCCAACTGTCCCGCCCAATCTTGCACTGCCGTCATAATTTCTTCCGCGGCACATGGTGCGGTTAAATCTCTTTGCACTACAAAGGCACTGTTTGCTCGTTGGCTATTTAAGTGGGCAGCAAGAGAATGGGCTTCTGACAATGAATGATGGCAATGAATGACTACTTTATATCCTGTTGCATGTAGTTTTTTTACAATAGCCGCGCCAATTCGGCGCGAACTGCCAGTGATTAAGGCAACTTTTGCTTCTTGTTTGTTTGGCGGATTCAATGTATGGTTCCTATTCTTTAGATATTCTGGGTTACCTACTGCTACTCACAGTGAGAGGAACAAGGCGAGGACGTCTCCTCATCCGCTCTGACAGGCACCATCTCCCTGTGTGGGGGATGGGAGAATTAAGCTCTTGGCAGGAGTTTTTTACCCAGGTTGTATCTGCAATTTTTTTAAGTAATTAACTATGAGTATAATACACACCCTACACGCATTACTGAATGAACGTCAGGCTATCCCTTTTGTAGAATTCATGCAACTTGCATTGTACGCTCCTGGTGAAGGATATTACAGTTCTGGGTTGCAAAAACTAGGGAAGCATGGTGATTTTATTACTGCTCCTGAGTTAACCCCTTTATTTGGTAAAACGTTGGCAAATCAATGCTTGCAAGTCCTTAAGGAACTGGAGTCTCCCGTTGTATTCGAATTTGGTGCAGGCTCTGGCGCACTTTGTGTGGCGGTATTAGAACATCTAGAAGAGCATAACTCTTTGCCAGTGGCTTATTATATTTTGGAGGTCAGTGCGAATTTACAGCATCGCCAACGTGAACTTATCGCACAGAAAATTCCTCATTTAGCCCATTTAGTTACCTGGCTTGATCGTTGGCCGGAGGTTCCTTTTAATGGAGTAGTTCTGGCTAATGAAGTTCTGGATGCGATGCCTGTCCATCGGTTCATGAAAACAGAAGACGGTATTATGGAAAGTTATGTTGCTTTGAATGAGCAGCAGCAACTCAGCGAACGATTCAAGCCCTGTCATAATCAACGGTTACTGGATTATGTACAGGAGCGATTATCGTTACCTGATGTACCTTATCTTTCTGAGGTGAATCTTTTTATTGATGATTGGATCTTGAATACGTATCAGATGTTAAAGCAGGGCGTGGTCTTTTTAATTGATTATGGATTTCCGCGCCATGAATATTATCATCCAGATCGCAATCAAGGGACTTTAATGTGCCATTATCAACATCATAGCCATCCCGATCCTTTATTACATCCGGGAGAACAAGACATTACTGCACATGTGGATTTTACGCACGTGGCAGAAGCCGGGCAACAAGCAGGGTTTCATATTGCTGGTTTTACGAACCAGGCCTCTTTTTTGCTGGCGAACGGTTTGCTAAGCTTATTGAATTCAGCAGATAATGAGTTGGTGCAAGTACAAGCAAAACAAGCGATAAAACAGCTTACCCTTCCCAGTGAAATGGGGGAGTTATTTAAAGTCATTGCATTAAGTAAGGATGTAGAAATTTCTCTAAACGGATTTTTATTAAATGATAAACGAGTGAGTTTATGAATATAAAAAAATACCTGACAACAGTAGAATTACAAAAAGAGTCCATGAAATTTTCTGCTGGTCACACGACTATTTTCTCTGCAACTGAAAGAGAGCCATTACATGGCCATATGTATGGCGTTTATTTGGCACTCACGACTTGGGTTGAAGAAAATGGGATGACTTTTGACTATCGCTATTACAAAGAACGTATCCATAAATTATGCCGTCATTTGAATCAAACTTTTCTGATGCCGCAATTTTCTCCTTTTCTGGAATATGCTGAGGATAAAGAATATTATTATTTTACGTTTAACCACAAAAAAATTCCATTTCTTAAAGAAGATGTAACTTTATTGCCAGTAACCAATATTACCGTTGAAGAGTTATCACGTTGGTTTGTTAATGAACTGATTAAAGATAAGGCAGAGTTGGACAGGCATCGTATTGAACAAGTTCTGGTTAAGGTTTTTTCGGCTCCGGGACAATCAGCCAGCCATCAATGGCAAAGAGTGCATGAATAAGAACGGTCGTGAGCATTCTATTGGGACAATTCCGTGACCATATCTGCAGACACATCTTCAGAGCTAATCCATGATGAACGTTCCCAGGAGCTTGGGAAAACGGTCTATCAAGTGTGCATTCCGCATACTCATCGGGATTGTTTTGATTATGTCGCTGATGGTTTAAACCCCTGTACAGGCGCTCGAGTTTGGGTGCCTTTTCGCAAGCAAACCCGTTTGGGGGTAATAATTGGCGCAAGCAACTCGGCGCAGGATGTCACTTGCCTAAAAAGTATCAGCGAGGTCATTGATAAGTATTCTTTAATCGATACAGACATGTTAGCTTTATGCTTATGGATTGCCAATTATTATCAATCGCCTTTGTCTGAAGTATTGCCTCTGGCTTTACCTAAAAAATATCGATTGGGGGAGCTCTGCCAATTACCTATGGGTGATTTTTATCAACTGGCATTACCAGTTGAAGAAGCCAAAAAGCGCATCCCCGCCCGTGCGCGTAAGCAACTGGAACTTATCGAATTCTTAAACTCCCAAAACGAACCAGTTGCCAAACAGCGTTTGACAGCGCAAGGATTTAATTCCACACAACTGTGCAATTTACTTGCTACAGAGGTTATTTCTTTGTCCCAGCAAATCAAGTTGCCAGAAAAAGAAGAGACGGCATTGTCGCCTCCCTTAGCACTTAATCCGGAACAAGCAGTGGCTGTGGCGGCAATTACCGATGCATTGCATCAATATCAGTGCTTTTTATTGCAAGGGGTTACTGGCAGTGGCAAAACGGAAGTTTATTTGCATGTAATCGCGAAAATATTAGAGCAACAAAAACAAGTTTTGGTTTTAGTTCCTGAAATCGGCTTAACACCACAATTGGTCTCCCGCTTTACGGCACGTTTTAAACAGCCAATTGCCGTAATTCATTCCAGCTTGAATGAAACGGAGCGGCAAGTCGCATGGCAATTGGCTAAGGAAGGTAAGGTGCAGATGGTGATTGGCACTCGAGCTGCACTGTTCACGCCTATGCCCAATTTAGGCCTCATTGTCATTGATGAAGAACACGATGCGTCATTAAAGCAAATGGAAGGCGTGCGTTATTCCGCCCGAGATGCTGCGTTGATGCGGGCGCATTTGGCCAATATTCCCATTATTTTAGGTTCAGCAACCCCAAGCCTTGAAAGCATGCACAATGTGAAGCAAAAAAAATACACATTATTACGTCTGAACCATAAGGCACTCTCCACTACCCCTTTGCATTATCAACTGGTTGATTTACGGTCGCAAACATTGCAACATGGTTTGACAACAACCACATTACACGTCATTAAAGAGCATTTGCACAAAAAAAATCAGGTACTGGTATTCATCAATCGCCGCGGTTTTGCACCTGTTGTGTTATGTCATCAATGTGGTTGGATGGCTGACTGTCGTGCTTGTGACAGTCATTTAACGCTGCATAAACAGCTAGGGCAGATGATCTGCCATCATTGTGGACTGACCCAAAAGAAACCAGAGCGTTGCCGCAGTTGCCAAAGCATGGAATTGATCCCTGTTGGGGCCGGTACCCAGCGCATTCATGAATTTTTAAGTAGCTATTTTCCGAGTACTGAAGTAGTGCGCATTGATAGGGATGCGGTGCGTAAAAAGAATTCTTTAAATGAACATCTGCATAAAATTCATCAAGGCGAGGCACAGTTAATTGTGGGCACACAAATGTTAGCCAAAGGCCATCATTTCCCACGCCTGTCTTTAGTCGTTATTCTTGATGCAGATGCCGGACTTTATAATCAGGATTTTCGCGCTCTAGAGCATTTAGGACAATTATTAATGCAAGTTTCGGGGCGTGCAGGGCGTGCAGAGCAAGCTGGCCAGGTTTTGATTCAAACGCATGAACCCAATCATCCCTTGCTGAATTTATTGATTCAGCAAGGATATGATTCCTTTGCAGATGCATTATTAATGACACGTCAACACGCGCAACTGCCCCCTTTTCACTATTTGGCCATCATTAGAGCCCAAGGAAAAGTTGCGGGGAGTGTATTAAACTTCTTACATGCGGCTAAAGAACAAATGCTGGAGCATGCCATTACGGTGATGGGTCCTGCACCTGCTCCTCTGCCGCGTAAAGCCAATCAATATCGTATGCAATTATTACTTAAATCCTCGTCGCGGAGAAACTTAAAAAATGTTTTAACCCAATTACGCCAATGGCTTGCGGGAAATAAATTAAGTAATGGTGTCCGTTGGAATGTGGATGTGGATCCTATGGATTTATCTTGAAGGAGGTCGAGTGGTGACTGAGTCGAAAATCGAAATACATAAAAAGGTTTTTCCCATAGCTTGGGGCGATATGGATGCACTAGGGCATGTAAATAATGCACGTTATTTTGATTATTTTCAGGAAGCGCGTATTGAATGGTTACGAGAGCTCAATATTAGTATGGCCGGAAAAACTGGCCCTGTAGTTATTCATGTGGCATGTACTTTTTTAAAACCAGTTATTTATCCGGCGACCGTGACGCTGTGTTCCAAAATACATAGCCTGGGCAACTCCAGCATGATGATGGATCATGAGCTCTATCAGGATGAGGTCATGATGGCGCAAGGCAGTTGCAAAATTGTTTGGGTGGATTATACACAAAGTAAATCTGTACCTTTGCCTGAAAAAATCCGCAGTTATTTTAAATAGACCTCGAGCAAAATCCGAGGTGATGCAAGAGGTCTGATTCTAATAAAGTAATTAATGTAGCCTGGCTGCTTGCAGCCAGGATCCCCTCTTCCGCATATGGGAGAGGGTTCAATGAGATTTTTTTCTTAGCCTAGTGAATCTAGGTGCAAATAAGGCATTTAAACCGCGATGGGCGCTTTGATTGCAGGATGAGATTGATAGTTCACAAACTCAAAATCATCATAAACATATTCAAATAAGGATTGGGGTTTGCGTTTGATATTTAAAGACGCTAAAGGCAAGGGTTCTCTGCTTAATTGGGTACGGGCTTGTTCTAAGTGATTGAGATATAAGTGGCAATCTCCACCTGTCCATATAAAATCGCCTACTTTGAGATTACATTGCTGGGCAACCATATGGGTTAGCAGCGCATAAGAAGCAATATTAAACGGTACGCCTAAGAATACATCCGCAGAGCGTTGATATAATTGACAAGACAGGGTTCCGTCTGCCACATAAAATTGGAATAAAGCATGACAAGGCATTAAGGCCATTTGCTCCAGTTCGCCAACATTCCAGGCACTAACCAACAAACGGCGTGAGTCAGGATTGGTTTTGATTTGCTGCACAATATCGCTGAGTTGGTCAATTGTACGGCCATCTGCCGTTGGCCAATTGCGCCATTGTTTGCCATAAACAGGCCCTAAATCTCCATGACTGTCAGCCCATTCGTCCCAAATAGTAACCCCATTTTCATTTAAATAGGCAATATTGGTATCCCCTTTTAAAAACCACAGTAATTCATGCACAATACTGCGCATATGTAATTTTTTGGTCGTTATTAAAGGGAATCCTTGGCGTAAATCAAAGCGCATTTGATAGCCAAAAACCGATAGGGTCCCTGTTCCTGTCCGGTCTGTTTTTTGGGTGCCGTGCTGCAAAATATGTTCTAGCAAATTCAAATAAGTTTTCATCGTTTAAGCCACCATAACCAGAGTCCCAATAATAACATGGGAATAGATAAAATTTGTCCCATAGTCAACCATCCAAATGCAAGATAACCAAGCTGCGGATCAGGTTGTCGGAAAAACTCAGCAATGATACGACACACCGCGTATCCCATTAAAAAAACGGCGGATACTCGCCCAACAGGACGAGGTTTACGTGCATAGATCCAAACCAGAAGAAATAATCCAATTCCTTCCATACCAAATTCATACAACTCCGAAGGATGTCGCGGCTGATTATCAACATGGCTATATACCATCCCCCAAGGCATATCGGTCACCCGGCCCCATAATTCGCCATTTATAAAATTGCCGATACGTCCTGCACCTAAGCCTATGGGAACCAGTGGTGTAATAAAATCAGCGATTTCTAAGAATGATTTTTTACTTTTATGAGAAAAGTACCAGAGTGCAGCAGCAACCCCAAGTAAACCACCATGGAACGACATTCCTCCTTGCCAGATTTTAAATAAAGACAAGGGATCATGCAGTAAATCCGGGAAATTATAAAAAAGCATATAACCGATGCGCCCCCCAAGAATGACACCAAGGGCTGCGAAAAAGATCAAATCACTGATTTGTTCTGAAGTCCAATTCAGATGATAGTGTTTGTTACGCCAATGAGCGAGTAACCAGCCACTCACAAAACCAATCAAATACATTAAGCCGTACCAATGGACTTGTATTGGACCTAGTGAAAATGCGACAGGATTAATGTAGGGAAAGGTTAGCATATTTTTTTAAGTTCCTTTTTTATAACACGCACGTTTCCGTAGTTTAAGTGATGAAGCATTGTAGCCTGTAATCAGCTTCCTATTCATAAAGACTTTCCAGCTCTGATGAGGCCGCCTAATCCTTCATCCTCTAGTGCCTTTTGTAAATGAAAACGTATTTGCGCAGGGTGTTCAAATTCCAGCACTTCAGCAAGAATTTTACGCGCATTGGCAATGGACAAATTACGAATGACCCATTTTACTCGCGGTAAACTTGAAGAGTTCATACTTAAGGTATCAAAACCCATGGCGACTAATAAAATAACGGCTAAAGGATCGCTGGCCATTTCGCCACAAATACTGACTTCTACTCCTGCTGCATGGCCTCCTTCCACGACTTTTAGCAATATACGTAACATTGCCGGATGCATGGCATCATAAAGACCGGCAACACGCGCGTTATTGCGATCGACTGCCAGAAAATATTGGGTCAAATCATTGCTTCCTACAGAGATAAAATCGACCCGTTTGGCGATTTCTCGTGCCAAATAGGCTGCTGCAGGAACTTCAATCATGACTCCTACCTTTGGTTTTTCGATGACACAACCTTCTTCTAACAATTCTGTAAACGCTTGATCAATAAGATAGGATGCCTCTTCGACTTCACTTAAATTGGTCACCATAGGTAACATGATGCGTAAATTATTTAACTCTTCGCTTGCACGCATCATTGCCCGAACTTGCATCAGGAAGACATCAGGATGATCCAATGTGACCCGAATACCTCTCCATCCTAAATAGGGGTTATCTTCTTCTACAGGGAAATAGGGGAGGACTTTGTCGCCACCAATATCCAGGGTGCGCATGGTTACAGGGCGTGGGGCAAAGGCTTTCAGTGTTTGTCGGTAAATAATGGTCTGTTCATCTTCTGAAGGAAAATGATCTCGACTCATAAAAGGAACTTCAGAACGATATAAACCAACACCTTCAGCGCCGACGCTCATGGATAAACCCGCGTCCATAGCTAAGCCTGTATTGACTTGTAAAGAAATTTTATAGTTGTCCGTAGTTTCTGCAGGTTTATCGCGTAGACTAATCAGGCTCTGATTTAATGCTTGCTCTTCTTGCTCTAGGAGCTTGAATTCTGCCAGTACGGATTTTGATGGCGAAATATAAACTTGCCCATAATATCCATCCACCACAATAGCCCGGCGGGAAATTGAATCTAATTTTAAACCACGCACGCCCATAACTGTGGGCACTCCTAAGGCGCGCGCTAAAATAGCAACATGTGAATTATTGGAGCCCTTGGCTGATACAACTCCCGCCAGATATCCTTCTGGAACCTCCGCTAGTGCCGCAGCAGTTACTTCTTCTCCAACCAAAATGGTTCTTTTGGGATATACAATTTCTTCTTGTTGTGACCATTGTAATGCCGCCAACACACGACGTCCTAAATCACGGAAATCACTGGCGCGTTCACGAAGATAGGTATCTTCCATATTTTCAAACTGCGCGATGTGCTTTTTAATTACCGCCGCTAAAGCCCCCTGGGCGCCAAGCTTTTCTTTACGAATAATGTGCTCTACTTCTACACCTAGGCTGTCTTTATCAAGAATTCGCAAATAGACATCGAACAGTGCGTGTTCCTCTTCGCCAACAACAGATTTCATGCGTTTACTTAAGCGGTGCATGTCTTCGCGAGTGGATTCCAACGCTTCATAAAACGCATTAATTTCTTCATCCAATGTCTCGACAGGATTTTGTGGGACGGCATCAATATCTGCTTGTGGATACACAACCACAGCCGTACCTATCCCAATTCCTGGGACAGAGCCAACTCCTGCTAAAGCCGCAGGGCTGGTTTCAACTTTTTTGCTCACGCCCATAGGTTTGGGCTGTGTTAATTCGGCTAACTCACCGGTTGCCTCTGCATGGGCAATAATGCCACCAAGCTGGGCCGCTAAGGTAATTAAAAAAGATTCCTCTGTATCATCGAAATGGCGTTGTTCTGTTTGTTGAACAATGAGAACGCCATAGAGCTTTCTATGCTGAATAATAGGGACGCCCAAAAACGCTTTAAGATGCTCTTCGCCTAATAATGGATTATGATAAAAATCAGGATGGGCGGGGGCGTCTTCAAGATTTATAGGTTCTTCACGTCGGCCGACAAGACCTACAAGGCCACTATCAAACGAGATACGCACACGAAATGGTGCTTGCTGATTTAAACCTTCTGTGGCGATAAGAACGTATTCGGCGTGTTTGGTATCGATGAGGTAAACGGAAGCGGCCTCGGCATTAATGGCTTTATTAATTTGTCGCACTAAAATGCCGAGTGCTTCAGAAAGCTGCTTGGCTGTAGTGACTTCTTGAACTATCCGTTTAAGTACTTTGAGCATCTATGCCTATGATTACCTCTTTTCTAAATGGTCAACGGCCGTATTTGGCAAATCTTGCACGAAATTCAACCGCTCCCTAATATTTTATATCTCAGCAACCTATGCTCTCTTTTTGCGTTTAATGCCATAAGGAGAACGACGATTCTTTTTCAATAAAGGTTCTAACTCTTTTAACGCCTGTGAATACACTTGACGTTTAAAGAAAATAACCTGCCCTTCTGGTTCATGAAAGTCGACCCATCGCCAGCTGTCAAATTCTGGTGAGTCACTTAAGTCCAGTTTGACTTTTTGCTCACTAGCAACGAGCTTTAACAAAAACCATTTTTGTTTTTGTCCAATCACTAAAGGTTCGCTGCCATGACGTAGATATTGTTTTGGAAGTCTGTATTTAAGCCAGCGCTTGGTTGAGCCCATAACTTCAACATCTTCCTTATCCAAACCTACTTCCTCATGCAATTCCCGAAACATTGCTTCTAACGATGTTTCGCCAGCAGCTAAGCCGCCTTGCGGAAATTGCCAAGCATCATGACCAGTCCTTCTACCCCAAAAAACTCTATTCTGCGCGTTGACAAGGATAATACCTACATTCAACCGATAACCGGCACGATCAATCACCATGATGTCACTGTTTAGATTAAACCGCTAATAGCTTGATTTTTCCATAAACTGCGAGACCTTGGCAATTAAATCTGTAATTATTATTGAAAAAAGGTTACTACTCAACAAAATCTGTCTTACTTTCGCATTTTGACGATTGAATTTGTAGCCTCGGTGCAGCGCAGCGGAATCCGGGTTTCGCTGCGCCACACCCAGGCTACATCCCTCTGTCCAACATTCATTACACTATCGCAAGCATTTAGTTATATAATTAGGACACATACTCTCATTGACCAGCATATGAAAAAGAGAATTTTAATTATCAATACAGGTGGCACGATTAGCTGCATTAAGACAGAAAATGGTTATGAGCCTGCTGCAGGATACGTAGAAGCTGCATTACAACAAATTCCTTTACTCAAACATGCAGACATGCCCGAATATGCGATCAAGGAATACTTGCCCTTGCTTGATTCTTCGAATATGACGGTGTACGACTGGAACCGAATTGCACGGGATATTGCGGACGACTATGCGCATTTTGATGGCTTTGTTGTGTTTCATGGTACGGATACTATGGCTTATACTGCCTCGGCTTTATCCTTTATGTTGGAGAACTTAGGCAAACCAGTAATTATTACCGGTTCGCAAATCCCTTTATCCGAAGTACGTAATGATGCGATCGATAATGTGATCACCTCTTTATGGCTCTGCGCAAATCAGCCCATACATGAAGTGTGCATTTATTTCAATCAACATTTATTGCGTGGTAATCGCTCACAAAAAATCAGTTCGCAGGGGTTCAAAGCATTTGACTCACCGAATTATCCACATCTAGCGTCTATAGGGATTGAAATAAAAGTTCAGCAAAACTTGTTACTGAAGCGGCCTAAAAAAGCATTTCATTTACAAACGATAGAACCACAGTTTATTGCTAATTTTCGGTTATTCCCAGGTTTTGCTACGGATGTTTTGACATATATTTTAAATCAGCCTTTATGCGGTTTGATTTTGGAGACATATGGTGCTGGTAATGCTCAAAATAATGAGCCTCGTTTTTTAAAATTGCTCAAGGATACTTGTGCACGCGGGGTGATCATTGTTAATTGCACTCAATGCCAACAAGGTGGTGTAGAGATGAGCCAATACGCTACTGGCCATTCTTTAAAGAACGCTGGAGTGATTAGCGGCCATGATATGACTCCGGAAGCTGCCCATTGCAAGTTATTGTATTTGCTCAGCAAAAGATTAGACATTGCAGAAATAAAGAAATTGATGGAAACAGACTTGTGTGGTGAGTTGACTGCGTAGTTTGGATATTTTTGTAGCCTGGTTGCAGTGTGGCGTAACCAGGGTTTGGGGATCTTGATCTGCTGAGGAAACCCGGGTTACGCTGTGAAGCACCCAGGCTATAGAATCAGTGTGACGCAAAAAGTTACAATGCGAGTGCTGCTTTCTCATCATTTTTTTCTTTGAGCCCTCTGGTTTCAATTTCCTCAAATGCATTGTCCATAGCAACTTTTAATCTTCCACGACTGGGCTTTATGGTTGGGGCTTTAACTCGAGCAACGGCAATAAAAGTTACTTGCACAGGTATCGAGTCAATAGGTTTGGATTCTTCACAGATCTCAGCATTCTCTCGATGAATGGCCTGTATGGCTTCAATAACAAAAGTTTTCCGTAGCTCTTTATAATCGGGTTTTTCTGGATCCAAGCCCTCTAGTTTTTTCTTACAGATGAGAATATTTTTCATCAGACAATCTTCTTTTTGGGCTCTGATTTCTATCGCGGTAGCATTACTAATGGAGTTGGCAACTTTTTCATATATCTTAGCAAGCATTCCTTCTTCAGGAGGACAAAGAATATGTTCGCCCAAGTAATAAGCTGCATGAGCACAAAGTAGATTAAACGGATCATCATCATCAGCGACATCGACAAAAGTAAACAATTTCTTCTCAGCCTTATCACTTTTATCAGCTTTCTCGCCTTTCTCACCAAGATAACGGTAGAATCGGTCCAGGCGTGAGTTAAGGTCACTTAAAGTGTCATTCAAGTCACCTCGCTTCCATGATTTTTTGGCGCGCATACTTTCGACCACGACATCTGTTTTGCTGATTAGATCTTGCATGCCTGCTAAATTTTTTTTATCTGTATCTTCTGTTTGAAAGTCCGCGATGAGTTTTTGTAGATTACGTGTTACCTCTCTTTGTTGCTCAGAATGTTTGGTATCTCGAAACCATCCATATATTACCCCTTTATCTTCAGCAATGGAGTCTTCATTCGATTTATTCAAAACTCGGTCTATGAGTGCTTGGGCTGTTCTAACAAATATGGTCATCGCTCTACTCCTTGAACTGTAATTTAGTTATCATACCTCTTTAACTTAGGCAGACTGTTTCATTTGCATCGCTGTCATTGTGTTTTAACTTAGGACTCATAACTACATGAACTTACAAATTATTATTTTAGCTGCAGGGCAAGGTAAACGAATGTATTCCAGTACTCCTAAAGTACTTCACCAAATTGCTGGGAAGCCTATGCTGACTCGAGTAGTGGAAACCGCACAACAACTAAATCCTGATGTAATTCATGTTATATACGGTCATGGTGGTGAACAACTTAAGAACTCACTCCCTGACTTACCTGTGCATTGGGTACAGCAAGCAGAACAATTAGGCACCGGACACGCAGTAATGCAAGCCTTACCATTTATTCCACCACAAACACAAGTACTTGTTTTATCTGCTGATGTACCGCTTATTCAAGCCGATACGTTGCGTGCTTTAATTGAATGCAGCAATACAGCAAACCCCTATAAATCCATTTTGGCACTTTTGGTTGCTCATCTCGAAGATCCTAGCGGTCTTGGACGTATTATTAGAGACAACCAAGGTGAAGTTTCCATCATTGTAGAAGAAAAAGATGCAAATGAGCAAGAAAAGAATATAAAAGAAATTTATTCAGGGGTTTGTTGTGCATTTTCTGACGATTTGGCAGCATGGCTGCCCAAGCTGGGCAATGATAATGCGCAATCTGAGTATTATCTCACAGAAATTATTGCTTTAGCTGTTGCCAGTCAAACACCAATTAAAACACTGAGTGTAAAAGATAGCGCAGAAATTCAAGGGGTAAATAACCGCTTACAATTGCAGCAATTAGAGCGCATCTGGCAAGTACGGAACGCTGAACAATTATTACAGCAAGGCGTTACTTTGGCTGACGCAAATCGTTTTGATGTCCGTGGTGAGTTAGTTTGTGGCAAAGACGTATTCATTGACATCAACTGTATATTCAAAGGCAAGGTTGTTCTTGGTGATGGTTGCTCTATAGGCCCTAACTGCATACTCAGCGATGTGAGTTTGGGTGCTGGTTGTGAGATTCATGCGAACAGTGTATTAGAAGGATGCAACATCGCAAATGATTGCGCTATTGGTCCTTTTGCACGCCTAAGAGCAGGTACCGAATTGGCTGCACACTGTAAGATAGGTAATTTTGTGGAGACCAAAAAGGCTGTATTTGATGAGGGCTCTAAGGCAAGTCATTTAAGTTATTTGGGTGATGTGACTCTTGGGAAGCAAGTGAATGTGGGTGCAGGTACTATTACCTGTAATTACGATGGGGTGAACAAACACAAAACCATTATCGAGGATGGTGTTTTTGTCGGTTCAGATACTCAGTTTATTGCGCCAGTGACTGTAGGCGCTTATGCAACTATAGGGGCGGGCAGTACCATTCGGAAAAATGTTCCTCCCGGTGAGCTGACACTTACGGAGTCAAAACAGAAAACGGTCTATGGCTGGAAAAGACCAATAAAAAAAGAGTAGTATTCACACGGACTTCCTCGTCAATTCATGGCGTAGAATTGTAGCCTGGGTGAAGGCGCGAGCCGTAACCCGGGAGCTTATGTTTATTCACGTCTAGAAACCCGGGTTCCGCTTGCGCTACACCCTGGCTACAACTGCTGGCAGGCTCGATTGAGGTTATGGGGATCAATCATACTGCAAGGTTAATGATTTGTTCTTTTCCATATAAGCACAGAACCACAGAATGAAAGGTAAAGTGATCAAGGTTGTAAATAATTTATAATGCCAAACATTAACTACTAAATTAATCACTTGATCATAAGGATAAATGCCGCCAAATAACAAACCGTAATCGATTAAACACAATAAAGAGTTAGAACAAAAATTAGCAATTAAAATACGCAATGGGCGATGTAAGTTCCACTTAGAATGCTTCAAATAGTTGAGCAACATGGCATTACTAATAAAGGCAATAAATAAGGTTAAGGATGCTGCAGGTAGTCTTTTTAGCATGATGTAGTTGTAAAAATGATTCAAATTACAAAACGTTGGAGAAGGTAAAGCGACAATCCCCATAAGTAATGCATCAAATGTAAATTGGGTGGCAATCAGTATCAGACATAATTTTAGATTGACTCGGTATCCCCAAAGCTCACCAAGAATTGTACTAATCACCAAGGTAATGGGAAAAAATAATGAGCTGGCTGATAGGACCATATATTTATTTATAATGGTGACTATTCTGTACTCACAAGCCAAACAAATCAGCATGACTACGATCGCAACACAAATAAAGTAATGATATAAGGGTAATTGCTCGCTGCCGCGTTCAGGGGTCAATAAATTCTGATATTTTAATAAAAAAGCCAGATAAAAAATACCAATAAGAAGCAGTATTAGCGAGGCAATCATAAATGAATCAATAAAAATGTGTTTAAAACTTTGAAGATGAGTACCTGAAAATAAGAGAAAAAAATCCAGCCCAAAAAAACTGATGCCACCTAATAGTGCAAGGAGCATGCATTGCTTTGGTGTAGGTGATTTTTTACTGGATTTAGGATAAACCAATAGATGCGGCAGGTAGAAACTCAGGGCAAAAGCAATGGTCGTGGCAAAGAACTTTTTAGGTATGTCTTGAAAAATAATTTGATACACTGGATTATCGTGCATGTATTCGGCTGCAGGTAAATTGATTAAGACATAAACCCCGATACAAAAAAGATATAACGTCAGTAAAGAGATATTGAGTAAATGTCTTTGTTCTTTAATTGAGCAGTTTCTTAATGCCAATAAATACAAACCGGCTATGAGTGGACAGATTAAACCATTCACAGAGAATACCAGGCCTTCAACGAGCACAATTTTAAATGAGACGTTGATTAATAAAATAAGAGCGGTAATTACACTGATACTCAGAAACAAAAAGCAGCAAGAGCGCTGTGAAGGCAACGATTGATTCATAGGTGTAGAATTTCCATAATTTTGCCTTGGCCTTTGCTGATAGTTGCCTTGTAATGAACAAGTTCGCGCGTAAATATACCACCATTGCGTTTAATATGGCAAGTAGTTGTCCAGTTGCTTGATGCGCGGAGTGTAGGGGAGAACATGGGGCGAGATTCATAAATTTCTATTGGTTCATCTAGATTTCACGTGCTGTTAACGACCTGATTTTCGCTTTAAAGGAAGTATGCATAAATCAAAATATTAATGAGCGTAAGCGGAGCCCCAATTTTTATAAATTCAAGGAAGTTAAAGCCTCTAATGCCTCTTTTTTCACAGTTTTGAATAATAATGATGTTACTTGCTGCGCCTAAAATTGATAAATTACCGGCAATGGTACTTCCTGCTGCTAAAGCCAATAGGCTGGCATCAGAAACAGAATGGTGCATGAGCAGTGGTAAATACAAGATGACCAGGGGTACATTGGATATAAATTGACTCAGAATAATGCTGATTATCAATATAACCGGCACTTGAGCCATTGAAAGATGGAAATGATTGATCTGCGCTTGCAAAAAACCACTATCCCATACACTTTGCATCAAAATGAACATACTTGCGAAAAAAATCAAAGAGCCCCAATCCAATCGTTTGATAAGTTCCCAGCGGAGTTTACTTAAAAAAATTGGCAAGGAAGAGATAAGTGCTATATGACTGAAATTTAAATGGATGGATGATTGGATGTATTCGAAAACAATTTTCAGCATGATTAAAAGAAAAAAAATGCTTAAGCTTAATTGAACAAGAGTGACTGTATGACGATCATTGATGGGGGCAGGAGTAGGCTTTTCTATAGGTTCGTTTAAAGTATCTCTATATAGAAAATAGAGAAACAGATAAGTAATGATAAGATTTATTATTGTAGGTATCGCCAAAAGTCGGATAAATTGAAAAAAAGGTGATGGCATGTTTCCCTGTACAGCAATTAATAAGTTTTGTGGGTTACCAATAGGGGTGAGGGTACTGCCAATAGTGATTGAAAACGCCAGGGCAAAAAGTAAGGGCTTAATTAACTTTTTATGTGATTGACATAGTTGAATAATAATGGGGGTGCCTATAATTGCAATGGTATCATTCATCAGTAGGGACGCGCTCAATCCAAGGACAAATAGAATAATGAATAAAGCCTGTTTCCCAGTGTGGACACGATAGAAGATTTTGTCCGTTAATTGTTCTAAATAGCCACTGTCTTCAGCTGCTTGGGCGATGAGAAAAACACCAAACAAATAAAACATTACATCCGGTTCAATTGCGGCAATTGCGTGAATTGGGGTGATTTGCTGCAATAATACTGTTGCTGCAGCGCCTACTGTAGTAATAAGCCAAATTGGAATGATAACTTGAGTCATTCTGCGGATAGCAATTGCAATCAAGGTGATTAAAAGAATCAGAAGCGCTATAGGCATTCTTTTAATCCCCTCAACTCATTAGCTGTATTGAAATGCCGCATTTTCTTCGGTTGGTTGGACTAAAGGATGCTCTTCTTTTTTAGGTGGCGTGGCACTTATGAATTGAGAGCGATCTTTAGTAGAAAATAAACTGTGTGCGGTGACTAGAGTTTGCGGAGGTTTTTGAAAAGCTAAGCGTTTGGCATTCGCCATTGTTGGTGTGCGTACTGCTTTTAAATCATCGGCAGGAGGTAATGTGATCGCTTGAGGCTCTATAGGGAGCTCGATGATTCGTCCATGTTCATGTAAACCTACGCCCACTTTAGAGTTTCCTTTTGCCAAAATTACTTCATTAGATAGATTATTTCGTTCAAGCCATAATTTAAGTTCAGATACGAAATCCCAAAAGTCTTCTTTTTTACTTAAGGATAATAGAAATTCAGACAATTTTATAGGTAAGCCAAAACGAAAGTTTAATACAACTGGTAGTGTATATTTCACTGTAGATGCAATGGCTTTAGGTGCTGTGGTTAGTGATTTAACCGGTTTTGTCGATTCTACAATTTCTAAGATGTAGAGTAAGTCACTGCGTATGTCAGGCCAAAATTGCTTAATCACCGGATCATTGACTGCATTTTTTGGACTAAGAAACATGTTCGGTATCAGAATTCTTGTTGCTTTTTTAAAAAATCCAGGCTGTGTAACTTGTACCTGCTCTAAATCACTTTTAAGTACTTTAGTTAAGAATTTAAAAACCGTTGAAAGCGGAATGAAGGGTTTTGAACCTTCTGGCGGTTTAAAATCAATCGGTATTCTTTTCATCAGCCCTGCAAACACAACATCAACCATAAAACGTTTGCTTCGATCATAAATAACAAAAGGATCAAGGGAGATTGTATCTTTTGTCGTTTTGACTAATGGCAAGTTCATGTGTGATGCGAGATTAATGTGCGCTAAAAGTAATAAATGGTGCAAGGTTCTGAGGTACAGATAAGGAGGCATTCCCACTGTGGAATCAAGTCCATAATCCATCAACAATGAGAGTCCGGTGTACACTGCACCTAAAGACAGTACGGATTGCGATTTCATGGCTTTATGCCGTTCACATCGTTCTGGTGTTGCCATCCGGGTGATGTATTCACCATAAAAAAAGACGGCTAATACCCATGAGAGTTGTTTTCCACCGTAGGGAAGGTTGCTAACTACCCAAAGTACCAGATCATTCAATGCCAATGTTAATGGTTCGCGTAAAGTGCCTTTAAATTTACGTTTAAAATTACACTCTTCTTCTTTACATAATGTTGGTGGGGGTTCGCTGAGTTTCCATTTGTATTCATTAAAAGCGGCTGGGCCCATGGAAACAAGGGCAAAAGTATGTACTGCTAATTTAGGGGCTTGCCTATAAGTAAATCCCCATGTTGTATAATCGATAAGAGTTAGGGTAGGTTGTATTAGATAGGATGCCAACATTCCGCTTGGGTCTGCTGGTCGCAAATAAGTTTGAATGCCGTAATTGACACAATGTGCGGCGACAACAGGTGCAACATCATAATAGAGTATATTCCCTGTTCCTTTGACGATCTTCATCACTGGAGGCGTAACTACGGCAGGAACCGCCTCGCGTAAGGCTAAAACCTGTTCAACTACATAAAACCCTGTATTTATAACGTAACCCACGGCTTGCGTGATTGGGGTCTTGTTCCAAACCCATGTTACTCCATTGCCAAGTGATTTGGCGCCATCTGTCCACCAGTTCATATTGTTTGCGCTCCCTGCAACAACGAAATTTTATTGTATGAGTAAAAATATAGAAATGCCAGTCTTTTTCTCATGAAGCCCAGGAACATTACATGTTGTATCAAGATCTTTTTATCTAAAAACAAACTCGATTATTCTTTATTTTTTAACTCAACGACTTCAATGTCATCACTAATTAATTGGTTCTTCCATGGTAAGTCATGATAAGTTTGTCCCTTTTTAAGCGGTAAAATGGGATATTTAATCACATCAAAAAAAGGTGAAAGATCAAAATCGCTTGGCGTATAAAGACGTGGGTTGCGGTGGATTAAGGTATAGCCTGCTTGGTCTTTTTTTATCAGGGGTAAGATAGGATAGTTTATCGATTGAAACACCTTGGCAATCATTGACGAACATATATCTTCAGTGGGTTGCAACATATTGTGTTGAAATAAAGAAGAGCGCCATCTACGCGGAAAAAAACTCCAAGGAAAAATAAAGCGTGCCAGATCAAAAAGATGTCTCAGACTGTAGTTTTTGCCAATTTTATGAATGGCGGCAGCAATCACTTTTTCTTTATCTTCGGGGAGGAGTGCGGAGGGTCTTAAAATACGTATATGATCGTTTTTGTATTCGTCCACACCAGTGATGCGCGTGCCTTCGCCGAGGACACTTTCGATGATCAGCTGTTTTGAAGTCAGATTTTGCACCTGTTTTTGCACTACCTCACGCAAGGAGGGATCGCTAATTTCCTGAAGACGTCCAATATATAAAGCAGCATGGGTCCAGGTACTTTCGGAAATAAGACGAATAATATTACCCATCCGCGTATGGCTTTCTACTAAGAGTACATCGCCAGGCTTTATTTCCTGGGTCATTTGTTCGAAATCGTACAGATACGTTCTTTTGCTGACGTTATCTTCCTTGGATAAAAATCGATAAAATTTTGCTAAAATGAAGTTTGCTAGAGTATTTTTATGACTTTCTTTCATTGTTGTTATCCATAACCAGCATCTAAATGTGGCCTGGGTGCAGCGCAGTGGAATCCGGGAACCGTATTCTTGTATTCCCGGGTTTCACTGCGCTACCCAAGCTACGCTACTGCAAGGCAGTCTCTTATAAATTTTTATCTGGATAGTCGCAAAGATCCTGAATAATGCATGTCTTACATCGAGGGCTGCGGGCTGTACATACGTATCGCCCATGCAAAATCAGCCAATGATGTGCATCTTTTAAAAATTCAGGTTCTATGTTTTTTAGCAGCGCTTTTTCTACTGCTAAAGGGTTTTTTCCTTTCGCCAACCCCGTGCGATTTGCTACCCGAAATATGTGCGTATCTACAGCCATGGTGGGCTCGCCAAAAGCTGTATTGAGCACTACATTTGCGGTTTTGCGCCCCACCCCAGGCAGTGACTCCAATTCCTCACGGGTATTGGGTACATGCCCCTCATGCTTTTTGAGTAGCAGGTCGCACGTTTTCATAATATTTTGCGCTTTGCTGTTATACAGGCCTATAGATTTTATATATTCCTTTAAGCCCTCCAGCCCTAAATCAAGAATATCTTGGGGCGTGTTGGCTACAGGGAATAATTTGGCTGTTGCTTTATTGACGCCTATATCCGTTGCTTGTGCTGAAAGAATAACAGCAATTAATAATTCAAAAGGAGAATGGTAGGTCAATTCAGTAGTTGGATGAGGGTTTTGCTCACGAAAGCGTTCAAAAATTTCTCGACGTTTTTGCTTATTCATGATTTTTTTTCGCTTTTACGCGCGCTAAAGCTTGTTGAATATAGTCTTGCTTGGCTTGTAGGTCTTGAGTTTTATCCGTTTTCAATGCAAGCAGGCGTTTTTCTCTATACGCTTGTTGTTTTTCATGTTCCTCACGCAATAAACGGCTTTGTTTCGCGTGAAAGCGTTTGCGTGCTAACTCTTTATCGTAGGATATCTCTGGTAATGTAACCATCTCGATGCAATCTACTGGGCAGGGCGCAACACATAAACCACAACCGGTACATTCATGGTTGATTACGGCATGCATTAATTTGCCACTGCCGATAATTGCGTCAACCGGGCAGGCTTTGATGCATTTGGTACAGCCAATACATTCTGCTTCACGAATGACGGCAACAGATGGCGGACGTGTATTGGCAAGTGCTTCTGACAAGTAAGGCGTTGGATCAACATGTAGCAAAGCACCTAACGCTTTGACGGTGGCAACGCCTCCAGGAGGACATTTATTAATCGTGGTTGTACCTTGAGCCAAGGCTTCGGCATAGGGTAAACAACCAGGAAAATCGCATTCGCCACATTGGGTTTGTGGCAAAAGCGCGTCAATTTCTTTAACTGTGGGCATTGTACACCTGTTTGGACTGCTCCAGCATCGCTTGTATTTTGTCCTTTTCAACACGCACCATTAACGGCTGGAAGGTATTGAGATGATGATTTAATAAAGGCTGGTCAATTGCATCCCAAGTAAGTGGTTCACAATTCAAAAACTCTTCTGCGGCTTCTGCCATCAGCGGCAATACTGGTTTTAAATAAGCCATGAGGATGCGAAATAAATTAATCCCCATAGTGCAAATGTCTTGCACTTCAGATAAACGCTCCTCTTCTTTTGCCAAAACCCAGGGTTTATTTGTATCGATGTACTGATTCACTTTATCGGCACAATCCATGATTTGGCGAATAGCGCGTGCATAATCACGAGCAATAAAAGACTCCACTACTTCAGCACGCATGGCCAGCAACTCTGCATACAGTTGCGGATCACTTAGACGATTACTGAGTTGGTTATCAAAGCGCTTATTAATAAAACCGGCGCAGCGGCTGGCAATGTTGACTACTTTCCCTACCAGATCGGCGTTGATGCGGTTGGTAAAATCATCAAAATTTAAATCAAGATCATCAACCCGACCATTGAGTTTGGCTGCAAAATAATAGCGTAGGTATTCTGGATGCAAATGTGCTAAATAGGTGCGTGCTTCGAGAAATGTCCCGCGTGATTTTGACATTTTTTGGCCATCAACAGTCAAAAAGCCATGGGTATAAACCGCTGTTGGCATGCGATGACCGCTGGCAGCGAGCATCGCGGGCCAAAATAAAGCATGGAAGTATACGATGTCTTTGCCAACGAAGTGGTACAGTTCGGTGGTGGAGTCTTTATCCCAAAACTCAGCAAAAGAGACACCATGCGCATCACAGTATTTTTTGAAACTAGCCATATAGCCTATAGGCGCATCCAGCCAAACATAAAAGTATTTGTCCGTAGTCCCCGGAATAGGAAAGCCAAAATAGGGGGCGTCACGGGAAATATCCCATTGCTTTAAGCCTGCGGCAAACCATTCATCCAGTTTATTGGCAACTTCTGCTTGTAAGTGATCGCTACGGGTCCATTCTTTTAAGAGCTGTTCATAGCGAGGTAAATCAAAGAAATAATGCTCGGAATCTTTTTCTATGGGTTTGGCCCCCGAAATAGCCGATACTGCATCAAGCAGATCCGTAGGCGAGTAGGTCGCGCCACAGACTTCGCAGTTATCCCCATATTGATCTTTAGCGCCACATTTAGGGCAGGTTCCTTTGACATAACGATCGGGTAAAAACATTTGTTTTAGGGGATCATAAGCCTGGCGGATGGTTCTTTTGATAATTGAACCATTGGCTTGTAATGCCTCGTATATGGCGACAGCCAACTCCTGATTTTCAGGAGAGTGGGTGGTGTGGTAACAGTCATAATCAATTGCAAAGGCTTTAAAATCTTGCTCATGGCTTAATTTGATTTCAGCAGTCAACGCTTCGGGAGTAATTCCCATTTGCTCTGCTTTCAACATAATTGGGGTTCCATGTGCATCATCGCCACAAATGCTAATGCAGTCAATGCCTAACATTTTATGGGTGCGCACCCAAATATCTGTTTGGACATGTTCTACTAAATGCCCAAGATGTAAATGACCATTTGCATAGGGTAAGGCGCTGGTCACCAGCATTTTCCGTTGTTTCGCCATCAATTAGGTACCTACTTGCATGAAATGACTGATTATAACGCATAAGAGTGATAAATGCTTAAAAAATTGTAGCTGGTGCAGACATCGCCGTAACCCGGGAGTGAAGCCTGATGCGAGCCTTGTTTTTTGGTTCTACTTTGCTGCTTTTAAGAATGCATTGGCTGAATTATGGCAAGAATTTTAGTAGGAATGATTTGTGGAGAACGCTATAAGAGGAAATAAAAAACGCGGCCTAGGCCGCGTTTTACAATGGTACTCTCAGCACTAATTAATTAGTGTTGGCTACCTGAAAGGCCAAGACCGCGACCTTGTTGGAGTTCTTCAGCATCATCTTTCTTCTTAGTAGCAACAGTAGCAGTAGCAAGTACTGGAGGAAAGTGTTGTGGTTGTTGTGGTTGTCCTAATCTAACAACAGTCGCAGTTGGTTGCTTCTTAGCTGTAACAGTAGCAGAAGCCTCAACATCATCAGAAGTACTTAATCTAGCAAGTGGTCTTCTAGAGCCAGTGCCCAAAGTAGCAGTGGCTTCATGGCTACTATCTAAATCTTCTTCTTCATCATCTTGTAGACCAGTAGGAGCTACTGAAGAAGGACCTTTCTTAGCACGAAGATCTTTGCAGCACTTTGCAACCCAAGAAGCGAAGTTACCAATAGCAGCACCTGTATAAACAAGAGCAGAAGTAGCCGCAGCAGCTAAACCAGCAGCAAGACCGATTTGTGCAAGGGTGCTAGCACCAGCGATAGCAGCAATAGAAAGACCACCGATTGAGAATGTAGCAACAGCAGCTAAAGCAGCAGGCCACAAGAATAAAGTCAGTGCAGCAGCACCAGCAACAGCTAAAGAAGCCCAAGCAGCAATAGCAATCGCTTTTTTATGGTTCGCTAAGAAATCAGTAGCTGAACGAGCTAGATATTTAGCACCATCAGCCAGTAAACCAACTAAGCCGCGAGTAGTAGTGCCAGTAGGTTTGCCATCTGCATCTACATCAGTACCACCGAGTACTAACTTAGAAAGACCAACGAAAGCACTCGCTGGTAAATAACCAATCGTTTCGAAAAATTTTGCAACTTTTTTTGGTAATGCCATGTTTTACTCCAAGGTTATAAATCACGGCGAATCATAGCAATGTTTTTGCTACATGTGAACCAAAAATGCTCAATTTGTTGTAACAAAAGTGTAAAATAATTTGATTTTTTAGGATTATTAGTGTAATAAATGAGCAGATTTTTTATTATTTGTTCTTTTGGTTTTATTTTTGGGCGCATTTTGTGCCCTCGGTTTTAATTAAGCGATACAGATACTCGAAAATACCCATATCATAATTCACTAGATATTGATTCATTGGCTGTTATTTTGTCGTTGCATGATGATATAAAGTAGGATCCGCAACCCCTGCGCCGCTAAAGCCACGTCGTCTGAAAGTACAACTGTCACATTCACCACAGGCTTCGCCCGCATCATTTGCCTGGTAGCATGAAACCGTTAAGCTGTAGTCTACGCCAAGACTTATCCCTAACTGGATGGTTTGTACCTTACTTAAATGTTGTAATGGCGCATGAATAGAAAAACGATCTCCAGTTACGCCTGCTTTGGTTGCTAAATTGGCCAAAGTTTGAAAGGCTTCAATAAACTCCGGACGACAATCAGGATAATGAGAATAATCAACAGAGCTTGCGCCAATGAAGAGATCTCGTGCACCTATGGATTCAGCCAGGCCTAAGGCCATTGCCAAGAAAATGGTATTGCGCGCAGGAACATAGGTTACCGGAATCTCAGAGCCTTCCTGAAAGGCAGGCACGTCCAGGTTCGTATCTGTTAAAGCGGAGTTACGAAACAGTTCCGTATCTAAGGTCACAATATGATGTTTTATCACTTTATAATGGTGTGCAATACGCTGTGCTGCTTGTAATTCAGCAGAATGTCTTTGCCCATAGGCAAAGCTGATTGCTGCACAGGCAAAACCTTTTGCTGTTGCTAAAGCCAGGCAAGTGGTCGAATCCAGACCCCCAGAGAGTAAGACTACCGCTTTTTTCATAATATATAAGTCTCCATGAAGAGTTTACTTTTGTGGCTTTATTAATAAGTAAGTGTTGGCTGGGCTGTTTAGCTCAGCATTTAACTACGTTTACTTTTTAAGTAAGTCCGAGCAGATTATATTCTCAAATCAATTTTGGCAAATGATATTCAGAACCAAACATTAGATGAACGTCTGTATGCAAATTTGCGCGTGCAACGTAGGCTGTTGTTTTTTTGTTCGGACTTATTGGGAAGTTTGCTTTTTTTAGGTCAAAAATGCTGTTAGAATGCGCCAAATTATGCCATAACATGGAACTTTATGACGACTACTCTTTATCCTGTTATCCTTGCTGGAGGTTCTGGGACTCGTTTATGGCCGTTATCTCGTAAAAATTACCCAAAACAATTCCTGGCCTTAAATGGTGAGTTATCTCTTTTGCAACAAACGGTGAACCGAGCACAGAACTTGGTGAGTACTCATTCTCTGATTGTCAGTAATGATGCACATTATTTTCTTTGTCAGGAGCAATTAAATCATTTAAGTCATTCAATGACCTATCTGTTAGAGCCTTGTGCACGCAATACCGCCCCAGCAATTGCCTGTGCTGCTCATTATTTATCCCAAATTGCCGGTCCTGATGCCGTCATGTTGGTACTTCCTTCAGACCATTGGATAGCGGATGATAAAGCATGGCAAGAAGCCATGTTAACAGGAGCACAATTTGCAGCAGAGCATCAAGCTTTAGTGACTTTTGGGATCGAGCCAGATAGTCCCAAAACAGGCTATGGTTATATAGAGGCGGGAGAGTCGCTAACGGATAAGGTGCAGCAGGTTTTAAGTTTTAGAGAGAAACCAGCCATTGAGATGGCGAAAGAGTTTATTGCCAGTAGAAATTATTTTTGGAATAGCGGTATGTTTGTATGCCGTGCGGGTGTTTATCTTCAGGAGTTAGCTGAATACCAGCCGGATATTTCATATTTTAGTCAGCAAGCTGTTTTAAAAGCGCAACATCATCATGATTTTTTACGTCTCGATTTAGAATACTTTTCACGATGTGAGGCGGAATCGATTGATTATGCGATTATGGAAAAGACAAACAAAGCAGCAGTTATCCCCGTGTCCATGCAATGGAGTGATTTAGGATGTTGGTCTGCAGTAGCTGATGCCAATATACCGGATCAAGACGGGAATACGATGACTGGAAAAGTTATTGCGCAGCAGAGTACTAATTGCTTGATTCATAGTACCGATATTTTGGTCACCGCCATTGGTGTACAAGATCAAATTATTGTGGCAACACAAGATGCAGTTTTAGTTGCTGACAAGCAATATTCACAGCAGGTTAAGGATTTGGTGAGCTCTTTAAGTAAAGATCACCACCAACTCACACAGGATCACCAACGCGTATCTCGCCCTTGGGGATATTATGAGGTTCTCGCCGAGGGCGCTTCATTCAAAGTGAAACGTCTGATGGTCAAACCTGGAGCCCGTTTATCTTTACAAATGCATCAACATCGTGCGGAACATTGGGTTGTTGTTTCTGGAAAAGCCGAAGTAATCAATGACCAGCAAACCATTTTCCTATCGGTAAATCAATCAACTTATATTGCGCAAAATACGCTCCACCGCTTAAGTAATCCGGGGAATGAGCCACTGTATGTCATTGAGGTGCAAAGTGGTGCTTATTTGGGAGAGGATGACATTAAGCGTTTCGATGATATTTACGCGCGTGATCTCTCTTCAGCGACATAGCTTTTTCTAAAATATTGTAGTCTCGGAACCCGGGGATCGTTACTATTGCATTCCCGGGGATTGGCTGCGCTGCACTCAGGCTATAAATTCAACTAAAATGATGAATTTTCAATCAATAATTTATTATTTTATGAAAATTTTGGTTTCAATAGTGTAAATCAATGTCTGTACATCTTGTTTTTAAAATTAGTGCTATGTTATAAAAAAGAACACATTAATTTTTTTCTGTGATAAAATGAATTAGTCGTCGAGATTTATGGGCACAGAGGTGACTGTTATGGCAACAAGTAGCGCAATTCTGCAATCTTTCCTTAGAGATGCATTAAAAGAACAAAGAAACATCGCTGATTTGAGTTTCGAAAAGCTACTTGAGTACAGTCGAACCCAATGTGGTCTTATCAATATAGACTCTGAAGAGATTAATCTTGCAGATGAGGATAATGTTGATTTTGCCAACCTCAAAAGTGTGCTCCATGACAATAATGACGCCGTCATTTTTCAGAACGATAATCTTTATTATGTAGATATACAAAAAGAAAGTATTCAACTTCTGCAAGAACCCATAGAACCAGAAATCACGGCAGAGGAAGAGTACGATGAATACTTTAAATCTCCTAAGTACATTCAATATCTTCGTCATCAAACGTACTATAATCGGTTAAAACAAGCATCCTCTGAAGCCAACACCTATAAACGAGCGAAAGGAAGGGAACTGGATTATATTGGGTCTTTAACCGGTCGCGCGTTTGCAGAACATCGTAGTGATGACTTTCTTCCTTCCTTAGAATTTTATTTAGGAAAATTGGATAAAGCTGATGTTGTCCTGTGTCGATACATGAGTGATAAACAAAAAGAACAGC
This sequence comes from Legionella sp. 39-23, assembly GCF_001897665.1. Classification (NCBI taxonomy): domain Bacteria; kingdom Pseudomonadati; phylum Pseudomonadota; class Gammaproteobacteria; order Legionellales; family Legionellaceae; genus Legionella; species Legionella sp. 39-23. The sequence continues at coordinate 138,488 of NZ_MKTO01000038.1, read as the reverse complement.
TAATATATGACTTAAGAATTACGCTGTTGCTTTTGGCCGCGCAACAACAACATGAAAAAGACTATCAAAAAACAGAAAACGATAAGAAATATAACCAACAGATTGCGAAGTGTTCACTTTTACTTAAAGAGCTCGACCCCGAATATCAACGACGCGTTCAAGAATCTCCTGAGCTAGCGGAGATTTCTGATGCACAACCTATAAAATATATGGGTATTCCTGTTGCTCGCTTGTTAGCTAAAGACATTGTTGACCTATCAGGGGGAACCACTAAGACCATTAGAGGGTACATGGATTCCCTGAATGATAAGAGATTATATTGGGTCTGGGGGTCAAGTTTTATAAAAACCTTGATTGGCTTAGTTGCTGAAGACTCTCGTTTTTTCGGAGATCAAGCCGATAAAGCGATTAAAATGCCGGATCCTTACACCGGGAATTTGAGCTGGATTTTATATTACGCGCGTTTTTTCATGAATTTATTTTTGTTACTCAAACATACTATTCGATATGATGAAGAGCAGATGAGTGACGAAGAGGCAAAAACTCCTTGGCAGGAGCGCTTCCAAACCGAGTGGTCAAAAAGAAAATTTACTTTATTGAATGATTCAATTTGGGGAACAGCGAATTTAGTGTGTTTTTTCTGGCTTACTGGAGGAGGCACATTGGGTGCTGCGGGAGATGCGGTTACCCTTGCATTGTTAATTTTTGATATTGCTATATCGATCTGGGATTTGGCTGAGCAAAAAACAAAATATGATAAAGCCATGCTGCAATATGAGGAAGATTTAGCAAGATTAGAGCGGCAACTTCATGCCTTGCGTAATAAAAATGGACAACTTGAAGAGGAAGAGCTAAAAACAATACGCCAAATCGAGATGCAAATCCATACGTTAAAACAAGAGCAGAAAAAGTGTAAAAGAGAGTGGCAGCTGCAAAAAGTATCCTTAATTTGGGGTATTGTGTACGCGACTGCTTTGATGGGCGCGTTTTTGGTCTTAACCATGCCATTCCTGCCTATATCAGCTCCAGTTTTAGCTTCAATGGCTATTGCGGGTGCGGTATTGTGCTTTGCATTTACTGTGATTAATAATATAGTCAAAGGTGGTATTGAACTCTATAAAACTCATAAGACAAAACAAGAGTCACAGCAAGATGCCGACTTTAAGATTAAGTGCTTAGTTCAATTGATAAGAAGCGATAGATTAAAAGGCGATAACTCTCTGGACAGCAACGAAAAAAAATTTCTTTACCTTGAAATTAAGCAATGCCTAGCAGAAACTGAATATCAAAAACAGATGATGATTTATCAATCAGTCAATTTAATCCGTAGTACTTTGATTCAACTTCTTATTCCTGCCGTGGTGTTCGCCAGTTTAGCGGTCGTACCTTTGGGTATTGGTATCCCTATGCTTATTGCAGCGGCGGCACTGGCAATTGCAACCCAATTTTTAGTGGACGCTAGGTTTAAACCTGAGGAAAAAAAGGAATTGGAATTTGATGAGCAAGAATATAAGACCTTTTGTGGTGAAATTATGAAGCCTAAGAAACCTGAGCGCCCTCGTCTTTTCTCTGCAGGAGCTGAAAAAGAACGACGAGAAGAACTTGATGATCTAGCGAATCTTCCAGGGGACACCATCCTTGCAAATGATTAAGATGTAGCCCGGGTGCGGCGTAGCGAAACCCAGGCTACGGATACTAACCATGTCACTTTGGTGTTCAGAATAAACACTTTAATCAAAAAATTTTCATTAATATTCAATATATTATATAAAAATAAAAAGCTGGATTTCATTTTCTGCTTATGTATAATGTTTGAAAGAAGCCTTGGTTGGAGGCCTTAATGAAACAGCTCACTGCTCTGTTGTTGCTTGTTTTTTCTGTCAACGTTGTTGCTTCTGTTGGATTCGGTGATGCTTGCGATACGCATGCGGGCATGTCTGATTCTTATGTTCTTGCGCTTAGTTCGCAGCCTGGTTTTTGCCAAACTTACGGCTATGAAGCTGGCAAGCCAGAATGCATGAACTTACCCCCAAATTCGTACCAAGCAAAACATCTTACCTTACATGGTTTATGGCCTAACCAGAATGCCTGTGGTCAAAGTTATGGATACTGTGGCGTAGAACAAAAATTCAAGCATTGTGCTTATCCCCCACTAAATTTGTCACCACAAGTATCCGAACACTTGAAAAAAATCATGCCCAGCTATAATTATGGGAGTTGTTTGGAGCGCCATGAATGGAATAAGCATGGCAGTTGTCAGGTACTATCTGCAGATGAGTATTTTTCTTTGGCCATGCGTTTGACTGATGCGGTCGACCATTCTGTTTTAGGACAGTATCTGACCCAGCATCAAGGACAAAAATTACCTTTAACCGCATTGCGGGAGATGGTGGTGCAAGCTTTTGGGAAAAAGAACTCCGGTAAAGTTTATCTGGGGTGTCGAAACGGTATCTTGGTTGATATTTACATTGAATTGCCGGCATTAATTCCTTTTGATGAATCTTTAGAGACGTTAATCGATAGTGCACCGAATTCACCAGTGAATGATACCTGTCCTGCTAATGTAATGCTTTCCAATTTTAATAAAGGATCTTGGTTTTAGATGGCTCTGAGTGAGGTGAGGTACGATTCTCTATTGGAAAACCCGGGTTCCGCTTTGCTTCACCTAGGCTACACCTTGCACATTGCCAGAACTTCCTCTAATGTAGAGGAATTATTGAACCAGGAATGAACTTTATGCTAAAGCGGTGTTACTTATTGATTCTAATTGTCTTTTTATTAGCTGCTTGTGCGCATCATGGGCCCAGAAAAAAAACGATGTCTCCTTTGCCGCCAGCTGTAAAGACGAAACAAGTCAGATCAGTTACTCCGTTTAATCAGGTTGTCTTCCAAGGCCCTCTGTATGTGAGTTTGCATACGGGGTATAAACAGCCACAGGTGATTTTATCTGGTGACGCCCGCGATTTAGTTGCGGTCAAGGCAGAGGTCAAAGGAAACATACTGTATTTGACAGGATATCCATCACATGGCCCAGTATATGCTGATGTTCGCGGCCAGTTTCTTAACCGCATAATGGCATCAGGTACTCCTCTAATTACCGGAAGTCAGATACGTACCAGTGCATTGGATGCCTATTTGGTCAATACCGGGACCGTCAAATTAGGCGGCTCTATTGGCTTACGTGTGCTGGATATTAAAGGTAAAGGTCTTGTCCAAATTGGGGGTATTTCTAGCCCAAACTTACAGGTACATCTGCAAGGAAATCCAAAAGTTCAGCTCGAAGGAGTTGCCAATTTAGCCAATTTGTCGATGCATGGAAATGCTTGGCTCAGTTTGTATTGGGTCAGAACGGATAATTTAACGGTGCGCGCAAAGCAGAAATCAACGATTCAATTAGCTGGTGCAGTCAATAGGCTCGATGTTGAGCTTTGGGGAAATGCGCACTTTAAAGGACGCTATTTACGTGCACAACGCAGTTTTGTAAGAACACACGGTCACTCTATTGCAGAAATTTCAGTGGCAAAACATCAGAGTAATTTGGCTACGGATGCAAGTGACATTTATTATTATAACCTTCCCACTACGCGTGCGGACTTTATGGCTTTTGATGGATCGGTATTAGATATGCGTGAGTGGAATCAAGCCGAGTTGAAAGATTTTACGCGTTACAATAAACAATTCCCTTAAAAAGTAGCGAGTTTGGTTTTCCCTCACCTCTCTCCCGATGGCGGGAGAGGGGATTTTTTGTTTTCCATAAGTCGAACAAATGCGTCCCCCTTCTCCCTTGAAGGGGAGATGGCGCTCATCAGAGTGGATTAAATTTCGTTTACTCTTAGTTCCTTCTCCATTAACAGAAGTGAGGGCTGCTCCTTCGAGTTATGAGGCATATGTCGATTAATGCATTGGGTAATCTGCTCTAGGTCACTCTCCAATGGTAAAACATGTGCCGAGTTAGTAAGCCAGTGTATGGTGGTGTTAGGTAAAGAGGAAAACATCCTTTCTACTTCTTTGGAAGCAACAACACGATCATAAGTGCCTAAAAAGAGATCAACTGGACAGTTTGGTGCGATCCAATGGTGTTCGCGAATAAAGTGAAACACCTCAATCAGCGTAGGAATTGGAAATTTTCTGTATGATATTTCCGCATGTTCATTGGTTATTAGGTTACCTGCCTGTCCACGGATCTCACAAAATCCAAGTTTTTTTAGTAGATTAAGAATCATTAGGTTCTTATGAATATTCATGTGTAGTTTTAAGGCTGGCGCTAAAAGAAACATGTGATTGAATGTAAATTTGGCACTCAACTTACAAGCTAAAAGTCCACCAAGCGATAAGCCTAGAACATCTACTTTTTGATATTCTTTAAATAATGTCTCGCATTCTTGCATGACACAATTGAACCAATCCTCAGCCTTGACTTGTGCAAAAGCAGAGATGCTTTCAGCATGCCCCGGTAATACAGGACAAACTAATGCATCATAATGATTTAATTGAGGAATCAGATAACGATAAACTGCTGGGGAGGAAGTAAACCCATGTATCAGCAGCAGGGCACGATCTTTTTTGGGACCCCGTCGATAAATTGGTTCGAGCAAAGCTAAATCATCCTTGTTTAAATCAAGCAGTTGTTTGCCTCGTCGCATATACCGAAAATCATCTTGCTTCATCATGATGTATTATTCCATTTTATGTTGCCATTTTTTTGCAAAATTAGTGTAAATTATGGGTTAATATAATTCACAAAAAGCAAATCCTGATACTATTTAGTGTATCTGAAAATATTAAATTCGCGCTATTTATTTCAGGGCAACGTTTCTTTTAATGTGCTATCTTTAATATAATAGGGGCAGATACTATAGAGGTTAAGATAAATGAGTACAGACAAAACTGAACCTAAGAAGCCAAAAACAGATACACAGACTCCAGGTCCTACTAGTGGTACACCTACTCCTCCACAACCGCAGGTGATAACTCCGGATGTTTCTAATGGTCCAAAACCAAGCAAGAAAGACGACGGCAAAGCCAAGCAGGACGATGCATCTCCACCTAAAAAAACGGACGCTAAAAAAGACGAGGGTAAGGGCAAGGAGAAAAGCGCTAGCCAAGAGATGCTTGAAGATATGGGGAAGATGGTTGCGGACATTAATGGTTCCATAAACGATGCTTTGAAAAAGGGCGTAGAGAAACTTGGTGATAAATTTGCAGAAACTAGGGTAGGAAAAGCGCTGAGTGGCTTGAAGGATGCGGTAAACGAAAAAGCAGGTGAGCTAAAAGACGCAATTTCAGATAAAATAGACGATAAAGTAAACGCTTTCAAGCAAACGACAGTAGGGCAGGCGCTTACTAAAGTTGCAAACACGGTGGGTGCAGTTACCGATGCGATAACTTCTGCTCCTGACAAATTGGGCGATAAAATAGCTGATGCTCTAGAGAAACTTATAGATAAAGTAAAAAAACTTGATTTTTCGCCCAAAAAAGAAGAGGAAGATAAGGCAGTAGTTGAAGCAGAAAATGATGAAGATGAGGAAGTAGTTGAAGCAGAAAATGATGAAGATGAGGAAGTAGTTGAAGCAGAAAATGATGAAGAAGAAAACGTCGAAGAATGGAATACCGAATGGAATTCTGAGCTTCCATTTAATGATGATGATACCCTAGGTGGAGCCATTGAAATGACTGCTCTAAGTAGCAGTAAAACTGGTGAAGCGGAACAATCTCTCGGGTCTGTGGATGATAGTAGTTTTGATGAGGTTGCACCTCAACAAAAACAACCAGCTCCTGCTCCTGATACTCCAGCTCCCGATACCCCTACTGTGGGAACTCCGTAATTTCTGGGAGCACTCGAAAACCTGGGTTAAGGCCTTATCCCTTTACCCAGGCGACAATGGATGAGTGAGTTCTTTTTAATTTCCAGTCAATAATTTATGCGGTAAGCTTTCAATACGACCGGCTTGGGTGACCACCACGTAATTTAACTTGCGTTGCAGTTCGCTAATGGTGTCCGCGCCAGCATAGGTCAGACCAGATCGTAAACCACCTACGATATCTGCAATAATTGCGTCAGGGTTTTCTTTGAAGGGTACTTCCGTTGCGACGCCCTCAGCCGTTTTCCATTCATGCATTTGTCCTAAGAAGTTTTCCTGGGCTTCCTTGGATGCCATGCCACGGTAACGCTTTACTTTAGTTCCATCTTGCTTTTGAATGATTTCGCCAGGTGTTGGGGCAGTTCCTGCGAGCATACCGCCTATCATGACAAAGTCAGCGCCAAAGGCTAATGCTTTGACGATATCTCCGGAGGTTTTAATTCCACCATCAGCAACGATAGAGCGATCCGAACGTGAACAGTCTTGAATGCAGGTTAGCATGGGGACACCAAAACCGGTTTTGATGCGCGTACTGCACACGGAACCTCCGCCAATACCCGCTTTAATGATGTCCGCACCACATGAGGCAAGATAATCCGCGCCTGCATAGGTGGCAACATTTCCAGCCATAATACAGCGGTCAGCAAGGATTTGGCGTAAACTCTTTAGCGTTTTCCCCACATATTTGGCATGCGCATGGGCCACATCCACGCAGAAATAGTCAGCGCCTGCATCACGTAATGCTTCTGCCCTTTCTAAATCGGCAACACTGCAACCTACGGAAACAAAAACTTTAGTTTGGCACTTTTTAAATTCTTCAACGTTTTCTTCGATGCTCATAAAGCGGTGTAAAGCACCCATAGCACCTTTGGAACCCATGAAGTTTGCCATAGTACTTTCAGTAATGGTGTCCATGTTGGAACTAATTACAGGGAGTTCTAGAGTTAATTTACCCAGTCGGTCAGTACTGGTGGTTTCCACCACGCGTCTTGATTCGTGGTGGTTGTATGAAGGAACAAGCAGAACGTCATCAAAGGTGATGGCATGATCGGTCATGGTAAATCCTTAAAGTACATTTCTACTATCCTGGCCAAACTGTCTCGATTTTTTGTGCTCCGATGCTCACATACTTCATGTATGCTGCGCTTCGGTGCTCAAAAATCAAGCCATTTTGGCTCAAGCTAGCGAAATTTAAACGGACCCTACTATAAATGTTCCGCAGCATAAAATGCAAGTCTTGAACGCTCCCCACGGGTTAAGCTCATGTGGGCACTATGCTCCCAGTGTTTAAAACGATCTACTGCAAAAGTTAAACCCGACGTCGTTTCACTCAAATAAGGGGTATCTATTTGTTTGATATCCCCAAGACAAATAATTTTAGATCCAGGGCCTGCACGTGTAACTAAAGTCTTTATTTGTTTGGGCGTTAAATTTTGCGCTTCATCAATGATAATGTAGCGATTTAAAAAGGTACGACCACGCATGAAATTCAAAGAACGAATTTTAATTTTGTTCTGTAATAAATCTTGGGTTGCGCCACGTCCGAAAGTACCACCCACTTGTGAGCTGTGGAGCACCTCTAGGTTATCCATTAGCGCGCCCATCCACGGAGTCATTTTTTCTTCTTCGGTGCCAGGAAGAAAACCAATATCTTCGCCTACAGGAATTGTCACCCGCGTCATTAAAATCTCTGAATAACGGTTTTGATCTAAGACTTGGGTAAGACCTGCAGCAATAGTGAGTAGTGTTTTTCCTGTTCCCGCAGGACCTTGTAAGCTAACAAAATCGATATCGGGATCCATCAGCAAGTTTAGGGAAAAGTTTTGCTCCCGATTTTTCGCATGGATTCCCCATACAGAATGTTTTGTATAATCACGCACGAGCTGAATTACCGCATGATCACTTTCCAATTTTTTTACTATGGCTTGGAACTGATCATCTTCGGTGCTGATGCAATCATTGGGGTTCCACTGATGGATTAGCGGGCCAGCTACTTTATAAAAAGTTTTGCCGCTTTCCTGCCATGATCCCATGTCTTTGGCGTGGGTATCCCAGAAATTATTATCTAGAATGTGTAAGCCTCTATGCAACAGATTGACGTCATCAAGGACCTGATCGCTGTAATAATCTTCTGCAAGAATTCCCAAAATTCCCGCTTTGATACGTAAGTTAATGTCTTTGGATACAATAATGACCTGCTTTTTCCCGGCGTATTTTTTTTGTAAGCCTAAAGCGGTAGCCAGAATTGTATTATCTACTTTATGCCCTGGGAGCGTTGAGGGGACAGCTTGGTCAAATTCATCGGTTTGAAAAAATAGCTTGCCGCTGCACTTTTTCTTATCGGAGTGCAAATAATTAGGTATCGCTAATCCAGATACAATTTGCTCATGGGTAGAATTACTCATGAGTTCTACCATCATGCGGTTGGTTTGGCGTACGTTACGCGCTACTTCCGAGGTACCCATTTTATGATTGTCTAACTCTTCCAGAACAACCATGGGCACATAGATATCATGTTCTTCAAAATGATAGAGCGCTGTAGGATCATGCATTAAAATATTGGTATCAAGTACAAACAGCTTGGTATTGCTATTATCCATAAATTCACCTTGTGATTAAAACGTGTAGCCTGGGCGAAGGCAAAGCCGTAACCTGGGGTCAGTGGTGAGAAATTTCCCGGGTTAGGGCTACGCCTTCACCCAGGCTACAATTATTTGATTGCTTCCTTCATTCATTCTGCTTAGGGGATGAGACCCAGTCAAGAATTTTATTTTAAAGCACTGAGTACTTCGTCTACATGGCCTTTGACACTTACTTTACGCCATTCTTTGCTTAATTTGCCTTGGGGATCAATGAGAAACGTACTGCGCTCAATGCCACGTACTTGTTTGCCGTACATGGACTTCATTTTTATCACATCAAACAATTGGCATAACTGTTCGTCGTGATCACTAATGAGCTCGAAGGGAAAGTTTTGTTTTGCTTTAAAATTCTCATGTGATTTCATGCTGTCACGAGAGATGCCAAAGACTTGGGTATTTAATTTTTGAAATTGAGGATATGCATCACGGAAATCCTGGCCTTCAGTAGTACAGCCTGGTGTGGCATCTTTAGGATAAAAATAGAGAACGACATACTGACCTTGATAATCACTCAGATGTGCATTGAGTCCACTCGTTGCTGCAAAAGCAAAATCGGGTATGGATTCACCAATATTCATTAATCTCTCCCTGTTTTTTTCATTATTCGCGAACGGTCTCTTTCCCACTCGCGATCTTTAATGGTGCCTCGTTTATCATGTTCTTTTTTACCTTTAGCCAGCGCTATTTTTATCTTTATGTTATTTTTTTTCCAGTATAAAGAAAGGGGCACTATAGTATAGCCTTGGCGTTCAACACTGCCGATGAGATGATTCAATTCTTTTTTATTTAACAATAGCTTACGTGTACGTATCGGGTCGGGGATAGAATGTGTCGAGGCGGTTATGAGCGGTTGAATTTGCGCACCAAGTAAAAAGGCTTCACTGTTTTTGATAATAATATGCGCATCAGATAAATTTATTTTTCCTGCGCGCAAGCTTTTGACTTCCCAGCCTTCGAGTACGAGACCTGCTTCGTACTGATCTTCAATAAAATAGTTAAAACCTGCTTTGCGATTCAACACGATGGTTGAATCGGATTGTTTTTTGTTAGTCATATTTATTCTTTGACGCGATCGTGTTTGTAATCCAGTGGTAATTGAGGATAGACGCGATTTAATTGATCATCAACTGCGACGCGATTATCAAAAACAAAACACTGTCCTTCCCAGAGCGATTCTTCTTTGGGCATTTTTTCAATGTAATTGAGAATACCGTCATGCAAATGATAGACATTTTCAAAACCCAACTCTTTTAAATAAGCAGTGGATTTTTCGCAGCGTATCCCACCTGTGCAAAACATGGCGATTTTTTTATCTTTTTTATCGTTTAACTGTTCACGCACATATTGTGGAAAATCACGAAAATTTTCTGTAGTGGGGTTAATGGCATTTTTGAATGTACCCAATTCAAATTCATAGTCATTACGGGTATCAATTAACACCACATCCGGATCTTGAATTAATTCGTTCCACTCTTCAGGGCTCAGATAAGTCCCTACGGTTTTCAGTGGGTCAATGTTATTTATGCCCATGGTTACGATTTCTTTGCGTAGTTTGACCTTAGATTTTTCAAAGGGATTCTCTTTATCAAAAGTTTCTTTAAACCTTAAATCGGCCAAACGCTCATCTTGGCGAATGAATTGGTAGAATAGGTTCATCTGCTCACGTGTGCCGGCAAAACTTCCATTGATTCCTTCAGAGGCCAATATAATCGTTCCCTTGATTTTGATTTCATGCATTTTCGCCAGCAAAGGCTCACGCATCGTTTCAAAATCTTCTAAAAGAACAAATTTATAAAATGAAGCAATCACTATCTCGTTCATCATACTACCTGAAAAATAACCCAAAATAATCGACAAAAATTACCATTTACACAGAATTTAATCAATAGGCATGAATTAAATGCATCTTATTAAGACGTTTAAATTTGAAGCAAAATTAGCTAAATGCGTTGACAAAAACTAACCAGCGATCATACTGTTATATACCTAAGGAACTTCAAAATGCTAAGTTTTAAACAACTTAAATTGTTCACTCCAGAAGCTTTAAAGATGAGTAATAGCCTAGTTTAATGGCGAGTTTTAAAAGCGTCCAGAGCGGGAAAGTAATGACTAAAAATAGCATTTTGAAGTTTCTTAGGTAGGTACCAAAGCTATCGGTGTTTTTCATTCTGCCGGCTTTATAAGGAGATAATATGGCACATTACATGCGGAAGTTGCGTTGGTTCTTTATCCTTTGTTTCTTTATCCCGTTCATGAGTTTTGCCGCTACGCCCATAAAAACTATGGTTGTTTTTGGCGACAGTTTATCAGATACAGGGAATACCACTCATTTACTCAAAAGCTTACGTCAGGAAGAGGATCCTGCTTTTTTAGTTGCGCCTTTTAAAGTTTTTGTACTCAATAAAATGGTTGAGTTTGCTGATGAATATTATGTACCACAAATGGTTTTGGATTCGGGCATCGCGATAGTAACCGATTTTTTTGATAATCAATTGGCACCCTATATTGCCAATTTGGTCAGCAAAGTTAAGTTGGTGCCTGTCCTACCCGGAAAACCATACTGGAATGCTCGTTTCTCTAATGGTCAGGTATGGAATGAGTATTTAGCAAAAATGCTATCTATTTCTCCTGAAGATGAAGAAGTTTATTTGAACCGTGCTTTTGGTGGAAGCTGGGCAGCAACATATGATTATCAACTTACCGTATGGAATTTGATTCGGCATCCATTAGGAACAATCAAAAATCTTATTGTAGGTAAATTGGTGCCACCAAGCCTTGGCTTGACCGTCCAAGCTTATTTGCTAGAGCACCCTGTTTTAAGTGATGAAACGGTATTTTTCATTTTCACAGGAAATAATGATTATATTAATGTCTTGTTCTTTGAAGATAATTACAACACTGAAGTAATGAGTACCTATGTGGATAATGTCCTTTCCGGCACCGGTTCTGCTGTCATGAAATTAATGAAAGCAGGTGCGCGTCGTTTTGTGATCATGGGACTGCCACATATAGGCGATACTCCTCGGGTCGTGCAAACCACAGATAGGGAAGTTTTAAATAATGCGGTGGATGTACACAATGAGCGTTTGCAAAATCGCATGAAAGAATGGGCGAAGATTTATCCTGAGTCCGATTTTCTTTACGTCGATATGCATGATTATTTGTCCCGGGCCTTAAAAAATCCAGAAAACTATGGATTTACTAATACGACTGAGGCATGTATTGACGTGAAGTTCCCTATGTATGATGCATTCCGTAGTTCACCTTTTGCGAATAACTATGTATTACGTTACGCACAAGTACTTCAATATCGGGATGCGAGTTTTGCGTCAGGAGATAAAAATTATCATGTATGCGATACACCTGATAGTTATTTATTCTGGGATGAAATTCATCCAAGCACCCGTGCGCATGGGCTACTTGCTTTTGAGATTTGCAAGACAATGAAATACCATGGATATGAAGTAACGTGTGAAAATCCTATAGAGTAAACGTGTGTTAAAGCGTTAAAACCTGTTTAGGTTTTTCGGAGCCTGGGTGAAGGCATGGCCCTAACCCGGGTTTTCTTTTTAGAGCATCTAAAATCGCGGTGTTCTTCGTTTAATTTTAGAGAATAATTTGTGGCATCGTCCTTTCTAAATCGTTACGAATCATGTTAGTGATTTATAAATGTTTATGGCATAATTGCCCTTTTTTTATTGATATATCGTTCATATGCGGTTTTTGAAACGAGGAGCAGGTTTATGTGTGGGATTATTGGAGCTGTATCTGAAAGGGATATCAGTAAAATTTTACTGGAAGGATTACGTCGTTTGGAATATAGAGGTTATGATTCTGCCGGGATTGCAGTCATCGATAATCAAGAGCATTTAAAGCGCGTACGAATTCAGGGCAAGGTACAAAATTTAGCGAATGCGATGCAAGAAACAGCTATTGCAGGTTCTACAGGGATTGCCCACACACGATGGGCCACACATGGTAAGCCTTCTGAGCAAAATGCACATCCTCATTTGTCTCATGGGGAAATTGCCATAGTACATAATGGTATTATTGAAAATCATGACACGTTACGTCATGAATTAATGATGAAGGGATATCAGTTTACTTCTGAAACCGATACAGAAGTCGCTGCACATTTAATTCATTACTACTATCAACAAAGTGAAAATTTGCTTGAATCAGTACAAACCGCAGCTGCAGAAATGGATGGTGCGTTTGCTTTAGGCGTTATTCATCAACAAAAACCAATGGAGCTTGTTGCAGTTCGTAAAGGTAGTCCTTTGGTTGTTGGTTTAGGTATCGGTGAGAATTTTATCGCTTCTGATGGATTGGCATTAAAGTCTTTTGCACAGTCAGTGATCTATTTAGAAGAAGGTGATAGTGCCTTTATTACTTCAAAAAATGTGGCAATCTATGATGCATCTAAATCGGTTGTTGAGCGTCCTTTGCATCCTTTAACCAGCGATGCTGAAACTGTAAGCAAAGGACCTTACCGGCATTTTATGCTCAAGGAAATCTTTGAGCAATCTAAGGTGCTGACGGATACTTTAGAAGGGCGAGTAAATAGCCTTGAGGTGCTTAAATCCAGTTTTGGTGAACGCGCTTCCCATATATTTCCAACCGTAAAACAAATTCATATTGTTGCCTGCGGTACCAGTTATCATGCCGGCATGATTGCCAAATATTGGTTAGAGTCTCTTACTGGATTGCCCACACAAGTTGAAATCGCGAGTGAATATCGATATCGCGACGTTGTTGTACCCAAAGATACTTTATTTATTACAGTTTCCCAATCAGGAGAAACAGCAGATACACTAGCTGCTTTGCAAAAAGCGAAGGGTATGGGTTATGTCGCCACTTTAGCTATTTGTAATGTTGCAACAAGCACTTTAGTCAGAGAGGCGGATTGTGTTTTCTTAACGCGCGCAGGAGTCGAGATTGGTGTGGCTTCTACTAAAGCATTTACCACCCAATTGGCTGCTTTTTTGATGTTAGCGGCAGCACTTTCCCACGATAATCGTGCTAATGAAGTCTTACAACAATTGCAAGAGTTGCCTGCATGCTGTGAGCGTGTATTAAAAATGAATGAGGAAATCGAAGATCTCGCTTCTTTATTTGTTAATAAAGCACATGCTTTATTTTTAGGGCGTGGCGTTCAGTACCCAGTTGCTCTTGAAGGTGCTTTAAAATTAAAAGAAATTTCTTATATTCACGCGGAGGCATACCCTTCCGGAGAATTGAAACACGGGCCTTTGGCTTTAGTTGATGAAAACATGCCTGTTATTGCTGTTGCGCCTAATGATGAACTTTTGGATAAATTAAAATCTAATTTACACGAAGTGAGTGCGCGCGGTGGTCAGCTGTTTGTTTTTGTTGATAACACTCAAAACTGGCAAGCAAATGGCACACGTCTAATTAAGGTGCCTTACTGTGGTTTATGGGTTGCGCCAATAGTTTATACGATTCCTTTGCAGCTGTTGGCTTATCATGTTGCTGTGGCTAAAGGTACTGACGTTGATCAGCCGCGTAATCTTGCCAAGTCGGTGACTGTTGAGTAATAATGTGGCGGTTTTTTAAACGACTTACCCAGCCTAATTTTAAAAGGTTTAGGTTGTGGTAATTAAATTGTTCTATATTTATGTTTTACGGGGATGTAAATGACTCAAGAGATGTTGGGATTAGCTGCGATTATTGCGCAAGAGCTTAAAGTTAAACCAGCGCAGGTAGAAGCGTCCATTCGTCTGCTCAATGAAGGGGCAACAGTTCCTTTTATTGCACGTTATCGTAAGGAGGCCACCGATGGGCTGGATGATGTGCAATTACGCTTTATTGATGAACGTGTACATTATCTACGTGAGTTGGATGAGCGTCGCGCTGTTGTGTTGCAGTCTATCCGAGAACAAGAGAAATTAACTCCTGAACTTGAAAAGAGTATTCTCGCTGCAGATACTAAAACGCGTCTTGAAGATTTATATCTACCTTTTAGACCCAAGCGTCGCACTAAGGCACAAATTGCTATAGAAGCCGGCTTAGATCCATTAGCCCAGGCTCTTTGGACAAATCCTGATTTGGATCCCGAAGAACACGCGGTTCAATTTATCAATCCCGAGGCAGGTGTCGAGGATGCAAAGGCAGCATTAGAAGGCGCGCGGCATATATTAATGGAGCATTTTGCTGAAGACGCTGATTTAATTAATGAACTGCGCGAACATCTGTGGCAGCATTGTATTGTTAAATCGATAGGCAGCTCTAAGAAAAAAGAAACTGTAAACAAGTTTTCAGATTACTTTGATTATGCTGAAGCGATTAAAAAAATTCCTTCTCATCGTGCTTTAGCTTTATTCCGTGGCCGTCGCGAAAGTGTGTTACAAGTAAGCCTTACTTTACCTGAACATGAAGCAACATATGGTGAAAATAAATTAGCAGTACATTTCAATATTGTTGACCAACAAAGAAAAGCAGACAGTTGGCTGCTTGAAACAATACGTCTTACTTGGAAGGTAAAATTATTTACTAAGTTAGAGCTGGAATTACTCACTCGTTTACGTGAAATGGCTGATGAAGAAGCAATAAAAGTATTTTCTAGAAATTTACGGGACTTGTTACTCGCGGCGCCCGCTGGTCCACAAATCACGATAGGTCTTGATCCTGGAATCCGAACTGGTGTGAAAGTGGTTGTAGTCGACGCAACTGGTAAACTGCTGGATTACACCGTTATTTTTCCATTTGCCCCACAAAATGAATGGCATCAGGCAATTACTGATTTGGCTAAATTGGCAGCAAAATACCAAGTTAACTTGCTCAGTATTGGTAACGGAACAGGCTCTCGTGAAACCGAACGTTTGGTGTCTGATTTAATAAAAATGTACCCTGATTTAAAACTGACTAAAGTTATTGTGAGTGAAGCAGGAGCATCGGTTTATTCGGCGTCAGAAATTGCTTCTCAGGAGTTTCCTGATTTAGACGTTACCTTGAGAGGTGCTGTTTCTATCGCACGCCGCCTTCAAGATCCACTCGCAGAATTAGTTAAAATTGAAGCCAAGTCTATTGGCGTAGGCCAATACCAACATGATGTGAATCAAACTCGCTTGGCGCGTTGTTTGGATGGCGTGGTAGAGGATTGCGTGAATGCGGTTGGTGTCGATGTAAATACTGCTTCGGCGGCTCTGTTGTCTCATGTTTCTGGTCTTAACGAAGCTTTAGCCAAAAATATAGTACTTTATCGGGATGAACATGGTGCATTTAAAAACCGAATGGAATTAAAAAGTGTAAGCCGCATGGGTGAAAAAGCATTCCAACAAGCTGCAGGCTTTTTACGTATCATGCACGGAGATAATCCTTTGGATGCCTCCTGTGTGCATCCAGAAGCCTATCCTTTAGTAGAAAAAATTATTGCCGATAAGAACATTGATATTAAGAAATTGATAGGTAATAAAGACGCTTTACACAGTGTCAATGCAGCACAATTTATTGATGAGCAATTTGGTTTGCCTACTATAAGAGATGTATTGCGCGAATTAGAAAAACCTGGCCGTGATCCCAGGCCTGAATTTAAAACAGCACAGTTCAAGGAAGGTGTTGAAGACATCGAACATTTACATGAAGGGATGATCCTTGAAGGGGTCGTCAGTAATGTAACTAACTTTGGTGCTTTTGTGGATGTTGGTGTGCATCAGGATGGACTAGTACATATTTCCGCGATGACGAATAAGTTTATTTCTGATCCACGCACCGTCGTAAAGGCTGGTGATATTGTGACTGTTAAGGTCATTGAAGTCGACAAAGAAAGAAAACGTATTGGTCTTAGTATGAAATTGGAAGACGAACCAGCGAGCCAACCGGTTAAAAAAGTTGCAAAAACATCTGAAGTGAAAAAACAGCCTCAAGTTAAGAAGCCTGAGCATAAGAAAAAGCCTGAGGCTAAAAAAGTTGAGCCGGTTAAAAAGACTGTATTTAATACGGCAATGGCAGATGCGTTAGCGAAATTAAAGCGTAATTAAAGGTTTGGTGCATTGTAGCCTGGATGCAACGTAGCAAAACCCGGGTTTTGCTACGTTGCATCCAGGGCTACATCTGACTAACATAAAAACACGATGGTGAATCATGACCAATACTCCAAAGGGAGAGTTAGCTATCCAGACTTTGGCAATGCCAGCAAATACTAATGCCAATGGCGATATATTTGGTGGATGGATTGTGTCACAAATGGATTTAGCGGCAGGAATATTGGCGAAAAAATTGGCATTGGGCCGTGTCGCTACAGTGGCTATTCATTCCATGAGTTTTTTAAAACCAGTTCATGTGGGTGATCTGGTGAGCTGCTATGTCACTCTGATAAAGCAAGGTAATACCTCTATGACCTTTAGTGTTGAAGTATGGGCACATCCTGCAACGCAGAATGAAGCATATCAAGTTACTGAAGGCGTTTTTGTTTTTGTTGCTATAGATGAAGAAGGTCGCTCAAGACAGGTGCCTAAAAAAATATGACTCATGATTCGTCAGAACTGCAGCACCTACTTACGGAAATGGCTACACTCATTGAACAAAATGCAGAGCCAGATCCCCAGTTATATACGTTATTTTTTCAAGAGCCCGAACTTGCCTTTAAACTAGTCGATATCATCAATAATTTGGAAGAAAAGCTGGATGAAGGTCTTTCAGTTTATTCCGCATGTGTTTTTGCTTTAGATATTTGTGTGGCACAACTACAGGGAGCCGCCGAATCTAATAAAGTTACTGCAAGATCATTAATTCAATTGATGGATCATTTGGCGGAAATGATTGATTCACGCAAACACACTTTAAGTTTTTGGCTTCCTGTATTAAATTCCTTTTATGAATCACATGTTGAATTGACTGAAGAGTTGAAAAATGCCTATTTTGATCTCGCCAGTGATGAAGACGAAACGACTCATGAAGGCGAACCGATATCCCATTTAGATGCGATTCGTGATTTGATTCATGAGTTGTCTGATCTGAATGTTTTCGAAATTGCTGAAAATTTTTTCGCGCAGAGCTATGCGATGCCGGCGGATTTTTTTATCGACCTGATGGTTGATTTATATAATATTGAAGAGGGGGCGGATATTGGCCTACTCATTTTATTGCACCCTAAAGCTGAGGTTCGCGACATTGCGATTAATACCTTAGGCCAAATTATAGATTTCGTAACATTATCTTCTGTGTCTCTTTCACGGTTGCAGACTATTAAGTACTGGTATCCAGAACATTATCATGCACTTTTTAATTCCTGGATAAAAACGCAACGCAAAAAAGGGGTCGTATTTGCACCTGAACCTGAACCGGCCAGCGCGACAATTAGAGCCACCGAAGTGGATGGTACAGGCTCACAAGGTATTTTTTTACATGTTCGTAAACGTAGAAAAAATAGATTATGTGGCTTATTACTGAAGTATGATGTAGGGATTAAAGATGCATGGATAACGCCTACTTTATCAGCAAAAGATGTAAAAGATTATTACCATAAGGCTTTTGATGAGAATGTGACGCTACGTGAGGTCGATTTATCTTATTTCGTAATGATGGTGGAACATTTCTTGGCCGTGTCGATAGAAAAAGGCGAGATTCCCAACATCCAGTTTTTAGAGATGCAAGAGTTATTAGGAGTCCGTTTACGCCCTGTGAAACTGGATTTAGATTATCTCTTCGAACAAATGAGTATCCAAATCACACCGTTTACTCAAGAAGTGATTTCTGAGTCTCTACGTCGTTCAAAGTCCTGGCTTAAAAATAAATCGTTTACTGAATCCTGGTATTTAGAAAATCCTATAGTTGATAAGATTGTCAATCACAACAGTAGTTTTGTGGATGGAATTAGAGTCTGCCGCATGGAAGATGCAATGGATGCAGTATTTTCTGAGGAAATGGAAATACATCGCGATAAATGGCAATTTCATTTTTTATGGATTGCTTTATGGATGAAAGCGAAAGAAAAACGCACTGAAAAAATATGGCGTGATAGTTTCTTGATTGCTTATAGCATTTATAAAGGAACGCCTTTGCAGGAAATTCCTGTTATGCGCGAGATTTGTCGACAAACGGTGATTAATAGCGTGGAAACCATGCAAGAAAGACGCACACACTTGAGCCAGGAATAAGAGGAATTCATGTTTACCGGAATTATTGAAAGAAAAGGTACCGTAATTAGCAATACGCATCATGCTGAAGCAAATCGATTGGTTATTGCATCTACCTTTACTGAGTTGGAGGTTGGCGAAAGCATTGCAGTAAATGGCGTATGTTTAACTTTACTGCCTTCTGAAGATGCAAAATTGAATTTTGATGTTTCTCCCGAAACCTTAAATAGAACTACTTTGGGCACATTAAATACTGATGATGAAGTCAATTTAGAACGCGCAATGCTTGCCTCCACACGTTTTGGTGGACATTATGTAAGCGGTCATGTAGATACAATTGCACGCATTCGCTCAATAACGCACCTGAATGAATTTGTCGAAGTCGAACTCGGTGGATTTGATGCAAATGCAATGTTGTATTTAATTCCTAAAGGTAGTATTACTGTTGAAGGGGTAAGCTTAACGATTAATTCAGTTGCGAATCAAGGTATTAAATTAATGCTGATTCCACATACATTACTGAGTACAACCTTATGCGTCTTAAAACAGGGCCAAGAGGTTAATATTGAGTTTGATTACTTGACTCGCATCGTTGCCCATCAGCTGCAAATTGCCGGAACTATTAAACAATAGAGTAAAATGCGCTGGTGATGCAAGAGCCTCGAATCAGATCCCGTTATGAATTAAGGAGTCATTCATGACCAAACATTTAACATCCCGCTGGCATCGTCTTTTTTTTGCCACCATTATTATTGGGATTGTTTCTGGTTTTGGCGGAATGTTTTTAGCCATATTATTGCATTTTATTCAACATCTCGCTTATGAGCATACCGTATTTCCTATTCTTGGAAATAAGAGTTTCTTATATGTTGTAAGTGATTCAACTGCACCAAGAAGATTGGTTGCGCTGTTGCTTTGTGGATTTATTGCAGGTTTTGGCTGGTGGGTCGTGTTTCGTTATGGCAGACCCTTAGTCAGTATTGCCAGTGCAATTAAATCCCCAAGACCGTACATGCCAATAAAAACTACTCTCACACACGTACTTCTGCAAATTGTTACAGTTGCCTTGGGCTCTCCCCTGGGGCGTGAGGTTGCTCCGAGAGAATTAGCGGCCACTTTTGCTTGTTGGCTTACTAATAAGTTGAAATTACATCCTAAAGAAAGTCAGGTATTAGTGGCCAGTGCCGCAGGGGCAGGACTCGCTGCAGTTTATAATGTGCCGTTTGGTGGTGCTTTATTTACTCTCGAAGTATTACTTGGGAGTTTCCGCTGGTTTGCGGTAATACCTGCAATCACTACGGCTGCGATTGCTGTGGTCATCTCTTGGATAGGCCTTGGAAATCAATCGTTATATCATATACCGGCCTTAATATTAGATACTTCAGTTGTCGTTTGGGCGATTATCTCTGGACCTATTTTTGGTTTTGCAGCCTATTGGTTTAAAGAAATTACCAATAGAGCACAACATCGAGCGCCGCGCGACTGGAGAATTATTGTATTTTGTCTGTTCAATTTTTTCATCATCGGCTTATTATCTATTTATTTTCCTGCCATCTTGGGAAATGGTCGTTCGGCGGCACAGTTAGGATTTGATGGCAATATATTAGGCCTAAGTATCGCTGCGGTTTTATTGATCCTGAGAGTGTTAATTGTCTGTTCTAGTGTGCAAGCTGGCGCTGCGGGCGGATTACTCACTCCTTCACTTGCAAATGGAGCTTTATTGGCGGTTGTTCTCGGTACTCTTTGGAGTTATTTATTGCCGGGTATTTCTATATCAGCTTTTGCCGTTATTGGGGGAACTGCGTTTCTTGCTGCAGCACAAAAAATGCCACTTACCGCAATTGTCCTCATTATTGAATTTACGGGGATCAATTTCAGCTTTTTCATTCCTATACTTTTTGCTGTTGCGGGCGCAATTAGTATGTTTAATTATTGTGCTACCAAACGCTTGGTTGCTGTTGTAACTTGAGGCAGAGAATGCTGATAGCATTTATTCCTAATTCTAAGCGTTAATCAATGTTCTCTTAAGCGCTCCTGTTGTTATGCGTCATTTTATGATAATTTACGCCTTTTATCATTTTTAAATTAGGATATTCTAAATGCTTAAGGTAATGACTATAGTGGGCACTAGGCCTGAGTTGATAAAGATGTCGCGTGTCATTGCTGAGTTTGATAAGCATACACATCATGTTTTAGTTCATACCGGCCAGAATTTTGATTATGAACTCAATCAAATTTTTTTTGATGATTTGGAAATTCGCAAGCCTGATTATTTTCTTGAGGCAGTAGGAGATACTGCTGCGCAAGCAATTGCGCGTATTATTGAAAAAGCAGATGCAGTATTGGAAAAAGAAAAACCTGATGCGCTACTTCTTTATGGGGATACTAATTCCTGTCTGTCAGTGATTCCGGCTAAGCGTCGTAAAATTCCTGTATTTCATATGGAGGCAGGTAACCGTTGTTTTGATCAACGTGTTCCAGAAGAATTAAACCGCAAAGTGCTTGATCACTTGAGTGACATCAATCTCGTGTTGTCAGAGCATGCGCGTCGCTATTTAATTAATGAAGGCATCCCCGCAGAGAGAATCATTAAAACAGGTTCTCATATGCACGAGGTGCTCGAGCATTGCATGCCCAATATTTTATCATCAAACATCTTGGCACAACTTGACTTACAGCCGCAGCAATATTTCTTAGTCAGTAATCATCGAGAAGAAAATGTAGATATTCCTGAGAACTTGCATGATTTATTAGACACATTACAGTCTCTAGCTCAAACATATAACATGCCAGTTGTTGTTTCCACACATCCGAGAACAAGAAAAAGATTAGAAAGTCTTAATGTCACCCAATTGGATTCACGTATTCGCTTCTTAAAGCCTTTTGGCTTTCTCGATTATATTAAATTGCAAATGGAAGCATTTTGTATTTTATCAGACAGCGGCACAATTACAGAGGAAGCCTCTCTTCTTAATCTTCCGGCGGTGACCATTCGTAACACGCATGAGCGCCCAGAAGGTATGGATGAGGCGACCTTGATTATGTGTGGACTCAAATCAGCGAGTGTTCTGGATGCAGTGCGTATGGTTACCTCACAACATAATCAAAATCCGCGCACTTTTAAAGTTGTTGCAGATTATGAGGGTGGATGTGTTTCGAAAAAAATGGTCCGCATTGTGGCCAGTTACGTTGATTATATTAATCGAGAAGTGTGGTCAAAAATAGACAAATAGAGTTCAACGCCGTGCTATGCTCATGCGCAATACGCTTAGTGAGCATTAGTCAACGGCTATAACCCCTTCTTGGCTCAGTTTTTAAAGCTTTCTGTAATACAGTGGGTGTATGGTATCCATTTTTTGTGCTTAATCTGAATTTTATAAGATGAAAATACTTGTGACACAAGTTCTGTATATCCCTTTTCTGTGCGAACATTTCTACCGCGATCTTGCGTTATTAAGAATTTTGCAATAGGGTTTTGATTTTTAACAAAACAGGGGTCAAGCGTTATCAGTCTTCCTCCTGGCTTTAAGGCAGAAAAAGCTAAGTGAAGCATGTTGATTAATATATCATCATCAAGGTGATGTAAAAGCCCTATCGCTAATACAATATCGACTTTAGGTATATTCTCTAAATCAGTTAATTCAAATTCTTTACAATAGAAGTTCCCTCGATCTCCGAATATAGATTTTGCTTTTTTTATATATTCGTTAGATACATCGAACCCATAATATTCTACTTCATTCATATAATTAAGTATTTCCGCTGGTCCGCATCCTATATCTAAAATTTTCATACCAGAAAATGGTCTAATGAAATTTTTCGTAAATAGAGTTCTCGCTTTATGTGCGCCCATGAGTCCCTGAAATAAGGAGTAAACTATAGGCGAGGATAAAATTGAACGAAGGCCATTAGTTATTTGCGTCATAATTGTTTGTCCTTATTCTAATCGGGTGATTTTGCAGTCTATTGTGGGTTGCATGATAATTGGTATGAATCCAAATAAATAATGCAAGCGTAAATGGGTAATTCCTTTAATTATATGAATCATCCAGCCAGAACGGCGTTTACAAAACTCGGAATCATGGAGAATTCTTTCGAAAATTGAAACTACATAGTGTTTATTAAAAGTAAGGTCAAAATGCGATAGGCTATGAACTATTTTCTTGATTTGGTGGACATTAATCCAATTTAATGAGTTCCAAGTCCCTTCTGGATCGGGTATTTTAATTTTGTTAAATATTAATTTTTTAAAAAACTTTTCTGTTATTGATTTGGAAAAAAGAGTGGGAATATTAAAATGAGGCTCATAGGGAAATAAATAATTGGGGCATGTAAATCTGTATACCGCTTTTTCCTTCAGACTATTGCTAATTAAAGTGAGCGCAAGAGATACATCTTCAACGTGTTCCATTACATTGATTGAGAAAGCAAAGTCAAAATTATTTTGTACATTCAATTTCTCTACTGGAAGGTGCAAGATTTGGGGACTGCAATTTTGATGGTTAGCCAAATCTAATATTAATGCCTGCATTTGGTTAAAATGAGAATAGCCAGAGCCCATAGGTTCTAGAGCAGTAACGTCATAACCTTCTTTGACTAACTGGCAGCTAAGTATCATACTTCCGGCACCAACCTCAAGTATCTTTGCATTTTTACCTATATTGTTCAAATCATTATGAATCAAATTCCTTCCAAATTTTGCCTCTCCAATATAGATCTCTAGTAAAGACAATATTTCTGGTGCTTTTTCTCTCACATATAAGCGTATGTCATTAAGCCATTGTTCTATTGGCGGAATATAAAGTGTATCGCTCATTACTTGATTGTCCCTAGTTTGAATGCTTACTATTTTATAATAATTAATGTATTAAATCTGATCGTGACACAAAAACACTGACACTAATTATGATTTTTGTTCAGCTGATCATATCTCTTAAACACAGTTCGAGGAAGGACAAATCTTTTTCTTGAAACAAATGGGAGGTTCCACCTATAACGCAGATAAATTATTTTGTCTAAAAACCAATAGTTTTAATGCAAAGAAAAAGTAAATGGCGATCAAGACTATTGCTATTAATTGGACTATTTGAGGAGAGTAACCTAAATGATCAACGCCCTCTATGAGTAATGCTAAATTAATTAAATAGCCGGTAATGTATGTGGCAATGAATCGTACTATAGTCATCCGATTCAATTGTTGATTTTGTTTATTCGCAAACACCCATCGTTTGTTACTGAAAAAACTAAAAGTAAGATTGAAAAAAAATAGTATGGTGATAACAATTTTAGGATTGATACCAGTCCAAGTAAGCCCTAGAAAAATGGAGTAACCAATCATATTGGTTATTAAACCCACCGTGCCAAAGCGTATGAATTGAGTTAAGTTTCTCGAGAATTGAAACGGAATAATCGCTTTATACATATTGTACTCTACTTACTTTTTGCTTTAATTTAATAAAAACATTGATTATGGTTACGATATTACTAAGCTATATGGCTAAGTGATACATTAAATAACAATTATTTTAATTATTAAATTAAAATGTATTGTGAGGCATAGAATCTTTCCATGCTAGCCGATGGAGATTACAAAGAAGCTAAAGATTAAGGCCCATTAACTCAAGTGCTTGTGGTTCACCTGAATCATTTTTTTTCAAAAGGAGAATGTCTCTCCTCCTAAGCTGATCTTTACATTAAAGAAACGTTGCACTAAAGTATGAAGCCTTAAAGCATAAGCCTTAATCGAGAGTATTAGATAAATTTGGGGTTAATTTAGTGCAAAATCAAAGTAATTTAGTGGAAGATATAAAATCACAATCCACCAGAGTTCCTGTTTCTTTGGTAACTGTTTTCATAATTTTCTGCTTGAATTTATTGCCATTATTTTTCTTCTTGCACCGAGCCTCTGTTCTGTTAAGTGGTATTTTTATTTTATTTTTATCTTGCCTCTTATTATATCCATATAAAAAGCGTTGGTGCTCTGGATATACTCATGAATTTAAAATACTGATCCGAAATAGGATTGATGCACTTTACTTTATTGCTCCTTTTTTTATAGTGCCTGTTTTTTGGAACATTTCTCCAACCATTTTATTTCTTAAATTTGATTTCTATACAAAGGTCATTGTTTCCTGGTTTATATTCTCAGTAATTTGGCTGAATAAATATTATGCTGTAGCCAATGAAAAAACAGAGTATCGTAGTATAGCGTTTTATTTTTTTATGTTTGCTAGTTGTGCTCTATGGTTACAACTACTCTGGAAAATTGGGGCGGAATCTGTTGTTTATACCAGCGTTTCTGCCAATCGATTCAACAGATTAGCACAAGCTTTTTATTACATTTGGGAACATAAGCCATTTTCATCTCATTTTTTAATGTCATTTCAATCTGTTGAGAATTATAATCAGCAAATTGCATACGCAGGATATTCTCCCCCATTTTTGATATTAATTTATGCTTATGCAAAAATATTAGCATTTTTATTAGGAGTAACATTAGAAATAACAACGAGAGTTGTTTCAATTTTTTATTCCATTATTTTTGCTGCCGTGTATGTATTTACACTTATCAATAATCCAAATAAATCGGCATTAAATAAAACCTTAGTCCAATTTTCAATTTTCTGTGTATTCGGAATAATGCTATCCATACCGAGTTTTTGGATTCAACTCACTCAAGATAGTGGAACGGATAACGTTTTCCCATTAATAATGTATTGTACGCTTTTTCTATTCGTTTACGTTAGTCGACAAGATTTCACCTCTGCATGGTTCAAGTTTGGCTTATTGGGGTTATGCCTCCTTGTGCCAATATATGGAATATTGATGATTATTACATTAATGTTTTATGCTTTTCGTGAGGAGTATAAAAGAGAGCATTATTCCGCGGTAATTTCTGTATTATTGTTTGCATGTGTTGTTGTCATGGTGTCTTATTTATACCCAATTATTATGGTAAAGCTTTTGCATTATAAAAGCGATTCGAGTTCGTTTCTTTTTCGTTCAGGCTTAGATGGTGATGTAAGATATTACAAAAACATGCTCCAAGCTTTAGTTCGTCCTGTGTGCGTATCATTTACTCGTGAGTGGAGCAGTCTGATTCCTGAACTAATATTCTTATTTATTGCTTTTTTAATTGGCGGTAAAATTTTGTTGAAGGAAAAAGTCGAGCTTTATGCTGTTTATCTGTTTCTTTTTTTCCCCTATTTGTTAACTCTTGTACTTTGGCCGCAAGCGGTTTCAATACATCCCTATTTGTATGATTATATGTTGGAATTACCTCTCTTTTTTGTTGCGGCTTCATTAGTTATCAGCCCCCCAGTCCAACAGCGTCTTCGAGGGCCTTTTGCATTATTATTTATTCTGGGACTGATTAGCTTGCTCCTGTATAATTTTACGATGATCGCCCAGGCAACAAAGGCTTTTAGCCCGTAGTTATTTTAAAAAATTTATTATTGAAATTATATTACCTGCGGACTAAAATGTGCCGCGAGCTTTATTTTAATCAGATGAGTCGGAAGCGAATTAATACAGCGATTATTGATGAGACTCTCAGTTCAAAAGTAAAATGACCTGTGAAGCAACTAAGAGTAAATGTTCATGAAAAAAATCGCTATCCTTCAATCTAATTATATTCCATGGAAAGGTTATTTTGACATGATTGCATCAGTCGATGAATTTATCTTATATGATGATATGCAATTTACTAAAAATGATTGGCGAAATCGCAATAAAATTAAAACAACTAATGGTGTTGATTGGATTAGTGTACCTGTTGGCCAAAATATAAATAGACGTATTCGTGATGTTGAATTGCGAGAAGATGGGTGGCAGAAAAAACATTGGAAGACTTTAGAATACAACTACCGTCGCGCGCCAAAATACCAAGAAATATCATCTTTCCTCGAGCCGTTTTATCAAAAGCATTATACTCACCTCTCTGTTTTAAATCGGCAGTTGATTGAAGCGATATGTGATTACCTTGGGATTACAACAAAAATAACTAACTCATGGGATTACACCTTAATTGATGGTAAAACAGAGCGCTTAGTTGATCTTTGTCTACAAGCTGGCGCTAATGAATATCTTTCCGGACCTGCCGCTTTTGATTATATCAACGCGCAATTATTTGCTGATCAGGGCATTAAATTGAGCTGGTTCGATTATAAAGGCTACCCGGAATATCCCCAGCTGTGGGGTGAGTTTACCCATGAAGTTTCTATTTTAGACCTCTTATTTAACTGTGGCAAAGATTCTGTGAATTACTTGAGGTATGTGAAAAAATGAAATTATCTATTGTCACTACTTTATATAAATCGGAACAACATATTAAAGAATTTTGTGAGCGCGCTGCCTTGGCTGCTGAGCAGCTCGTTGGTGATGATTATGAAATGGTCTTGGTAAATGACGGTTCTCCTGATAATAGCTTTAACGTAGCCCTAGAATTAGCAAAAGTAAATCCGCATATCCTTCTTATTGATCTGTCTCGTAATTTTGGACATCACAAAGCCATGATGACTGGACTCGCACATGCAAATGGAGAGCTTGTTTTTTTGATTGACAGCGATCTTGAGGAAGATCCTGAGCTCCTCAATCTGTTCTCTAAAAAAATGGAATTGGATCTTTGCGATGTCGTTTATGGTATTCAAGAAAAACGCAAGGGTGGCTTTTTTGAGCGAATATCCGGACAGTTATTTTATAGAGTATTTCGCGCACTCACCGGCATAAAAATCCCATCAAATATTGTTGTTGCGCGTTTAATGACTCGACGTTATGTTAATGCACTGTTACTTCATCAAGAACGTGAAATATTCATGGCTGGTCTATGGTCTATTACGGGTTTCAACCAGCAACCACAAATTATAAATAAAAAAAGCACAAGTCAAACTACCTACACACTACGCCGTAAAATATCCATGTTTGTAAATGCGATCACTGCGTTTAGTAATACACCATTAATTAGTATTTTTTATGTTGGTATTTTGATTTTATTATTTTCATCTGCTTATGCGGTGTTCCTCATTGTCAATCGGTTTGTTTTTCACACCATACTCAGCGGTTGGACCTCTATAATGGCATCAGTTTGGCTGTTAGGAGGCCTAATTATTTCGTTCATTGGTATTATTGGCATTTATCTTTCGAAAATTTTCTCTGAAATTAAACAACGCCCATATACTATTGTTCGGCAAATATATCAAAAAAACCTTATCGAGCCGCGTAACAAAGAATTGGTAGTCAGGTCAGCTAAGCCAACAATTGATGAATAATTTAATTGATGTGCCTGGTTTTGAAACATGAATAATGATAGAACATCTTGAAGACCACGTATTCTGAATTAAAGCGAATGCGTTGTATTCAGAATAACTTATTAAGGGACCTTATGAAAAAACTAATTATTTTTGGAACCACAGATGCCGCTGAACTCGCACATTATTACTTTTCTCGAGATTCCGACTATAAAATTGAAGCGTTCTCAGTAGATCGCGAATATTTACGATCAGACACATTTTGTGGTTTACCGGTTATTCCTTTTGATGAAATTGCCCAGAAATATCCACCAACAAGCCATGAGTTTTTCGTTGCGCTAGGATATTCAAATCTCAATGAGACGAGGAAAAAAAAGTATTTTGAGGTAAAGGCAATGGGTTACCAACTTGCCACCTACATTAGTCCTCATGCAACAATACTGAACCAGCACCAAATAGGGGAGAATTGTTTTATTCTCGAAGATAATACCGTTCAGCCATTTGTAACCATTGGTAACAATGTCACCCTTTGGAGTGGCAACCATATTGGTCATCATTCTGTAATATCTGACCATTGTTTTTTAGCTTCCCATATTGTTGTTTCTGGGCGTGTAGAAATCGGTGAGTCTTGCTTTATTGGGGTTAATGCAACATTCAGAGATAATATAACTATAGGGGAAAAATCAATCATCGGTGCAGGAGCACTAATTCTTGCCTCTACAGAACCGCTAGGTCTCTATGTTGGTAATGCAACGGAACGTGCACGTGTTCCAAGTAACCGAATAAAAAAAATTTGAGTCTAGGAAATAAAAAATGAAATGGGAAAAACTAGGTCACATATTTTGCGCAGATAACCATAGCGATTGGATGTACTCACACGCGATGATCCCTATTGCCGAACAAATTGATAATGAATTATATCGAATCTATTTTTCCTGTAGAGATAAATATAATCGTGGGCATGGGGCTTACGTTGAAATTGATATGCGTAATCCGACGAAAATCCTTCGAGTTCATGATAAACCGGTCCTTGAGCCTGGAGAATTAGGTTGTTTTGATGACAGTGGCGCTCTTCCAAATTCGATTGTAATGCATGAAGGAAAGAAGCTGCTTTATTATACAGGGATCAACTTAGGTGTAACGGTTAAAATTCGCAACTCAATTGGTCTTGCGGAGTGGAATGATTCGACGGAGCGCTTTGAGCGACGCTTTTTTGGCCCAGTTATTGATAGAACTCGCGATTTCCCTCATTTTGTAGCAACTCCTGAAGTAACTTATGAGAATGGTTTGTTTCGGGCATGGTTCACATCGTGCATTGGCTGGAAACAAACATCCGAAGGCCCAAAGCATTTCTATCGCCTTGAATATGCAGAATCTAAAGATGGTATTTGTTGGGAACGAGACGGAACAATAGCCATCGATTTTAAAGATGAGCATGAGTACGCTCTTGGCGTGCCAAGAGTGTTACGTGATCCACTCGGTTATAAAATGTGGTTTTGTGCAAGAGCAACAAAAAATTGCGACACTTATCGAATTAATTACGCAACGTCAGAAGATGGGCGAAATTGGCAACGACAAGATACAGTTGAACTTGATGTTTCTGCATCTGGTTGGGACTCTAAGATGACATGCTACCCATTTGTATTTGATTATAATCATGAACGATATATGTTGTATAATGGCAATGATTACGGAAAAACAGGATTTGGAATCGCGGTGTTGATTAATGACTAACTTGGGTAGCTGGCTTTATTCCCTGTGAGTATCGATTTTCTCTGACACCCATAGCAGGACTTTAGTGCTGTTAGAAATTTTTGCTAATCAATTAAGCGACTCATATGAGCGTACAAATGGTAAGTCATTATGGTATCGTGGAAGTTATAGGAATAATGTCGAAATGATGAATACAGAAAAAATTCCCTTCAATAAGCCATATGTTACAGGCAAGGAATCAGATTACATCAACCAAGCTCAGCTCAATAAACAATTATCAGGTGATGGCATATATACCAAACGTTGCCATACGTGGTTAGAAGAGCAAATTGCTGGTACCAAAGCTCTTCTTACTCATTCCTGTACAGCAGCATTAGAAATGGCTGCACTTTTGTCGAATATACAGCCAGGCGATGAGATAATCATGCCATCCTATACCTTTGTATCGACAGCAAATGCTTTTGTTCTTCGGGGTGGTATACCTGTATTTGTCGATATTCGAGAAGACACGCTTAATATTAATGAACATCTTATAGCCGCGGCGATAACGCCTAAAACTAAGGCAATAGTACCTGTACATTATGCTGGTGTAGCTTGTGAAATGGATGCAATCATGGATATTGCAGCACATCATGATTTAAAAGTAATTGAAGATGCAGCACAGGGCGTGATGTCTTATTATAAAGGGCGTGCTTTAGGTGGTATTGGTGATCTTGGGGCTTACAGTTTCCATGAGACTAAAAATATTATATCAGGTGAAGGTGGTGCGTTATTAATTAACAATCCTGAATTTGCTTTACGAGCTGAGATAATTCGTGAAAAAGGTACCAATCGGAGCCAATTTTTTCGCGGAGAGGTAGATAAATATACTTGGAATGATGTTGGTTCCTCTTATCTGCCTAGTGAACTAATTGCAGCTTTTCTTTGGGCTCAACTTGAAGAGGCTGAAAAAATAACGCAACAGCGCCTAGTCATTTGGAATTATTATCATGAGCAACTTAAATCGCTAGAGGATGCTGGTTTTCTTCGCCGTCCGATTGTACCTAGTTCCTGCCAACACAATGCGCATATGTACTATGTCATTTTATCACCTGAAATTAATCGGCAATCAATTTTAGACGCGCTCAACTACAATCATGTAAAAGCAGTATTTCACTATGTGCCTCTGCATTCCTCTCCTGCAGGTATGCGCCATGGCAGAACTCATGGCGATTTATCCTTAACGGATTCTCTTTCAGAGCGAATAATCCGCTTACCTCTTTGGGTTGGTCTGTCTAATAAGCAGCAGGACATCGTTATTGAGCAACTTTTTAATGTATTAAGCATGGGTATTTAATTTTGAAAATTCTAATTACCGGCGGGGCAGGATTTATTGGTTCAGCATTAATTCGCTACCTGATTAAACACACATCGGATTTTGTAATTAATGTAGATAAGTTAACTTATGCTGGGAATTTAGAGTCTCTTTCTCAAATCAGCCATAGTAATCGCTATGTTTTTCAGCAAATAGATATTTGCTCTTCAGAGCTAATCAATCATGTTTTTTCTAGTCTCCAACCTGATGCCGTTATGCATTTGGCAGCAGAAACGCATGTGGATCGCTCTATTGGCGGACCGGCTGCCTTTATCAAAACTAATATTGTAGGGACGTATAACGTACTTGAGGCGGCACGTACCTATTGGCAGTCTTTGCCTGAAACACGTCGCCAATCATTTCGATTTCACCATATCTCTACTGATGAAGTTTTTGGTGATCTTGAAAATTCCAATGAGTTTTTTACTGAAACTACACCCTATGCCCCTAGTTCACCTTATTCGGCAAGCAAAGCAAGCTCCGATCATCTTGTAAGAGCATGGCATCGAACGTATGGGTTGCCAATCCTAATAACAAATTGTTCGAATAATTATGGCCCCTATCAGTATCCAGAAAAATTAATTCCATTAACCATTTTAAATGCACTTTCGGGTAAGCCATTGAGCATATATGGAACTGGGACACAGGTGCGTGATTGGTTATATGTCAACGATCATGTCCGCGCTTTATACCAAGTTCTAAACTATGGACAAGTCGGAGCTACCTATAACATTGGTGGTCATAACGAAATGCAGAACATTGATGTTGTTCGAACTATTTGTGCACTATTAGAAGAGTTGAGCTTTACCAAGCCACAGGGCATTACTCATTATGAGGATTTAATTACCCACGTTACCGATAGACCTGGCCATGATCTTCGTTATGCTATTGATGCAAAAAAAATTCAATCTGAACTTGGGTGGCGGCCTGTAGAAAGTTTCGAAACAGGGATGAGAAAAACAGTAGCATGGTATATTGAAAATCAAAGCTGGTGCAAAGCTATTTTAAATAAAACTCAGCAAGCCTCCAACAGTTTTAAGCTGACTGATAAGGAATTGGTCGTATGAAAGGAATTATTCTAGCTGGTGGTTCGGGCACTCGGCTCCATCCCATTACAAAAGGGATCTCAAAACACTTATTACCTATTTATGATAAGCCGATGATTTATTATCCCTTGTCCGTGCTGATGCTAGCAGGTATTCGTGAGATTCTTATCATTACAACTCTTGAAGATCATCCAGCTTATCTAAGACTCCTTGGTTGGGGGGAACGGTTTGGTATCACCATAGATTATGCGATACAGCCAACCCCAGATGGTCTCGCACAAGCATTTATTATCGGCGAAGAATTTATTGGACGTGACCGAGTTTGCTTAGTCTTAGGTGATAATATATTTTATGGTCAAGGTTTTACCCCAAAACTACGTGAAGTTGCTACTTGTGAAATAGGGGCTACTGTTTTTGCCTATCCAGTAAAAGATCCTGAGCGTTTTGGTATCATTACATTTGATGACAAAATGAAAGCGGTTTCAATTGAAGAAAAACCGACTAAGCCAAAATCAAATTATGCCGTAACTGGGCTTTATTTTTACGATAATCAAGTCGTTGACTTTGCGAAGCAAGTCAGGCCATCCCACCGAGGTGAATTAGAGATCACTTGTATCAATCAAAGCTATTTGGAATGTGGTAATCTTCATGTTGAGCTACTTGGTCGCGGGTTTGCATGGCTGGATACAGGAACTTATGAAAGTCTTTTAGAAGCGAGTATGTTCGTGCAAACGATCGAACATCGCCAAGGACTAAAGATTGCGTGCCTAGAAGAAATTGCTTACAACAACGGCTGGATGAGCAGAGACATGATTGAGCAAATAGGACGTGAGTTAATTAAAAGCAGTTATGGTAATTACTTGTTAGGACTTTTGAGTCAGGAGTTTTAAAGTATTCCTCATTTTCTATATGAAGTGATGTGTGAAGAATACCCAGCCTTGAGCTGCAAATCCCGAGATATCCTCAGCTTTTTTATATACAAAGGTTTTTTAAGAATCCATATTAAGAATACTAATTTTGCTCTAAATCCCTGTCATTCCCGCCTGCGCGGGAATGACACCATTTTACGCCCCTGTTTTTTTAGGGCGCCAAAAAGAATTGCCCTCATTGACACAAGAAATCTCACGTGGTTTGGGTGGATTTATGGCCTCAAGATGAAAAATGGGCATACTCGTATCGGTATATTCTTTTGTTATCTTCAACCATTTTGGTGCTTGGGTTGGATCAAGCTTTTCTAAGTGGGCTCCATGAGTTGCCTTTTGCACTGCCAGATGCATAAATCCTCTTTGGTATAAGGTTTCCCAGAGTTTTGAGCTCGGCATATCTTGAATATTTAATTCACTCATTTGGTTAATACATTGTATCAGATCATCCCGTAGCCAATAGGTATAATATCCCATGACATAGACCCGCTCTCCTTTGGCAACGTTGGGGTTTAAAGAGTTATAAACATAACAATAACCTGATGTTTCAATATTACATGTTGTGCTATGACCTTCTGGATGCTGTATATCCTTAATCGCTAATCTTGTCATGAGACCTGTATCTGTAATGGGTATAAATGGTGCAATACAAAGTGCGATACCCGCAAGCAGCGCATAACAGATTGAGATTAAACGTGGTCGAATTTCAGTTTGCCACATGTACTCTACTGCTATGGCGGGGAAAGGAATGAGCATAATTAAGGTGGCTAAAAAATATCGCGGTACAAAAACGGACGCTTTTGTAACTACCCAACACAATAAACCCAAGCAACCGCAGAGCATTATTTGTGTGGCCGGTTGTTGCAGTGAACGTTTTGCTTTAGGTAAAAATAAAAGGAATATAAATGAGGCAATCCAGAGCACGGACATCGTACCGCCCATTAAAGGATAAAGCCCAAAAACCAGAGCGAATGGATACGTTGAGGCAATCCAAATGGTATCTTTCACAGCATACCAGTGGGATTGATCTGCCCAATTTTTCATACCAAAAAAAGGAGCCAATGGGTTGCCAAACAGGATTTCATTTTTTAATAGATGCGGGAAAAGTGCGATTAAAACGCCTATCCCAAACAAAACTAAAGCGAACATGCTTTGCCGGATGGGGTTTGTTACTTTTAAGTCTCGATTCTGGACAATTTCCTGCCAAAAGAGTAGAGAAACTATGGCTGGAAATAATGCAATGATAAAAGAAAATTTTGCACTGATTGCAAAACCCGTCAGTATTCCTGTAATAATGCTTAATGACTTTGGAAATTGTCTTTCTCTGATGAGGACAATACACAATACGGCGGTAATTCCCAGGAGTGTTGTAAATAAGTCCGTTTTCCCATCGGATAAAAAATTATAATAGGTGCTGGAGGTAAGTAGGATGCTGACTGCAGTGGTCTGAGCAATGAGTCCACCACCTAAATAACGCGTTAAACTTCTTAAAACAAATAGAACACTGATACCAACAATCCAGGCAAATAATTTAGCAATAACAGGATTAGCCAATTTCATGAGCACGGCATAGTGTAATTCACCACTGATACCAATTGAGGAAAAGTCGTGAAATAAACCCGGCATAGCCGTCAATTTATCTCTAAGGGAAATAATTTTGGGATATGCCATGTAAAATGCGGCCGCATCTCCTGCGGGTGCGCGCATATACGTTAAAATCCCAAGCCAGATTACAACAGCAATTACCAGCAGTATAAGTAAAAAGTAGAGCGGACTTTTAACTACTTCTTTGAATGAAACTCTAAGAGATGAAGCAGATATTTGGTTATAGAGATAGGGTATTGATAACAAAGCCATAATGAGTACGATCGAACCAATGAACTCTTTATGTAAAAAACCGGCCAGACCAATAAAAATCCATAGTGTTGATAAAAATGCGGTGCCTAGAGAAAACATGACACAAGGTGGGAGATATTTTCCTAATCGTCTGGAGAAAATACTCAATAATGCATAGCTACAACCAATATTGGCGAGTGTATATATGATCAAAATTAAAAATGGGGTCATATGCGAACCTTATGCACGCAAATTGCGATAAAATAGAGGTTTAAATGTGTTATGTATATTTTGGATGGCTTCTGATTTCGAGCTAAATAGGTATTGCAACGTTTGATGATTTGCAACGACCATAAAAAAGAACAAACAAAAGCCAAACCAGAGAAGGGCAACGAATTTTTGCAAAATAAAATTTTTAATCATTGCTCATCCCTTTATTTTATTGTTGATTGATTTTTGCTTCTGCGCGTTCCAGACGCTCTTTCGTTAAAGCAAGTTCTTGGTTAATTTGTTTTAATTTTACCGTTAATGATGAAACACGAGTAAGACTTTCAAGCATCAAAAACAACACCCAGACAGCACCTAATAAAAACAAGCTGTATGGCGCGTTTTGTTCTCCAAGAAAAGCGCGGATTGATGAGCGAAGATACTCTGAACTCATAATGATTAAGAACGCTAACTCAGCAATGATCCAACTTATTGCCATATGGGCGCTCAATTTTTCTGCACGAACGAGATGGATGGTGTACAACAGTACCAGAACTATGACCCCAATTCCCAAAAAACCAGGTTGTATGATATATCCCATTTCTTATATATCCTTTCTTTTTAATAACAAGCCAGTAAAGCCAATAATAACGCGAAGAGGATATAAACTGGCCTTAGCAAAATTAAATAAAGACTGGCCATGCACACGTCCACGCATTTTTACGGGTATTTCCAGTAAGCGAAAACCTTTTTGATGCAGCATAAGTAATGCTTCTGCTTCGGGATGATCCACTGGATAAGATTTAGAAAAATATTCAAATGCTTTTCGATCGAGTGCTCGCAAACCCGAGGTAGTGTCGGTGATGTGAATACCAGTTGCAAGATAGAGCATACTTGTTGAAAAATACATACCAATGCGACGTGCAAGCGGTGTTTTATAATCTTTATCAGGATTTTCAGACAAATAGCGCGAACCAATAACACAATTTGCTTCCCCGCGAATAATCGGAGCAACTAATGCTTCGATCCAAGAAGGATTATGCTGACCATCCCCATCTACTTGCACTACGATGTCATATCCATGGGTCACTGCATATTTAAACCCAGTCTGAACTCCACCGCCAATACCAAGATTTGCCGCAAGAGACAGGACAGGTACGCCTGCATTTTTAGCAACCATAGATGTATTATCTTTCGATGAATCATCAATGACTACTATATCATAGCCCAATTGTTGTATTTCCTTTAACAATGCTGGAAGGCTCGCTTCTTCATTGTAGGCTGGAACAATGACTAAAATCTTATTTTTTGACATTATTTAAAGGTCCTTATGTCGCAACATGATTATTTTTTTTTATTTTTCAATTCACGCACATCACCAATGATGCGTGCAGGATTTCCTCCGACAATAGCATATGCAGGCACATCCTTAGTCACTACGGCACCAGCACCTACAATGGAACAACGCCCTATACGAACTGAGGGAAGAATTATCGCATTAACGCCAATATAGGCTCCATACTCAATAACCACATCTTCTACGGTGAACTCCATACCTGTTTCATGCTGGGTTGCCGGTGTAAATGAAGTGTGGGAGATGATTTTTGCGCCACGTGTGATGTATACATTGTCTTCAATATGTACATTTTGTGGGAATGTCGTATCGATTAGGACATTGGGCGCAATATAAACTGTGCGAAACTTATCTATTTTTACCCCTCTGATTTTATGCAGCCAGGCAGGTAACCATACGGGAAAAACAGCAATATAAGCCAGATAGCCTAAAGCCCCTTTCCATAAAAATGAAAAGCTTTTGAAATATTTATCTACTCGTTGTGGTTGTATATCTTCCATTATCCGTTCCTTTTCTCTGCGCGCTCTTATTGAAAAGAGAAACACAGCATCTCATCTGTACGAGAAATATAATTAAATCCTACTCTCGTGAATAATTTTCTACTTGCTTGATTACCTTCTTTTATTTCAGCAATTATTTCGCCATTATTAAATTTAGAACGAAAATAACTGATGGCCTGCTCCAATAATTCTTTGCTCAATCCACGATTGCGAAATTCAGGAGCTAAGGTAATACTAATTTCCCATTGTGAACTATTCTCTAGGCGATCAAAACGCACCATGCCCAGGGATTGATTCACTAACTCACCAATTAATAGCATTCGATTAGGGTTACTTAGCAAACGAGTATACCACTGCGAATGCTCATCAACCGCAACAACCTGTTGGTTTCGCGACATCAAGCGAGTATGAGTATCATTGCGCCAACGCAAAATATCTAAAGAATCTTTAAGCTCAGCAGGGCGTATATTCATTTACCAAGTAGTTCCTTTTAATCACTTACTATAGGCTTTGATTACTTTACGTACAGCCTCAATTGTATCATTGATGTCTTGATTACTCATTGCTGGAAACATTGGTAAGGAAATCATGCGTTCATACTCTGCCTCAGCCACAGGCCAATTTCCTTTGCGATAGCCCAGTTGAGCATAATAACTCATCCAGGGAATTGGTATGTAGTGAACATTGACGCCAATATTTTCTGCACGCAGCGCGGCAAATAGTTCTTCACGACCTACTTGTAACTTGTCTAAACATAATCTGATAACGAAAAGATGCCATGCGGAATTGCATTCTTTGCGTTCTGTAGGAAGTTCGATTTCGCCGAGATCGGCTAAACCCTCATTGTAACACGCAGCGATAAATCTTCTTCTTTCTAACCATCCATCCAGTTTTCCAAGTTGGCTTAGGCCTAAAGCACAATTAATATCTGGAATTCGGTAATTATAACCTAGCGTAATGATATCGTAACGCCATGATTGTGTTTCAGCGCGTTGATGAAAATCTAAGTCGATTCCATGATGGCGAAATGAGCGCATACGTTTGGCTAATCCTGCATCATTGGTGAGAACCATGCCTCCTTCGCCGGTAGTGACATGCTTTACCGGATGGAAGCTGAGAATGGTCATGTCCTGTAAGGTACCGACTTTGCGTTCTTTATAGGTCGCGCCTAGTGAGTGTGCGGCATCTTCTATGACAATAAGATTATGTTTTTTTGCTATTTCTCGAATCGCATCGTGATCACAAGGATGGCCAGCAAAGTCTACGGCGATGATGGCTTTAGTTTTAGAGGTAATTTTTCTCTCAATATCAGCAGGGTCGATATTTAAAGTATCGGGCGTTAGATCCGCAAAAACAGGTTTGCCTCCCATGTATAAAACACAGTTGGCACTTGCAACAAAAGAAATTGCCGGGACTATTACTTCATCTCCGGGGCTAATGTTTGCTGCCCATGTGGCCGCATGCAAAGCAGCTGTACCTGTATTCACTGCTATTGCTTCACCAGCACCGGCATAGGCACTCATCGCATCTTCAAATTGTTTTACCATGGGGCCAGTAGTTAGCCAGTTTCCATTTAAAACAGCCTCCACTGCACTGCGGTCCGCATCATCTATACTTTGGCGTGCATACGGTAGGGGTGTCGAGCGAACTGGAGTTCCTCCATAAAGAGCCAATTTCTCACGCATTTTATTCCTCTCCCCTTGAGTTAATTAAGTTTCATCTGCTAATTGCATGTATTTTTTTGGGCGTCTAAGCTTTGTTTGTATCCCCACGCTTACAAATAATACAAAAGTAATTGTTTGAAATATAGTTCCATATGCTACTGCTTCTGATTCACTAATCCCAAAACCTCGCAGTGCGAATATTGAAGCGATTTGATATACGCCAATATATCCTGGTGTAGAAGGAAGAGAAAAAGCCGCTGCTAAATAGGCAAGCATAATAATTGCAGGAAGCAAAGACAACTCTTTCCATCCGAAAGCATAAAATAGAAACCAACATGCTAAGATATCAAATAGGGTAATTAAGATTTGAATTGTAAGACAGGAGCATAATAATTTAGGCGATTTTAATAAATGCACCGCGGTTAAAGATTGTTGATAAATTTGGTTCAACCGTGTTCCTACTTTTGATTGAGTCGCAAGAGATGTGAAGAAGCGTTCTAAACGATGCCCACTTACAGAATACAATGCAATGACAAACAGGCCTAATATAAAACAAGCGGCGATAATCCATACGACAAAATTAAGATTGAGTTGTTTTCCCCAGGCAATCACTAAAATTGCCAGTATTCCACAAAGAGCTAAGCCATCAAATAGTCTATCAATTAAAGTGCTCATTAAAGCTTCAGTATTACTGATGCCAGTGAGCTGCTGTAGTCGTATGCTTTTTAAAATGTCACCTGCCTTAGCAGGATAAATAGCGGTACCGAGATAACCTATCGCTGTGGCCTCCCAGACCTTACTCATGTTTATCCATGGAAGTCCGGTAATGATGTGCCAACGGACACTGCGAAGAAACATAGACAATAAAAAAGAAGCAGCCATAATTGCGATCCAGGGTGTTGCCACATTTTTTATTGAGGAAATAAAATCAGACCATTGTACTTGCGAAAAAGAGTATGCGAAAAAAAAAATACCCAGTATATATCCCGAAAATTTAAGTATTTTTTTCATAGTAATTGGAATAAAAAGTGATTCATTTTATTATGAGAAGTCCCGAATGCTAAGTACTTCGCTAAACGGAGTTTTATATAGGTTCGAAACGTCAGTACATAAGACTGGATGAGGTAGGGCCACAATGTAGGTGAACGTTTTTTTGTATCAGCCTCTGCCATTACTCCTAAACAGAATTTTTGTTTAGACATCTTTTCCCTAAATTGTTCATTCTCACACTGAGAGCGGAGTATAATTAAAACGCACCATTATTTCAATAATTAACCATTTAGGTTTGTCAAAAGGGTAGTACTTGATTTTTAAGGAAATTTCTAAAAACACAGTATGCAACACCTGACATAGATGCTGATTTCAATAGAGTAGATAGTTCTCTTGGTTTATGATTTATCTTAGTAAGCGGTTAGCTTGTTTTGCTGGCTATCATCTATATTTATGAGTTGGTTAACGGTATAATTATTCTTTTGCATAAATTCTGACAAGACTAAAAATAGCTCAAAAGAAATAATGCTGAGTATTTTTTGCCGCAAATTTCTCTGAGTGTAGCACTAGTATTTTCTTGTTGGGTGAATTTTGTTGAGTAGTCGAAGTATGTTCAGTAAGGGGGAAAAAGGAGTGCATACAGAAAAACTTATTGGAAATCACAGCGAAATAACGATGAATCAATTGCTGTGTGAATTTTATCAGCATAAAAAAACCATTTTATTGGTCACCTTACTGAGCATTGCACTTGGAATTATTTATATTTTAGTTAGCGCCCCTGTTTATCAGGCATCCGCGCATATTTCAGCGCCTATGCAAGGGGATATCGTTGCCTTTAATAAGGGAAATTTATGGGGCGATAATAAAACGATTAAGCCCATGAATGTAGATTCAGTGTATGCTGTTTTCAGTAAAGAATTGCTTTCAGCATCCAATAAGAAATATTTTTTTCAAGAATATTATCTGCCTCTTTTAAAACAGAAACCCAAAAATAATGCGTCCTTAAAAAAACTTTATGATGCGTTTTTCAAGAAATTTTCAATAAAAATAGATAACAAACTTTCACCCGGACAAAAAGCTACGGGGGTACAATATGATGTGATGATGAAGTCCACAAACCCGGAACAAGCAGCAGCTTGGGTTAAGCAATTTATTGATTTGGCAAAAGAACGCACGATCAGCTCCCTTATAGGTGATATAGAGAAGCAACGAGCGGTTGTTATTTATCAATTAACACATAAAATAGATATTATCAGTAGGGTCGCTAAAGAAAATCGAACCGACCAAATAGCTAAATTGCATGAGGCGCTAAAAATTGCGCAATCTGCAAAAATGAATTCCGCATTGATGCAATATACTTTGGCAAGTGAATCGAATATGGCATACATGTTGGGTGCCAATGTACTGCAAGCGCAAATAAAAAATTTGTCTGAGAGAAAATCTGATAATGAGTTTATTCCTGATCTACGTACGTTGCAGAGTAAGCTTGATTTTTACTCTTCATTTGTTATAAACCCGAAAGATGTTGCAGTTTTTTCTTCTGATGGCACCGTTGAGATTTCAGGGACACCTATTTCGCCCAAAAAAGAAGTGGTGATCGCTACGTCCATCTTGTTGGGCTTAATCATTGGCATGTTGGGTGTCATGCTATGTTTTGTTATAAGAGTGAATAAGGCTGTTTAATATTATCTAGATTTTCAGGTTAACCTCAGGAATGAGTTGAGAAGGGGTAAGTTTTTGATGAAAGTTTTAGTAACAGGAGCAGCCGGATTTATTGGTTCGCATGTGGCACAAAGATTGTGTGAGCGTGGCGATGAGGTTATTGGTATTGATAACCTGAATAACTATTACGATGTAAATTTAAAAAAAGCGCGCTTACAAAAATTAGCTGATTTTACCCAGTTTAAATTCATTCGCCTTGACCTTGCTGATCGAGAGAATATCGCGCAATTATTCGCAACCCATCATTTTCAACGTGTGATTCATCTTGGTGCGCAAGCCGGAGTACGCTACTCACTTGAAAATCCACATGCTTATGTTGATAGTAATTTAGTCGGTTTTGTTAATATTCTTGAGGGTTGTCGACATCATGGTATAGAGCATTTGACCTATGCCTCATCGAGCTCAGTTTATGGTGCAAATGAAACCTTACCTTTCTCTGTGCACGATAACGTCGATCATCCTTTGAGTTTGTATGCCGCAACTAAAAAGGCCAATGAATTAATGGCACACAGTTACAGTAATTTGTATCAATTGCCTACCACTGGGTTGCGCTTTTTTACTGTGTACGGGCCTTGGGGGCGTCCAGATATGGCGCTGTTTACTTTTACGAAAAAAATTCTTAATGACGAACCTATCGATGTGTTTAATTTTGGAAACCATCGCCGAGATTTCACATATATCGATGACATCGTAGAAGGAATTATGCGCGTCCATGATCATGTGGCAACAGCAAATACGTTATGGTCAGGCGCAACTCCTGATTCTGGAACAAGCGCGGCACCATGGCGGATTTATAACATTGGTAATAGTAGTCCTGTTGTTTTATCTCGCTATATCGATGTGTTAGAACAATGCCTTGGAAAAAAAGCGAAAAAGAATTTATTGCCGTTGCAACCTGGGGATGTACCTGATACTTATGCA
Organism: Legionella sp. 39-23; assembly: GCF_001897665.1. Lineage (NCBI taxonomy): Bacteria > Pseudomonadati > Pseudomonadota > Gammaproteobacteria > Legionellales > Legionellaceae > Legionella > Legionella sp. 39-23. Next base: position 96,413 of record NZ_MKTO01000038.1, on the reverse strand, counting down.
GATGTTGAAGACCTTAAGAACGACGTTGGGTATTGCCCGAGTACTACGGTTGAAGTCGGGGTAAAGCGTTTTGTTGACTGGTATCTTGATTATTATGCGGTAAAAAGACACCAGGATGTAAGCCAATATGTAAGCTCTTAATTATGAGCTTCATCTGGAAAATTAACTAATAAAAAATATGGATGAGGGCTAATGTTAACGTCTGTTGAGGAAAGAAAGCTTGCAATAGTTGGGTTGGGTTATGTTGGCTTACCTTTAGCGGTTGAGTTTGGTAAAGTGCGCTCAGTAATGGGGTTTGACATCAATGCCAACAGAATTAATGAGCTTAAAACGGGACATGATTCTACATTAGAGGTAAGTGGTTCAGAGCTGCATGAAGCGAAACATTTATACTTAACAGCAAACTCAGAAGAAATTGCATTTTGTGATACTTATATCATTACCGTACCAACACCTATAGATCAGCACAAACGACCTGATTTTTTGCCGTTGATCAAAGCCAGTGAACTGATTGGCAGCCTATTACAGCCTGGAGATATCGTTATTTATGAATCAACGGTTTATCCGGGGGCTATTGAAGAAGTTTGTGTGCCAGTTCTTGAACGAGTATCTGGGTTGACGTTTAATAAGGATTTTTATGCAGGCTATAGCCCTGAGCGGGTAAATCCTGGCGATAAGCTTCATCGCGTGACTACCATCATGAAAGTAACCTCCGGCTCAACCCCTGAGGTCGCAGATATTGTTGATGCTTTATACAAGCAAATTATTGTTGCGGGAACATATAAAGTTGAAAGTATTCAAGTTGCAGAAGCTGCAAAGGTTATTGAAAATACGCAACGAGATTTGAATATTGCATTGATTAATGAGTTGGCGATTATTTTCAATAAATTAGGTATCGATACACAAGCGGTACTGAAAGCAGCTGAAACGAAATGGAATTTTCTACCGTTTCGTCCTGGTTTAGTGGGCGGGCATTGTATTGGTGTCGATCCTTATTATTTGACTCATAAAGCAGAAGCAATTGGTTATCATCCAGAAATTATTCTTGCTGGACGGCGTCTCAATGATGCAATGGGCACTTATGTGGTGTCGCAGCTTGTTAAAACAATGATAAAAAAACGGATACATGTCGAGGGTTCCAGAATTCTCGTGATGGGGTTCACTTTTAAAGAAAATTGCCCTGATATAAGGAATACACGTGTTATTGATGTGATTAATGAACTAAAAGCTTATAATGTGGCTGTAGATATATATGATCCATGGGCTTCCTCTGCAGATGTTGCGCATGAATATGGACTCACTTTGATTGAACACCCTCCTATGCAGTCTTACGACGGGATTATTCTCTCGGTTGCTCATGAGCAGTTTAAAGAATTAGGAGTTGAGGCCATTCGGTTGTTTGGTAAAACTCAGCATATTCTTTATGACTTGAAGTATTTATTCCCTGCTGATGCAAGTGATTTGCGTTTATGATAGGTGTGTTTTCGATGGTATCACTTTACTCATCTAAGAGTGAGGCAAAGTGAGATGTACGTTATGTTAAATTGATTGATTAAATCAGCGGCTAAATAGAAATGAATAAAAAAATTTTAGTTTTAGGTGCATCAGGTATGCTGGGTAATGCAATCTACAGATACCTATCTGAGCAACCCAATTTGAGCGTTTTTGGGACGATACGAAATTCTAGTAATCTGAAGTATTTTGCAGATAACTTACGCGAGTATCTGTTTCCCAATGTTGATGTGTTACATCAAGATGATTTAATCCATCTGCTTAAAGAATTAAAACCGGATGTAATCATTAATTGTGTTGGTATTATTAAGCAGTTATCTGAATCAAAAGATCCATTAGTGGTTTTACCCATTAATTCGATGTTACCTCATCGATTGGCCCATCTTGCTGATTTAATCAATGCACGAGTTATCCATATTAGTACAGACTGTGTGTTTGCAGGAGCAAAAGGATTATACACAGAAGATGATGATTGCGATGCGAGCGATTTATATGGTGTCTCTAAACGAATTGGTGAGTTGTGCGACTATCAAAATGCCATAACACTGCGCACATCAATTATTGGACGTGAATTAAATACGAATTATGCACTGATTGATTGGTTTCTTAGCCAGCAACAGTCGATCAAAGGTTATAAACAAGCCATATTTTCAGGGTTACCAACGGTCGAATTAGCTCGGATTATCAATGATTATGTGCTTCCTAATGCGCAACTGTCAGGTTTGTACCATGTATCATCAGCACCTATTGATAAATATTCTTTATTGAAATTGGTCGCTGAAGTCTATGGCAAGGAAATTGATATTATACCTGATGAAGATTTTAAAATTAATCGGTCACTTAATTCGGATCGTTTTAAACAGATAACAGGTTATGAACCACCTTCGTGGCCAGAGCTTGTTTTAAAAATGAAAAACTTTAAATAGGACATGTATTATGTTTGATGGGAAAACATTACTAATAACTGGAGGTACAGGCTCCTTCGGTGAAACAGTTCTCAAACGATTTTTGAAAACGGCAGTTAAAGAAATTCGAATTTTTAGTCGAGATGAAAAGAAGCAAGAAGATTTGCGTCTCGCATTAAATGATGACAAGGTTAAATTCTATATTGGTGATGTGCGTGATTATAATAGTGCGTTTCAAGCAACTATAGGCGTTGATTGTATTTTTCATGCGGCTGCTTTAAAACAAGTTCCTTCGTGTGAGTTTTACCCATTGGAAGCGGTAAAAACTAATATTTTAGGTACAGAGAATATTTTGAATGCCGCAATCGCCAACCAAGTGCAAAAAGTGGTTGTGCTAAGTACTGATAAGGCGGTTTACCCGGTAAATGCCATGGGGATGTCAAAAGCACTTGCGGAGAAAATTGTTATTGCTAAATCGCGAGTAATACCCAAATCTGGTCCAACGCTATGTATCACTCGCTATGGCAATGTGATGGCTTCACGAGGCTCAGTGATCCCCCTATTTATTGATCAAATAAAAAAAGGTGAGCAAATAACAATTACTGATCCATCGATGACTCGCTTTTTGATGACATTAGAGGATTCAGTTGATTTAGTGTTGCACGCATTTGAACATGGTAATCAGGGAGATATTTTTATTCAAAAAGCGCCTGCATCAACTATTGCCGATTTAGCACAAGCGCTTCAGGAGTTGCTAAATGGCTCAAGTGAAATTAAGGTCATCGGCACTCGCCACGGCGAAAAGTTATATGAATCTTTAATTTCCCGCGAGGAAATGGCTAAAGCTGAGGAAATGAAACGGTATTATCGAATACCAGCTGATAATCGTGATTTAAATTACAAAAAATACTTTGTTGAGGGTGAGACTAAAATCACGCTATATGATGATTACACCTCCCATAATACGGATCGTCTCTCAATTCCTGCAATAAAAGATTTACTATTTCAGGTGGATTACGTTAGAAATGAGTTAGGACTTTAATCTTCACTTGATAAAGTGTGAGCTTGATCCGAATGAATCAAATGATGGCTAAGTGATTGTTTGATGCTTCGGATCGACGACTTGTACAATGTAAAAAAGTAAGTTTTTTCATTACCCATCTCGATTATCAACAATCATTAAACGAGAACCATTCAATTTCAATTCTGAAGAATTGATAAATAATCTAATCTGAAAAATAAGTTGCAGAAAGCTCGAGATAAGTATTGAAAACCCTAAACCAATTGCACCGAGTGCAAAGAATTTAACTAATACAAACGTGGCGACGATATAAGTTACAGCATAAAAAAAGGCTGCAGAAAAATTCAACCATGCTTTACCTGAAGACCATAAAACTTGACTCATTACCAGAGCAAATGATGCAACATAACCGCATAAACTTATCAATAATAAAACATTGCCATATTGTGCAAAATCAGCGTCATAAATAAGCAATATCTGCTCCTTTAATAGCAATACCATAAGCAAGATGGATAATCCTGTTACTGCATTAGCAGCAAAAATTTTCATAATTGCATGCACAAAAGCGCGATCGTTTCGACCTTTTTCTTTCACTAAAAAGGGTATTGTAAAATTTGCAACAGATGAAGGAATGAAGTTTAAAATGACATGCCACTGAAAAAACGCAGTAAAAACAGCAAGATTACGTACTCCTTCACTTCCTGAGGTGGCTAATACAGTCAAACAAACCCAATGCACGGGACCACCCAGGGCCATTGCGCCCCAAGTAGGGACCGTAAATGTTTTAATAATATGATAAACCTTGGATATATCTATAAATTTTACATTTAATGTGACAATATCCTTGTGAATTGTAATGTAATAGGACAGGGTTGCAAAAAATAACCCTATAGTTAAGCCAACGCACATTCCTACTACGCCATAGGACTTAGCAAAAAATAATCCTAAAACAACGCTTAAGATAGAGCCTATTCCACCAATCAAAGCTGCAGCTATGTTTTTTTCAAAACAATTAAGTATTGCATTAAGTACGGTATTTTGTAATGTAAAAAAGGGGATTAAGCTTGCCCATTTTAATAGGATTAAAACAGAGTTATCTTTGCTCAACCAAACGCTGACAAAGGAACAGAACATAAAAATAAATAAAAGAAGACAAGAAACTGCAAACGAGCATTTTATTAATTCCCCAGTCAGTTTACATATTTTAAGATTATCTTCCTGCTCTTTAATGGACACATAGCGATTAGCCGTTGTGGCGAGCCCCTCACCTAAAAAGCTGGTTAAAGTCACGCTGGTCGCATAGATAAATGCAAAAGAACCGAATTCATCAATATTCATAATTCGGGCGGCAATGATCATCATAATAAAAACGGCGATTTTTTGAATTACAGTAGAACCGAATATAATAAATAGTCGGTGCATATTTCTATTCCTTAAACTGTTTGCTAATTGTTGAAAATTGATCAAAATAAAAAACCTAGGCCGTAATAATTTCGATTGCATTAATTTATCTGCACATCTATTACACGTAATATTTTGCGCTTAGGGATTATAAACTATTTATAAATTTTTTGGTTATAAATATAACATCACCATGTTAATTTCTTTAGAATTTTCATTATGAATTTGCTTGTAATACCCAACTATTCTAAGTACTTATTTTCCATTATTGCTCAGGTGTTTTCCCCATGATTGATTGAGGTTTTAGGCTTTGGATGATATATTGTTGGCGGCTAATGTTTGTTAATCGCTGACTAATAAATGATATGGTATTTTAAACAATGTTGATAAATGATGACAAAAAAAGCTCGCCAATAGGAACGGTAATTATTTTTTTTGTTCTTATTTGTTTATATTACTGTGGAATTTTATTATGTAATTTTACTTTTGATAATGACTCACTCATTGAACTGTTAGTTATTACTTCTGCGCTTTCAGCCATTCTAATTGCAAGAGCCAGTTACAATATTATTTTTTTTTCGCGACTGAGTTTGTTGTTTTTAGTGGGTGTTTATCCCGTTACAATTAAACTCATTGACCCCGAATATTTTTTTTCTGTTTTTGAATTTAAAACGCAAAGTCTTGAAATCACAACATTGATGTATGGCTTAACCTTAATCGCATTACCATCTGCTTTTATTGGGTGGTTAATAGGGCAAAAGCTGTTTCATTTTGCAAAACGGCCAGTTGCTAATCTCAATCTGGATTATTATCGGTTCTTTTTTTATGCAAGTGGAGTTGCTGTACTTTATTTTGGTCATATGATTGCCGTAAGTTCAGGAGGAACCATTTTTAATATAGCTTACGGTGAGAGTACTTCGGGCACACCATTGTTGGGGACTGCAGCGGCGACAGGGGGTGTTGCGCTGTCAATTATGTTTTATTGTGCTCTTGTATTAGGCGAGAGGAAATATTTAGCATTATTTGCAATGGCTGCTTTCTATTTATTAATTTGGTGTCAATTTATACGTGGGCTTAGACAAGAGTGTATTGGTACCAGTTTTTCTATTTTTATCATTTATCTCATGTTTCATCATAAAAAAATTGGCTGGAGAGCCATCTATTTTATTTATATGATACCCCTGTATTTATTTCTCGAATTATGGGGTTTGGTCAGAACTGGATTGCATTTATATCTGAGTGGGGAAACAGGAGTTTCTGATGTGATCAATATGGGACTCGGAAATGCTGCAATAATGGACCATGTGGTCTATTCAGGCACTTTGGGGCCTATCACCACTACTTTTGCAAATACAGTGTATCTCATCGAAAACGGGTTGATTTCATTTTTGTATGGATCTGGATTTGTTGATTATATATGGAGAACATTGCCCTCGTTTCTATATCCAGAAAGACCTCAGGATTTAGCTTATATATTTCAGGATTACGGTCTATCATCGGGTGGTGGTTTTTTTGAGCTTGCCGAAGCGTATTTAAATTTCGGGATGTGGGGGGCGGCTCTTGTTCCCTTGTGTATTTCTTTAGCTATTTCCTGTGTTTATACCTATGCAAAAAATGGTGCAAGTTTGTATCGTTTTTTTGCTCTTTCTGCCCTATTATGCGTGTGGTTACGTGGGGCGTGGTATCAAACTTTTGCTTATTACAAGTCATTTATTTCTGCTACGCTTCTGTTTCTGATACTTAGTTTTATATGTGCGCTATATATGATGGTGAAATTTCCTACTAAGAGGCTGAAGCAATTTAGTTCCTAAGCCTTTAAAATTAAAGGCTATGTTGGAATTCGTTTTTTATGGAAATTATTTTTTTCTGACCATCGTGAATATTGCTGGCAGAAATTATATGAGGAATATATGTGTGGTTTAATAGGGGCACTTTCTTGGAACGATTTTTTAGGTGAGACTGTAACTCGAAAAGAAAATGCGCTAAAAGCATTAAACTTAATTGAGTCTCGAGGACCCGATGCAAAAGAAATTTGGCAAGATGGACACGCTGATTTAGGTCACGTTCGCTTGGCAATTATTGATTTGTCTTTATTAGCAGGCCAGCCAATGGTTTCGGCATGCTCACGTTATGTCATTGTGTTCAACGGCGAAGTTTATAATTTCTTAGACATAAAAAATGAAATTGGCACGGAATATGAGTGGAAGACTGATTCTGATACCGAAGTCATTTTAGCAGCCTTCATTAAATTTGGTGTTGATTGTTTGCAAAAATTTCATGGGATGTTTGCATTCGCTATCTGGGATAAAGTAGATAAAAAGTTATTTGTGGCACGTGATCGTATGGGGGTTAAACCGCTTTATTTTCATGCCTCAGAGCAATTATTTATTTTTGCTTCAAGACCACGAGCAATATTTCAATTGGTACCCAACTTAAGTAAAGAGATTGATCGTCAAGGATTACGATATTATTTAGAGTCTGGTTACTTGCCTGCCCCTCATAGCTATTACGCGGCAATTAAAAAATTAGAACCAGCTCATTATATGTGGGTTGATGAATTTGGTGCGGAAACATTTTGTTATTGGAGTTTGAATAATATTCCAACCGAATTAACAACAGATGATAAGCATGAGTCGGAACTTCTTGATGAACTGGATGCGCTGATTAATAAATCGGTCCAGTTACGGATGGTCAGTAATGTCCCTGTCGGTGCTTTTTTATCTGGTGGGATTGATAGTTCTTTAGTTGTTGCCTACATGAAAAAAAATGCGAACAGCCCAGTCAAGACATTTACTATTGGGTTTGATGATGAGCACTTTGATGAGAGCAATGATGCTGAATTGGTTGCAAACCATCTTGGCACTGAGCATGTCTGTAAAAGATTAACGCCTAATGATTTATTAGCATTGATGCCTAAATATTTGCAGGAATTTGACGAACCTTTTTTTGATTACTCGGCTTTTCCAGTTATGGCTGTGTCGCAATTAGCGCGCAACGATGTCACTGTAAGTCTTTCTGGGGATGGTGGTGATGAAGCATTTGGTGGATATCATTATTATCGCATAATAAAAATCTTGAGCCGAATACAACGTTGGCCACAATCGATACGAAAGGCATTAGCTGCGGGATTTGCTCTGATCCCTGCAAATAAAGCAAAATTGTTTGCCCGTGCATTAAAATCAAATGGTGATGTGGACTCATTTGCATTTATTCGCAGTGTGATAAAAGATTTTTCAGGAATTATGCAGCCGCAATTTCGCGCAGAAACGAAGTCTTTTTCATCGTTATTGGAGGCAAAAGCCCAATCTATGCATGAGGATGTAGGGATTGTAGAAAAATCGATGCGTTTGGATATGGCTTATACATTGCCTGATGATTATTTACAGAAAGTCGATGTGGCGAGTATGGCTTTTTCACTTGAAGCTAGAGAACCATTGTTAGATCATACTATTTTGGAATGGGCGGCTAAACTGCCATTAAAATGGAAAATTAGAAAAAATGTTAATAAATATCTTTTGCGGCAATTAGCGTACCGTTATGTTCCGCGTAAAATTTTAGATCGCCCAAAGAAAGGATTTGGCGTCCCTATGGCTTCCTGGTTACGTAATGAGCTGCGACCTTGGGCTGAATCTCTTTTGGCTGATAAAGCAACGATGGATTATCTTGGTTTAGATAGTCAGTATATTGCTAATATTTGGGAAAAGCATAAAGCCGGTAAATGGCAGGCACAAAGTTGTTTATGGACAATTTTGATATTATTACAATTTCATCAGACGGAACATAATGAACATATTAATTAATGCATATTCTGCGCGTCTTGGTGGTGGACAAACCTATTTAAAAAATTTATTGGATAATTTACCGTCTCATCCTGATTTAAAAATTTATCTTTATGTTCCAGACTCCTTGGTGTTGCCTGCGAGTACTGCAATTACACGCTTAACAACACGTTGGCCAACCCAAAATCCATTATTGCGCGCGGTTTGGGAAAAGTTTGTGTTACCTTTGACTCTAAAAAAGTTGAACATTGATGTATTCTTTTGTCCTGGAGGCGTTGTCGGTACGCGAGCCCCCAAACAGTGTAAAACAATTACCATGTTCAGAAACATGATTCCTTTTGACGAGGGAGTGTACAAAAAAATTCCCTATGGCCTGCAACGCCTCAGAAATTGGATGTTAGCTCGTGTCATGCTAAAGTCCATGACTGCAGCTGATCTTGTCATTTTTATTTCAAATTATGCGCGCACCGTCATTGAGAAACAAACTGTATTAAAAAAAGCGGTAACTATACCTCATGGAATTCCAGCACATTTTCGTCAGTCTACAGAAGGATTATCAAGACCTAAATTTTTACCAGAAAATAATTATATCCTTTATGTATCAAAGTTTGATTTTTATAAGCATCAATATGAGGTGGTAAACGCCTATGCAAAATTGCCCGAAGACTACCGCAAACAATATTCGTTGGTGTTGGTGGGCGGCGTTGATGCTATTGAGTATCCTCGAGTTTTGGAGCTTATTAAAGAAAAATCGTTGAGCGAGCAAGTACACATACTTGGCTCTGTACCTTATGAGGAGCTTCCAGCCGTTTATCGATTTGCCTATATTAATATTTTTGCCTCTTCTTGTGAAAATTGCCCTAATATTCTTTTGGAGGCAATGAGTGCAGGACGTCCAGTTCTATCCTCAAATGTAATGCCCATGCCTGAATTCGGCGGAGAGTCCGTTATTTATTTCTCACCATACTCTGCTGATGATTTGTATGAAAAAATGATTTCTTTATTATCCAATGAACAACTTGTTCATGATTATTCGACAATGGTTGCTCAACAAAGTTTATTATTTGATTTCCCAAAGACAGCAATTAAAACTTGGAGCGAAATTTATAACTTATTCCCAATAAATCAGGTAGCACATGAACATTGCCTTGGTTAGCCAATATTTTTGGCCAGAATCATTCATTATTAATGATCTTGTTAAAGAGTTGACCGAGCAAGGTCATTCTGTATTTGTCCTGACAGGAAAACCCAATTATCCTTCTGGAACAATTTTTTCCGGGTATACCCAACACTCTTGTATGACAGAAGAATATATACCTGGAGTTGAGGTGTTTCGCGCTCCATTACGCCCTCGCGGAATGAAAGGTGCGAAGAGTTTGTTTTTGAATTATTTTTCATTTGCTTATAACGGGATTAAGTTTTTTCCCAAAGCAGTCAAAGGCAAACCTTTGGATGTGATTTTATTTTATGGTCCATCACCAATAACCTCAGCAATTCCCGCAATCTTTTTAAAATGGAAAACTAAAGCACATCTAGCTCTTTGGGTACAAGATTTGTGGCCAGAAAGTTTAAAGGCCACTGGGTATTTGACGAATAGTTTACTTTTGAAAACGGTAGAATGGATCGTTCGTGGGATTTACTTTTGCTCAGATACATTATTGGTTCAATCTAAAAGTTTTATACCTAAGGTGAGTCGTCTGGCAAAGAAAAACAAAATAATCTACTACCCGAATTCTTTTCCTCTGAATGCGAATGAGCCTTTAACCACAACACCTCTTCCGCAAGAGCTGTTAACCTTGTTAGAAAACTATTCTTGTTTTGTTTTTGCCGGCAACTTAGGTACGGCACAAGCTTTAGATACATTACTAGATGCGGCTAAAAGCTTAAGCCATTTAGAAAATTTTAGACTAGTTCTGGTCGGAAGCGGCAGCCAATCCGAGCATATTGAGCGACGCATTAAAGAAGAGGGAATAACGCACGCAGTATTAGCGGGACGGTACCCTATGGAGGTTATGCCGTTGATTTTTAAGCGTGCAGCAGCATTAATTGCTAGTTTAACCAATGAAGAAATATTTTCATATACAATTCCAAGTAAGATACAAGCTTATTTGGCTGCCAGTCGTCCAATTATTGCTGCGTTAAACGGCGAAGGTGCGGAGGTTATCAATGACGCTGGCGCAGGTTTTACTTGTGCTGCTGAAGATGCATCTGGACTCATGCATTGTATTGAGAAAATATACCATATGTCAGAAGAGCAGCGAAACGAAATGGGCCTATCTGGGCACGCTTATTTTATGCAGCACTTTGAAATGTCGGCGCAGACGAAAAAGCTAGTTGAGCTGTTAAATCAGCGTTTAAGTAAAAAAATTTATGCAGAGCAACTGGTTAAAAACAGTGAGTGTGAATGAACAAGATGTTCATGCAATGGCCTTAACTTAAGCATGTGTAGCTAGGTTGCTGGCACCGGGGGGATTATTCACCGTTTGATCCTGGTTGCAAGCAACCAGGCTATGATGGTTCAAAGATTTAGGGTGAAGATGTATCAATTTAGCGCTGCAATTTTTTCTTTAAATCGGCCAATACTCGACTTCCGGTACAAAACATCGCTACCTTCAATTCATATTCTATCGTTTGCATGCATAAACTGACTTGTGCTGATGACTCTAAAGCTGCTTCGAGCATCGGTTTTGCATAACCTACGGTTGATGCTCCTAAAGCAAAAAGTTTTGCTGCATTTAAGCCGTTAAGCACACCGCCTGAGCCCCAAATTTCAAAAGATGGTTTGAGTTCCGCTGCATGGCGTACTGATGTTGCGGTATCAATTCCCCAATTCTGAAAAGTAATGGCTGCTTGTTGTCGAATTGGATCATGAGTTGCTCTATGCCCTTCAATGCGTCCCCAATGGGTGCCACCTAAGCCTCCCACATCAATCGCTGCAATACCAATCTCATTGAGACGCATCATTGTTTCACGTGAAAAACCACAGCCGGTTTCTTTAATGATAATAGGTAAAGGAAGATTTTTAACCACATCAGCCAAAGCCTGCCAGCAGCCTTTATAGTGTGTTGTCCCTTCGGGCTGCATGCATTCTTGTAAGGGATTACAGTGGATAATTAATGCATTAGCTTGTAATGCATCAGTTAAGCGTTGGATATCGCTCAAGGGATTAGTGATTAATTGCGCTATCCCTAAATTACTGTACAAACTGACTTCAGGAAAGTCACGGCGTAAATGTTGCCATTCAAAAGCAGCTTTGGGATCAGTGAGTTCACGTCTTTGTGAGCCAACACCCATTGCCCAACCGTTCAACGCACATGCCTCAATCAGGTTGTGATTAATGTGCTTTGCACGCCGATGGCCTGCGGTCATGGAGCTGATAAGAAAGGGCTTTTCTACTTCTTGGCCAAGCCGGGAACTTTTGATGCTTATTTCATCAAAATTTAAATCGGGGAGGGCATCATGTACCAAATGGATGCTATCGAACGTGCTGAGCTCTGCAGTTTGATTGTCAGGCATTAAAGCCAATTTGATGTGATCTTGCTTACGCTGCTCAAACTGCTCATAGTGATTCGTCATGGATTATGCCTGTTTTACAATTGACTTAACGTTTGGTGCATTGCGATGGCCGCATTGGCCACATCGACTCCCTTATGTCCACCTTTTCCACCTAATCTATCCCATGCTTGTTCTTCGTTATCTGTAGTAAGTACACCAAAAATAACAGGAATATTATATTCCAATGAGACCTGTAAACATCCTTGGCTTACCATATTGCAAACTAGATCATAATGACTGGTTTCACCACGAATTACTGCACCTAGGGTGATAATTGATTGTACCTTTTTTTGCATAGCGATACGTTTTGTGATTAACGGTATTTCTACGGCTCCGGGTACTTCAAATGACTTAATGTCATGTTCGTTAAAGCCACGCTTCAGAAGTTGTGATATTGCTCCTTCTTGCAGCGCTTTGGTGACCTGACGATTAAAAATACTGGTGATGATCGCAATGGGGAAAGAACTTACTATGGTGTCTTCTGCGGCCGCTGTAATTTGCATAATCTGGCTCTCTTATTTCTTGCTGTTTGTAGTAATTTGTGCAATTTACCTTTTTATGTCTATATTTTCCACTTATTTTGCTTTGTGAAGATTCTATTTATGTGAAATAATTTATCTTAGAAATAACAGTTGAAACCTACTATACAAGCTAAAGGTAGCAAATCTGCCGGATTTTTTGTTTTTATGCCTGAAAACCTAATCGCTTCAATCACGAGGAAACACTTATGAGCGCTGCGCGAATAATTATCGGAATTACTGGTGCATCAGGTATGATTTATGGAGTACGTCTTTTAGAACTACTACGACCCACTGCTATTGAAACGCACTTGATTGTCAGTAAGTCAGCACAATTGACACGTAAGTACGAAACCAATTTATCTCTTACTGAATTGAAAGCATTAGCGGATGTCTATCATTCATGGAACGATGTGGGGGCTAGTATTGCTAGTGGCTCTTTTCAAACATTGGGAATGATTGTTGCCCCATGCTCGATGAAAACTTTGGCGGAGATTGCTCATGGAACCAGTGATAATCTAATTGGTCGTGCAGCCGATGTGACCCTAAAAGAGCGTAGAAAGTTAGTACTTATGCCTCGCGAATCACCATTGCATTTAGGGCATTTGCAAAACATGGTCTCACTGACACAACAAGGTGCAATCATTTGTCCTGCAATGCCTGCGTTCTATACCAAACCAGAAACAATTGACGATATTATCAATTACAGCGTAGGAAGAATACTTGATCTTTTTGATCTCGATGTAGGTATTGTTGCGCGTTGGCAGGGTTAAAGTATTATTGCCATAAATTCTGCGTTCGCGTAGAGAGCAGGCTGGGCAGTTAAGACCAGCAATTTTTGAATCTTATTTTTTGAAAAAAACTTTGGAAGTTGTGTTGTTACGCTGGGCTTAACAGCCCAGCCTATTTCTTCGGGTGTACTTTGACCTAGGATATTTTATTTTTTGCACTAGCCTTTCGTATTAAGCTCAACCCAATCGGCATAAGTCGCTATAAATTTTTCTAGGAACTTTCGGGTGTCTTCTTTGGCAATATTCCCTTGCGCGTCAAATAAATCTCCCGCCATACCAATGTATGTTTCTGGTTGCTGCAAGGTTGGTATGTCTAAGAAGACAAATGATTGTCTTAAATGGTGGTTTGCTCCAAAACCCCCAATAGCTCCAGGGGAAACACTCATGACGGCGCCTGGCAGTTTGCTCCAAATACTTTTGCCATAAGGTCGAGAACCTACGTCGATTGCATTTTTAAGTACACCGGGAACAGAACGATTGTATTCTGGAGTGACAAATAAAACTCCTTGATATGTTTTCATTTGCTCGCGAAATTGAATCCAGGCAGCTGGAGGTCGGTTTTCGTCATCGAGATCCTGGTTATATAGTGGCAAATCACCAATTTCGATAATGTGTAGATCGAGAGATTTAGGTGCAAGAGAAATAAGTACTTTTGCCATTTTTCTATTGTAGGACTCTTTGCGCAAACTTCCAACGATGACTGCAATTTTTTTACTCATGCTACAACTCCTTGTGTATTTCAGAATGGCGTTCGTGATTAGACCCCAAGCAAAATCCGAGGTTATGAATAGGTCTATTGTATAATTGCTATAACCTTCCAGTCATTCAGAATAGTATCCTGCACAAACCAGATGGTCAGCAATATCGGTCAGACGCAATGCGCTTAATCGAGAAAATATTGTATTGGGAATTTTTACAAAGAAAAACCCCCTATCCACAAAAATATTGTCATATTTAAGCAAATAGGGGGTTTAAGAAATGATTTAGACTACTTCAACTTCTTCAGCTTGAGGACCTTTTTGTCCGTTGCTTGGCTTGAACATTACTGTTGCACCTTCAGCAAGAGTTTTAAACCCTGTGCCAAGAATTGCACTGAAATGTACAAAATAATCTTTACCGCCACTTTCTAAAAAACCGAAACCTTTGGACTCATTAAACCACTTTACTGTACCACGAATTTTATCTGACATGTTAATTTCCTAAATTGTTACCAGGACATTGTAGCATTATTTATATTAATTGTGCTGTTTTTTATTAAATATTTTTAATTTTTTTTACATTTAATGCAAAAACAACAAATAATGCTTCGCCATCATAGAGCATTTTGATTAAAAATTCTAATACTTTACGATCTTTTAGCCGTTTTCATTTAAAAGCAGGCAGAATGGCGCTAAAAACTTTATAAGGAGGGCTTTTCGGGAGTTTCAATGAGCTCAAGCCCATCTTCTTTTTTGAGAAAAGTAAAAATGATCCCTGAAAAAAAAGTCAGGATTCCAAGCATGAGAAACGTATCATGGAATATTTGGATGGATAAAACATGATTCACAGAATATTTATAAATGAAAAAATTCAGTAAGATTGCTGAAACGGCAACACCAAAACTTTGAGCTAATTGTTGGGTTGTGCTCATGATGCTGGTGGCCGCACTCATATCGTTTTCTGTAATGTTTGCATAGGCGAGTGAATTCATACCAGTATATTGTAATGCGATTAAGAACCCATAAACAAAAGTCAAAAAGGCAATGCCGTATACAGACGAATGCTGGTTGATGGTGAAAAAGGACCAAAGAGAAATGCTGACTAAGATCGTATTTAAAATTAATAAATTTTTATAACCAAACCAGCGCAGTATATATAAAGATAAAGGTTTTACTAAGAAAACACCTAAAGCGATGGGGGTGAGCAATAGGCCAGATAGACTAGGTGTATAGCCCAAAGCAATTTGTAATAGTAGTGGCAATAAAAAAGGAACGCCTCCAAAACTGAGACGGGATAATAAATTGCCCGCAACTGAAATAAAAAATGTACGCGTATGTAAGAGCTCTACCTTAACTATAGGGTGCTTTCTTTTATAGGCGTGTTTGGTATAGCCGCCCAATAAAAGGAGCGCGATAAGGAGTACAGTACCGATTTGCGCTGTCGTTACATTCGATTCGCTAACCATCGATAAACCGAAGGTTAGGGTGGCCAAGCCAGTACCAAAAAGAATAAAGCCCACTTTATCCAGTGGAGGAACTGGGCGTGGAGGCATGTACGGTAACAATTTACTTGATAAGCCTACCGCAAGTATGCCTACGGGAATATTAACCCAAAAAATCCAACGCCAGGAAAAATGATAGGTAATAATTCCTCCTAATAAAGGTCCAAGCATCATCCCTAATGAGGCAACCATGACCACAATACTCATTTTGGCGATTAATTCATGTCGCTCACACGTTCGTAAAATAATGAGTCGACCAATGGGCATAGTTAATGAGCCACCTAAGCCCTGAACAATACGAGCGCAAATTAACTCCGATAGGTTATTTGTAAACCCGCACCAAATAGAACTCAAAGTAAACACCGAGATGGCTGTAATAAAAACAATTTTCATGCCAAATTTATCGGCGATCCAACCACTAATGGGAATAAAAATTGCTAAACTCAAAAGATAGCTAATCAACGCTAATTTCAAATCCACTGGATTGACATCTAAACTCTGCGCCATCACGGGAATTGCTGTATTGATAATCGTAGTATCCACTGCCTCCATAAACATGGCAAAAGAAACAATGAACAGAATGATATTTTTTTTCATGGGTTCAGTATATCAATGGAGATAAAATCTGCATATAGGATTAATTATAAGATCGTAGCCCGGGTTTCGCTGCGCCGCAGGCTACAACTACAATTAAAGCGCAAATTACGATTCACTTAGCAAATTCTTTAATCCTGCCAAATGGGATTTGGCCAAACTTTTGGATTGCTCTTCAGTGCGTTCGACGTTTTTACCAAACCATTCTAAATGTTCGGAGGGCAGCTCCTCTAAAAATCTGCTTGGCAAACAATCTTGCAACTCACCCGCTCGGCGTCTTTGTTTGGCTAGGGTAAAACATAATCCTTTTTGTGCTCGTGTAATCCCGACATAGGCCAAACGTCTTTCTTCTTCAATATGATCCTCATCGATGCTTACTCGATGTGGTAATAACTCTTCTTCCATTCCAACTAAATAAACATAAGGAAACTCTAGCCCTTTTGATGCATGTAAGGTCATAAGTTGTAAGGTTTCATTATCCTGCTCATCGGCCTGCTCCAGAATGTCGATCAAAATTAATTTGTTGATGACTTCGGCCAAAGTTTGTTCTGGATTTTTAGTTAATAACCGTCCTACCCATTCCAACAATTCCCAGACATTCTCCATCTTTTTCTGTGCTTTTGCGGGAGTATCACATTGTTCGTAAATATAGGCTTCATAACCACTGTCTTCGATCAGTTGCTTTAAAAGTTCCAGCGTCGATCCGTTAGTCAATTGCTTTTTGATTTCCTCTATCCACGATTTAAAAGTAAGCAGGGCCGCACGAGGTTTTTCGGCAATATACTCACTTAGTGCAAGGTGGTCTGCTGCCGTGTAAAGGCTAACTCCCCGGCCTTGTGCATAATGCCCTAAAGCATCAAGACTGGATTCTCCTATGCCGCGTTTGGGGGTGTTAATCACTCTTAAAAAAGCGGCATCATCTGCCTCATTACACAGTAATTTCAAGTAAGCGAACGCATCTTTGACTTCTGCTTTAGCAAACCACGACTGACCGCCGCTGATGTTATAAGGAATACCATAATGGCGTAGCACTTTTTCAAATATGCGTGATTGATGATTACCGCGGTATAAAATGGCGTAATCGCCATACTCTGTTCTTGCGCGTAGCTTATGACTAATTAAATCAGTTACTACTTGTTCTGCTTCATCGTTTTCATCTTTACAACGGATAACACGTAATAGCTCACCATGACCAAACTCGCTCCATAATTTTTTTTCAAACAAATGCTGATTGTTGGCAATAAGATGATTGGCGGTATGCAAAATAATGTTGGTTGAACGGTAATTTTGTTCTAACTTAATTATTTTCAATTGCGGGTAGTCTTGCTGTAACTGTTGCAAATTTTCCGGTTTGGCACCCCGCCAAGCGTATATGGATTGGTCGTCATCGCCTACTACAGTAAAACGGGCTTGGATTCCGGTTAATTTTTTTACCAAAAGATATTGGCTGGTGTTTGAGTCTTGGTATTCATCAACCAATAAGTGACGTATTTTGTTTTGCCAATATTCAGATACGGAAGGATGTTCGTTTAAGAGACTGACGGGAAGACGGATTAAATCATCAAAATCGACGGCATTGTATGCTTTTAGTGCTTGTTGATAACGCGGATACAGCAGGGCCGCCTCTTCATGATACGGCGCATCAGATGCAAGTGTAACGACTTGCTCCGGTGTTAGGCAATCATTTTTCCAACGCGAAATTCGTTGTTGGATTTGGAGAATAAATTCGCGTTCAGTTGCTTTATTGGTAGGTAAAAAACCCCGTAAGATTTGTAAACAGTCTTCACTGTCGAAAATAGAAAATCCTTTTTTCAGATTACATAAAGCAAGATCGCGCTTAATCATGCTTAAACCTAAAGTATGGAAGGTTGCTACTTTTAAACCGCGGCGGTTTGCTGCTGGCAGAACAGCGGCAACGCGAGCACGCATTTCATTGGCTGCTTTGTTGGTAAAAGTTACTGCACACACTGTATTTGCGGCATAGCCGCAGGTATTAATTAAATAGCCTATTTTTTGCGTTATGACTCGTGTTTTACCGCTTCCAGCTCCAGCAAGAACTAATAAAGGTCCATCGATATAATGTACTGCTGCCATTTGTTGGCTATTTAACATCTTAAGGATTTCTCACTCAAAAAAAGAGCGATTATTGCCCGCTTGGCATATGTGAATCAACTACTAATTCATGGAGCGTTCGACATCAAACTCTTCTTCGGTATCAATTTCAATGAATTCGGGTTTGGTTTCTGGTTCTTTAGGTTCTTCAATCCCGAAAACTACTTTATCAATGGTTTTAAATAAGGGTGCAAGTATGTTTTTATCTATCATGATTTAGTCCTTTAATTTTTCAGAGGGAGGTTTTAAAAGCATAGCCCAAGATAATTTTTTCTCCAGGAAAATTACGAAAAAATTATGTTATACTTTGCACGGTCACGGGATTCCCTGTGGCTTGCCGTAATTTTATTTTGAGTCCGTTATGAAAGAATCCGACACCCTACAACGCTTTATTTTTGAACATGCTAATATTCGTGGCGAAATTGTCCATATAGAAAATACCTATCAAACGATTATGAGCCAACGGAACTATCCTCCTATGGTTAAAAATTTGTTGGGAGAGGCTATAGTTTCTTGTCTGCTTTTGGCATCCAGTATTAAATTTCAAGGCAGTTTAAATTTGCAATTTCAGGGTGATAAAAGACTCCCGTTATTATTGGTGCAATGCGACCATGAGTTTAATGTAAGGGCTTTTGCTCAATTTATTGAGTGTCTGGAAACAAAAGAGTACGCGGCTGCTTTTCTTGAAGGGCAGATGGTAATTACTATTAATCAGTACAATAAAACAAACTCCTATCAAAGTATGGTTCCTATTCAATCAACTTCCATGGGTGAGAATCTCATGAATTATTTTGCTCAATCTGAGCAAGTCTCTACGCAAGTTTGGTTGGCTGTAAATGAGAATGCAGCTGCTGGGATGTTACTGCAGTTGATGCCCGGTCAAGATACGATACAAAGAGAACAATTTTGGGAGTACGCAGTCCATTTGGGCCAAACAGTCAAAGAACATGAGTTACTCACTTTAGATAATGAAACGTTACTTCATCGTCTTTACCATGAGACGGAACTCAGGATATTTGATAGCCGCAAGACGCAGTTCCAATGTCGCTGTAGCTTGGAGAAAATGAAACAGGTATTGACTGTTTTAGGTGAGGAAGATGCAAAAGAATTATTAAAGGAACAAGGCGAAGTTGCGATTCGCTGTGATTTTTGCAACAAGAAATATACTTTTGATCCGATAGATGTGACGATGTTATTCCATAAGGGATAGCTCATGCAGAATCCTGGGGGATGGTGAAGCCATAATTCAGGATTCCGAATAAAATCTTGTCCCATAACCCTGGATTCCGCTGTGCCGCACCCAGGCTACAATAATCTACTTTATTGTAACGTAAATTTTATAGAAGATAAGATCCCCTGCTCCGATTGAATAAGGTCCATACATTCTCCACGCATGGCTTGTAATATGTGTTGTAAAGTAAGGAATTGCTCACTAAGTTGAATGTACAGACTTGCGGTATGCTTTCCTTCTAACTCGCCAATAGTAAGATAAGCGGCTTGTCCCATTCCGGAGAAATAATCAAGGCTGACGTGGCGTCTCTTGGCAATTCCAGGAAACAGCCCACAAAAAAGTAAACTTTTATCACCTACATCCCGTAACAATTCCATTTGCAAAGTTCTTGGCCTGTGCATGGACTCAAGAAAATCAAGTGCAACAACCGATTCAATAAGTTTAGGTCCTTGGGAAAAACGCATTAATAAAAACACCAAATAACTTTCAGTATTTTCATTGAGTATCAACTGAGTCGCGGCTTGCGCCTCATTCACCAATGCGTGCCATTGGCTGATGTCGGTGGGATGTAAAATTAGTTGTTTCATCATTACTCCCTATTTTTAGCCCCTCACTATTATTTTAGCATCTAAAAAACAACTTGCAGGCCGGAGCTTACGTGAACGTACGCGTGCCCGGAAAATATTTATTGGATAGTAGAATCGTAGCCTGGGTGCAGCGCAGCGGAACCCGGGGATGAAATGTCATAATTGTCTCCCGGGTTCCGCTGCGCTGCACCCAGGCTACAAGTCACAAGTAACAGCGTATAACTCCAGTTTTACTGCTAAAATACAACAAGCAGGTAGGTTTTAGCTGCTTATTCATGTATAATGTCAAATCTATGTACAAATATTCTGTTTTTCCTTCGAAGGTTATTTATGATTGATCAGATTCGCAACATCGCCATTATCGCCCACGTTGACCATGGTAAAACCACGCTAGTAGATAAGCTACTGCAACAAACAGGTACACTCAATGAGAGAGCACCTAAAGTTGAACGTGTAATGGATTCCAATGCTTTAGAAAAGGAGCGAGGCATTACCATTCTCGCCAAAAATACTTGTGTGTATTGGAAAGATCATCAAATTAATATTGTTGATACTCCAGGGCATGCTGATTTTGGTGGCGAAGTAGAGCGTATCTTATCGATGGTTGATAGCGTCTTGTTGTTGGTGGATGCAGTTGATGGGCCAATGCCACAAACACGTTTTGTGACGCAAAAAGCGTTTGCTCGTGGCTTAAACCCTATCGTGGTGATTAATAAAATCGATCGTCCTGGAGCACGCCCACATTGGGTTATGGATCAAGTTTTTGATCTCTTTGATAATCTAGGTGCAACTGATGCGCAATTGGATTTTCCGGTTGTTTATGCATCTGCATTAAATGGTTATGCTAAGTTAAATCTGGAAGATGAAGCGACCGATATGAGTGCTTTATTGCAGACAATTATTGATAAAGTCGACGCACCGAAAGTGGATGCAAATGGTCCTTTCCAAATGCAAATCAGCTCCTTAGATTATTCATCTTATGTAGGAACTATTGGTATAGGTCGAATCACGCGCGGACAGATTAAAGCAAAATCTGCAGTGAAGATTATCGATAAAGATGGCAATATTCGCACTGGCCGATTATTACAATTATTAGGCTTTAAAGGCCTTGAACGTATTGAAGTTGAAGAAGCGGGTGCCGGTAATATTATTGCAATTACAGGTATTGAAGGCCTTAAAATTTCGGATACGATTTGTGATCCGAATATGGTTGAAGCATTGCCTGTGCTTTCGGTTGATGAACCAACAATTAGTATGACGTTCCAAGTTAATGATTCACCTTTCGCAGGTCAGGAAGGAAAGTTTGTGACGTCACGAAAAATTCGCGAACGTTTGGAAACGGAATTATTACATAATGTGGCTTTGCGGGTTGACGATTGTGACGATCCAGACAAGTTTCGCGTTTCTGGTCGAGGCGAACTCCATTTATCTATTCTTATTGAAACGATGCGTCGTGAAGGGTATGAATTAGCAATTAGTAAGCCTGAAGTAATTATTCGCGAAGTAGACGGTGAACAACAAGAACCTTATGAACATCTGACTGTAGATGTGGAAGAAAATCATCAAGGCTCTATTATGGAAAAATTGGGTGAGCGTCGTGGTGAATTACAAAATATGGTTCCAGATGGCAAGGGACGTGTGCGTCTTGACTACATGGTTCCTACCCGTGGCCTTATCGGTTTTCATAACGAATTTTTGTCATCTACCTCAGGTACTGGTTTAATGTATCATGTTTATGATCATTATGGTCCAGCAATTAAAGGACGCATAGGCAAGCGTGCTAACGGGGTATTGATTGCTAACTGTCAAGGAATGGCACGTGGTTTTGCTTTATTTAACTTGCAGGAACGAGGCAGATTATTTGTCGAACCACAAACAGTATGTTATGAAGGAATGATTGTTGGGATTCATGCACGCGATAATGATTTAGTTGTGAATGTGACTAAAGAAAAGCAATTAACGAATATGCGCGCTTCAGGTACTGACGAAAACATTATATTAACTCCTGCAGTTAAGTTAACTTTAGAACAGGCATTGGAATTTATTGATGATGATGAGTTAGTTGAAGTAACTCCTGACTCAATTCGCATAAGAAAAAAATCATTGAAAGAACATGAACGAAAAAAAGCATCAAGAACAGCAAACATTGAAGAATAAAGTTCAATTCAAACGGGTCATCTTGTATGCTCGCCAGCACAGGGCGAATCAAGGGGTGAACGAAAGTTTATACCGTTTGGTTGATTTTTTGCAGAAACAAAATGTTCAAATCTATCAAGATATCGATACGGCTGCGGGATTTGAGGCGCAAGTCCCGGTATTGGCCAGAGAAGATATGGGTGCAAAAAATGATTTGATTATTGTTGTTGGTGGTGATGGAAGTTTACTTTCTGCTGCACGCATGGCGATTAAAGTCGGTACCCCAGTCATTGGGATTAACCGAGGTCGTTTGGGATTTCTCACCGATATTATGCCCCATGAGTTGGAAACGCAGCTCAGTGCAGTTTTAGCTGGTCATTATGAAGAAGAAAAACGTTTTCTTCTTCATACCAAAATATACGATGAAGAGAATACTTATTTTGAAGGTGATGCACTTAATGATGTTGTTTTAGGTCGTGGCAAGGAAACACACCTCGTTGAGTTCTCGGTATACATTAATCAACAATTGGTAAGTCATTATCGTTCGGATGGGATGATTTTATCCACACCTACAGGCTCTACAGCTTATGCTTTATCTGCGGGTGGTCCAATCATGCATCCTCATTTGAATGCGATTGTTCTTGTGCCCATGTTTTCTCATAGCCTGAGTTCACGTCCCTTGGTTATTGATGGAGAGGCTAAAATTGAACTGCAGATCAGCCAGTTTAACGAAACTGATTTGCGCGTGAGCTGCGATGGCCATGAGTCGAGAATGGTCAAACCCGGACAAAAAGTCGCCATTCAAAAAAATAATCATCAATTACGTTTGTTGCATCCTCTTGATTATCATTATTATGATACATTACGATCAAAACTGGGTTGGGAATCCAAACATCAAGGATAGAATAGAACATGCTCACTACTTTGTGTATTGAACAATTTGCGATTGTGCAACACCTGGAGTTAGATTTTATTCAAGGAATGACGGCCTTCACTGGCGAAACAGGTGCGGGTAAGTCGATCATGATCGATGCGTTGATGCTGGCTTTAGGTGATAGAGCGGATGCTTCCGTAATTCGACCTGGCCAAGAAAAATGTGATATCACTGCCGGATTTTTTGTGGGACAGGACTCTGAGCCCGCACAATGGCTAGTGGCGCATGATATTCCTTGTGATGATGGCGAAATTTATTTGCGGCGTGTCATTTATGCTGAAGGACGCTCTAAATCCTATATTAACGGTCAACCCTTTCCCTTACAAAAAGTAAAAGAGTTAAGTGAGAAACTGGTCCACATTCATGGACAACACCAGCATCAAACCTTGATGCATCATACAACGCATCGTCAACAGTTAGACCAATATGGCAAGAATCAGCTATTACTTGATGAAGTGAGTCGCTTGTATAAACAGTGCCAGAAAATTCAGCAGGAAATTGATATATTGCAAGGCCAGGAGCAACAAGCAGATAGGATCGCATTATTGCAATTTCAAATTGAAGAGTTGTCGGCGTTGAACTTGCATGAAAATGAAATTGAAACCTTATATCAAGAGCATCAAATGCTCCATCATGCAAAAGAGTATTTGCAAAAAAGTCAGCAAATACACGGTTTATTAAACTCTGAAGATGAGCCCAACCTTTGTACTAGCCTAAATCAAATTTTGCACCTGCTCAGTCAATTACCAGCAGAGCAAACACAAATCAAAAATACTTTTGAATTGATTAATGGCGCATTGATTCAATGCGAAGAGGCATTTGATGAAATGCAGCAATTTGCTGAGCGCGTGCATCTGGATCCAGAACGTTTGTATGAAATAGAAACACGCATGAGTGCAATACATCAGCTTGCACGTAAATATCATATTGATGGTAGCCAACTCCATGAACATGCGCATAACTTGCAAAAAGAGTTAGATTCGCTACAAGACAGCGAAAGCAGATTGGCGCACTTAAAAATAGAACATCGTCAGTTGGTGGCGACCTATGAAACGGCCGCCCTGAAGTTAAGAATAGAACGGCAAGGACAAGCTGCACAGTTGGCGAAAGAAATCACCAGCAGTATTCAACAGCTTGGTATGCCTAAAGGTTGGGTTGAGATCGAAATCACGCCTCTTGAAAAAATGCAGGCTCATGGAATGGATAAAGTGGAATATAAAGTATGCACTAATCCAGGAATGGAGCTTGACTCACTCAACAAAGTGGCGTCAGGTGGTGAGCTGTCACGAATTAGTTTGTCCATTCAAATGATTACTGCCCAACAAGGAGCAACACCTACTTTATTGTTTGATGAGGTGGATGTCGGTATTGGTGGGGCAACAGCCGCCTTGGTAGGGCAAATGTTGCGTAAATTGGGCGAACGGTTACAAGTATTTTGTGTGACGCACCAACCACAGGTTGCCGCCGCAGCGCACAACCATTTTATGGTTGAAAAGCGCAGCGATAATAAAGAAACATTTACCCGTATTACCCTGTTGCAATCTGCTGAAAAAGTGGACGAAATTGCACGTATGCTGGGAGGGTTGACTATAACCGAGCAAACCCGCTCACATGCTAAAGAGTTATTACTACAGAGCAACTAGTCCTGTTTATATTTCTACTATTTTGGCCCAAGTTAGCGAAATGTAAAACAGGCCTTTAATTTTAAAAAATTGTAGCCTGGGTGCAATGTTTATTACTGCTTTAATGCTTCATCTAGTGAAATAAACTGATAGTCGTGCTCGACAAACATGTGCAGTAAATCATCTAAAAAATAACTATTTAGTAAATTAGCGTGGATTAATAAGACTTGTTTTCCTGGTGTAAGTTTTTCGGCGGTTAATGTTCGTTGCCAAACATAAGCGAGATAACGTTTTTTTAAATCAGCTAACGATGCTGTTGGATTTTGTTCTTTTAATTGTTCTAACTCTGCATCAAATTCAAAATCCCGACTATCAATTGTGACTGGGGCAACAATATAGTGATTCTCATTGAGATAGTGACGAACGACACTTTTGCGCCACAATTTCCCTTCAGAAAGATAGGGATAGCGAAAATATTTGGGCTTTGACATAAACGGCGTCAGAACTACATCTGCTTTAATCAGATCATCAATGTATTTTTCACAAGAAGTATGTTTTAAATTCAGATGAGAATAAGTGTGGTTTCCTAACGCCAACCCATTTTTTTGGAATAGTTTAAATTGCTTTATGGTTTTATTATTGACTCGGTTGCCAATGATAAAGCCTATTGCAGGAACTTCATATTTCACTAGGCTATGGACAATATTTTCAATGGCTTCATACGGCGTGTCAATCAGAGGTAAGTCATCAATTGTAATTACAATCTCTCGTTGTTGTGCACAGCAGATGCCAATAAATACAAAAAATAACGTGATACTGTAATGTAGGATTTTTTTCAAAAGATTCCCCAAAACTTATATTGGCCAAAGTTCCCATATTATAAACATATTGCATTGGGATATTTATGCAATGAGGGGCATAATCTCAAAAAAAAAATAATTTCGCGGTGTTTTTCATTCTATAAAACATGAAACAAGAGTTTATAAAAGAGGGTACTGCATAGAGGATTTTGCCAACATGATTATTGCAAAATAGGTTTTTTTTTATCAATATGTTCTAAGTCTTCTTTGGCATGGAACACTCGCTCTTCTAATTTGTGTAGTGGGATTTGTACCTGTCCAATTTCTTTTTGCTGGCTTATAAAATATTCTTTTAAGTCTTTGAGTATTTTGCCTGTATTGGTAGTATTATAGACATTAAGTATTGATATGGCACATATAGGATTGTTTGTGTTTATGGGGATTTATTTCGAGGGAGCCCATCCCTACACTTAACAGTTAGGGATGGCCCATAGAATGATGCATAAAGAAATGATTAAAGTGCGTTAACGCGCTCAGGTAATTCGTTAACAAATTCTTGCGTCGCCGTGCTCGCACCTTCTTGTAGCGCAGGAAATAATCGATGTTGTCCATAGACGGGATTCTTTTTTGCGGTCGTAAGTATGCTACTTAATGAAGATCCATTAGGTTGACGAACTTCTTGCTTTAATTTTTCAAGCTCCGCTGTTTTCTGCTCAGCGATTTCATCGCCACACCACACCTCAT
Organism: Legionella sp. 39-23; assembly: GCF_001897665.1. Classification (NCBI taxonomy): domain Bacteria; kingdom Pseudomonadati; phylum Pseudomonadota; class Gammaproteobacteria; order Legionellales; family Legionellaceae; genus Legionella; species Legionella sp. 39-23. Next base: position 69,971 of record NZ_MKTO01000038.1, on the reverse strand, counting down.
TTAAGTGTTTTCGTTCATATTTTTCAATCAGCGAAACAGTATGTTCAATCTGCCATTGTTTTGATGGACGTTGTGCATCTTTAGCTAACGCTACATTTACTTCTTCTTCCTCTATCCCTAGTTGTTTATATCCTGCTTGCACAAAGGTAAGTATCCTAGGTTGTGGGGTTTTGGCATCACCTGAGACAGGATGATTCAATTTACTTGTCCCCCAATCCCAAACGGCGGCAAGGAAATACACTGGGGAGGCAAGCACAGTAAGAAGAAAAGTAGGGATATCTGAATCGAGATGCTCTTCTTCAGAATCTAGACGTTCCTCCAGTAATGTTTTTGCTTTTTTCTTCGCCCCAATAAAGTAATGCGCATCTTCAAATCCCTCACAGATAATTGCCACAAGTGCAGACACGATTTGCGGAACCCCTGGCATGCGATCTGAGGTAAGTGCAACACTGACTAAATGGCCAAGAAAAAACAGAATACGCAGGGGGGTAATCGTTAATTTTAAGAGGAGACGGAATGGGTTAAGCATCTGCAGCCAATTCTCAGTATCCCATACATGGGTGAGTACCTCGGCGACTGCTTGGTATGTGCGTTGAAATACATTGGGTTTCTTCTCGGCACCAGCCTCTGTATCTGGGGCGGTGGCTTCATAGAGCATTTCCAGGGATTCAGCAGAGTTTTGTACATTAAAAAATATAGCAGAGAATCCAGTTACTATGGGATTAATAATGCCCATAATAAAACTGGGCATTTTTTTCATCCACTCAAATAGAGGGCGCGCACTGGTTGCCACAGTCCACCAGGTACCTGCAGTACAAATAGTCAGTGCAACTGCTAAGCTCACTAAAATAACAGCCGTGGCGGTCATAAATAGGTTTCGAGCAGTTAGCCCTTGGCTCAAATCATTGAGCAGTCGCGTTTTCCATTTGTTGATGGTGTCATTGTTAATGAGATCGGTGACCGTGTTATAAATCAACATGCCATAAGCAGCTCCAGCAACTACTGCCATGGGAACAATAAAAATTGGCCAAAAAGTAAAGGGGATGGCGGCCATCAAAGGAATAACACTAAAGGCTTCAACAATGAGATAGGTGCTACCAAGCCCCATAAACGTTGCCGAGAGAAGACTAAAGCCTTTAACAAACTTAAAGGTGGATAGTCGTTTGTCTAAGCGTGCTTGCCACTCATTTTGTTCATGTTGATTCAACCATTCTCTTAACTCTTCCGTGTAGGCGGATTGCTTTTCCTTATTTTTGCTTGCGAATAATTGCAAGGCAAACCATTTTTCCATGTCCGCGAGCGTTTTTTCTATTTGTTTTTTTCGTTTTTTGCTCTCTTTATTGAGTGGCTTATGGCTAAACTCACTGAGTAGTTTGAGCTGGATTTCATAATCTCTGAAAAACTGAGGGCATTTTTCAGACTGAAGGTCTTGGGGAAAGTGTTCTAGCAAATATTCTTTGGCGAGGTGATTCTCTAAGTAATTTTTTTTAAATAACTTTTTAAAAGCTCCTTTAATATTTTGTAAATAAATTTCACCTTCATAGGCTACGGAAAGACCAAAAGCAGCAAATGCTAGAGATATCGCAGGATATAATGCATACATCCCTCCAAAACTTAAAAAGCCAAGAATTAAACTAGCGCCTACAGTCAGAGACCCTAGAGCAAGGTAACGAGGAATTTTTTTGAACTTTTTTTTATTTACTGCCATTTATTTGCTCAATTAATGGATTGGGTTCAAACTGTAGCGCAAATGAAAATGATTATCAATAGCAATAAGATTAAAAATAAAGCATGTGGTTATTTTTTTATTGAAGAAAACTGAAATTAAACAGTAGATCCCACTGCAGAATTTCGGTAAAGTGAATTTTTACGATGAAATTACGTTTGGAATTTAATTTAACTTAGGAGTGGAAATGCGTTTGAATCAATGGATGACTTATATCGCGGTGGCCTCGGTGCTGGCTAGTACGCATGTTTTGGCAGCAAATGCCCCTGTGCATGAACAGTTGCAAGTACCTCAATGTCTTGCAGCAAAAATTGCTACTCCTTATGAGGTTTTAGCTGAAAATAAACAGTTTAAGATTATTGATATTTCTGCGGCTGATGTCGATGCGCTAACTCGTTTGGCAGATCACGCGAATTGTGGTCGTTTTGTGAACGTAAGCCACCATATTATGGGTTCTTTACTGCAAGCAAAAAAACAATCGGCACAAAGAGTTCTGCAGAGAAAAAACCTTAAAGCAGCGCAACCACAAAGCATTGCCTACGAGATTAAACATCAAGATGACGTGAATGCTGCATTACAGGATGTCGTGCCAGAGAATATCTGGAATACTTTGACACAGCTTACTTCATTTCATAACCGCTCAGCGACGAAAGATACTGGGGTGGATGCGGCAAAATGGTTGAAAAAAACTTTTGATGACATGACTGTAGCCAGTGGCCGTACTGACACGACATCATTTTTCGTGAAAACAGGCAGTTATTATAAGCAACCATCGTTAGTAACCGTTATTGGTAAAGACATCAATGCACCTGCGGTGGTGATTGGTGCGCATATGGATACACTTGATGGTCGTATGCCAGGTGCAGGGGATGATGGAAGTGGTTCTTCATCAGTTATGGAAATGGCGCGAATTTTGTTGTCTTCCAAAACAACCTTTAAACGTCCTATTTATATTATTTGGTATGCTGCTGAGGAGCGGGGTTTAGTCGGCTCTCAATATGTAGTGGAGCATTTTATGGATAATTCAATTCCAGTAAAAGCGGCAATCCAATTTGATATGACCGGCTATCGTGTCGATTCTAAAGATCCGACCATGTGGGTATTTACCGATTATACCGACAAGAGTTTAAGTGATTTTGTGGCAGAATTGATTAGTACTTATGTTCAGGTTCCAGTTGCTTATTCAGAATGTGGTTATGGTTGTAGTGATCATGCTTCTTGGGATGAGGTGGGAATTCCAGCAGCATTCCCATGCGAATCGAATTTTGAAGAGCACAACCCATACATCCACAGTTCTAAAGATACTATGGATCGATTAAGTCTTGAGCATATGACCAATTTCTCGAAGTTAGCTTTGGCTTTTGCTATTGAAATGGCTTCAGAGTAAACTATATGGCTATGAATTAATCTTCTTTTTGCACACATCTCTGTCGACATCCATGGAAATGGGTTTTCAGGGATGTGCATTAGATGTAGATGTACTCATAGAATACAGGTGTTTTTCTTTAATAACATGTGAGATGTAAATAATGAGTCGAGCAGTAATAAATAAAGTAGGGCTATTCCTGGGTATATTTTTAAGTAGTGTCACGTTCACCGCGAGTGCCGGGAAACTTCTTCCTCCCTGGTACTTATTAAACAATCAGTTAAGTGCAACCTTAAATGCTGATCCTTGCGTACAAGTCAGCGATTTAACTGGCGATGGGCTTGAAATGGAAATCAAAGTTACTGTGTGTAAAGAGGATAAAGCACGTGCGCTAGCCTCGTTTATCAACCGTGTTCATGAATTTGGAGATAAGTTAGCAGTTACAGTAAAGGTTTATACATCTGATTCTGTACCTGTCGAAGCAAGTGCCCCCAGTACTCCAGAAGAAGCTGTGGCGCTGCTCAATCAAGCGCTTAAAGGAAACAAATATTTTGTGAGAGCAGACATTGGCCTAAGGCACTTTGATGAAGCCGCATTTGCATTATTTAAGCCCATGATTGTACAGTATTATTCTGACGATATTAGTGATTGGTATCTCAATACGAATGAAGTAGCAGCGAGAGCATTTGGAACTGTGTTTAATCTAGATCCTTATCAAGAAGGTGCTATTAAAATGTATGCAAGTACCGACATTGCCGAACAAGCTAAAAAGAATTAAACATTTTGTAGCCTGGGTGAAGGCAAAGCCGTAACTCGGGTTCCGCTATGCTGGACCCAGGTTGCAAGAATAAATAGTCATCCTCGATATTGGAAAATAAATCTGTCCAATTTGTCGCAGGGAGCTGAAAGGTCCTCAGCGGGTGATGTAGTGATTATTTTTCCAGTTGCAAGGGCGGACAATGGTATTCTTCTGTGATCTCATTTTCGGGACTGACTGCTTGCAAAACGATAGGAAATTTCCATAAAGAATAAAGATGTTTCAATACATCCGCTGTAGTATTACCTAAAGGTACTCTATTTTGCTGAGTGTATCGCAACGTCATTGAGCGATCACCTTGCACATCTACAGAATAAATTTGAATATCAGGCTCTAAATAACCTAAATTATATTGCCGAGACAATGCTTCTCTTATTTTTTGATACCCTAATTCATTATGAATTGCATTAACATACAAATCTGGGCTGCGATCATCATCGACGATATGAAATAGTTTTAAATCGCGAATTAACTTAGGCGATAAATATTGGGCAATAAAACTTTCATCCTTGAAGTGGCGCATGGCGTTATCCAGACTGCTTAACCAATCGGTATTGGCTAAATAAGGAAAGTATGCTTGATCCTCTTCAGTAGGATTTTCACAAATCCGTTTGATGTCTTGCATCATGTGATATCCCAAAGTATAGGGATTAATACCACTATAATAAGGGCTGTTATACGCGGGTTGCATGATGACGTTGGTATGGCTTTGGAGGACTTCCAACATAAACTCATCCGTAACCAAGCCCTCATCATATAGTGCATGTAAAATGGTATAGTGCCAAAAGCATGCCCAGCCTTCGTTCATTACCTTGGTTTGACCTTGTGGATAAAAATATTGGGCCATCTTGCGGACAATACGCACGATTTCTCTCTGCCATGGTTCTAGCAGAGGGGCATTTTTTTCAATGAAGTACAAAATATTTTCTTGTGGTTCCTCTGGAAATTGTTTTTTCTTTGCTTGTTCAGAGACTTGTTTACTTTGTGGAATTGTCCGCCATAATTCATTCACTTGCGATTGCATGTAAATTTCGCGGTTTTGTTGACGAATTGTTTCTTCCTGTATGGATAACGGAGTAGGGTGTTTGTATCGATCCACACCATAGTTCATCAGTGCGTGACAAGCATCCAAAATTGCCTCTACTTCATTGATGCCATAACGTTGTTCGCAGTCACTGATGTATTTGCGAGCAAATACTAAATAATCGATGATAGCATCTGCAGAAGTCCACATCTTAAACAAATAGTTGTTTTTAAAAAATGAGTTATGGCCGTAGCAGGCATGCGCAATCACTAGCGCTTGCATGGCCATGGTATTTTCTTCCATGAGATAAGAAATACATGGATTTGAATTAATCACGAGTTCATAGGCCAAACCCATTTGTCCCCGTTTATAACTTTTTTCAACGCCAACAAAATGTTTGCCGAAAGACCAGTGATGATAACCAATTGGCATACCTACTGAAGCATACGCATCCATCATTTGTTCTGCAGTAATAACTTCTATTTGATTGGGATAGGTATCTAACTTAAAATCTTTAGCTATGCGCGCAATCTCGCGATCATAGTCTTGAATTAATTCAAAGGTCCATTCTGCACCTGTAGATAATGGCTTCTTCTTTTTCATGCAGTTTTCCTTTTAAATAGCTCATGAAATACGGGGTAGATATCCGCCACCGTATCAATGTTTTCCATAGCAAAATTAGGGTAGCGCTCTTTCACCAGTTGATATACTTCCCACAAACTTTGATGATGGCGCGGCATGATTTCTATGTATGCAAAATATTGCAATAAAGGCATAATTTTATCTTGCAGTAGTTCCTGGCAATAGGGGGAATCTGCATTCCAATTATCACCATCCGATGCCTGGGCTACATAAATATTCCAAGCCTCAGGAGGATAACGTGTCTCAATAATAGTACTTAGAAGCTCCAAGGCACTAGACACTACCGTGCCTCCAGTTTCTCGAGAATAAAAAAACTCTTCTTCATTCACTTCCTTAGCGGAAGTGTGGTGTCGGATAAATACCAATTCTATTTTTTCATAATTTTTGGTGAGGAACATGTAAAGAAGAATAAAAAAGCGTTTTGCAATGTCTTTTTTAGCCTCATCCATGGAGCCAGATACGTCCATAACACAGAACATAACTGCTTGTGTTGATGGCGAAGGAACTCGGACACGAAAGTTATAACGCAGATCAAGAGTATCGATAAATGGCACTGTGAGTATTTTCTTTTTCAGGAATTCAATTCTTTTTTGCAGGCCCAATAAGGCTTCGGTGTCTTGAATGGGCTGTGCTTGCAGTTGCTCTAACTCTTCTATCGCATCTTTTAATTGTCTTTTATACGGTGAGGCTAAAGCGACTCGACGTCCGGTTGCTTGTTTCATTGAGCGCAGCACATTAATATTGTTTGGGATACCGCTGGTGGTTACGCCCGCTCTTACCGTTTTGAAAGTACTAATACGCGCTAATTCTTTTTTAATCAAATCAGGTAACTCCAGATCTTCAAAGTACAGATCAAGAAATTCTTCCCGAGATAACTCAAAAACAAAACTATCTTCGCCTTCACCAGTGTCGCTGGCATTAGAGCCATCACCACTGCCTGAGCTGCTGTTAGGTCTTCTTATTCTATCGCCTGTAATAAAATTATCATTGCCAGGAAGTACACGCTCTATATGCCCTCCTTGACCTCGGTGAAATATAGGCTCCGAAATATCTTTGGCTGGAATCGTTATTTGTTCACCTTGATCAATTTCGGTAATACTTCTTTTACCTACAGCATCGGAGACAGCTCGTTTGATCTGATTTTTATAACGACGAAGAAAACGTTGGCGATTAACCGTACTTTTTTTCCCCGCATTTTGTCGTCTATCAATCAATTGCGACATAATTTAGCCCCAAATAATCTTTTATCTTGCACCCATTTGTCGTTGCGTGGGGACATGGTCCTTCTCGTGTAGATCCCGAATTCCAGCCCCAAACTACAAATAGCAGTACCCTAAGCGTTCGCTCATGGGAGCGAGAGAACGATTTTTATTATTGTGACTTACGTACTCGCAAATACCATTCGCAAAGTAGGCGTACTTGTTTGCGTGTATACCCTTTATCAATCATTCGAGAGATAAACTCTTCATGCTTTTTCTTATCATCTTCAGATGCTTTCGCATTGAAGGAAATGACGGGTAATAAATCCTCAGTATTGGTAAACATCTTTTTCTCAATCACGGATCTTAATTTCTCATAACTATTCCAGACTGGGTTTTTGCCACGATTATTCGCACGAGCACGTAAAACAAAGTTTACTACTTCATTGCGGAAATCTTTTGGATTAGATATCCCGGCTGGTTTTTCGATTTTTTCAAGTTCTTGATTTAATAAGGCACGATCAAAGATCTCACCGGTATCTGGATCGCGATAATCCTGATCTTGAATCCAGAAATCAGCATAGGTTATATAGCGGTCAAAGATATTTTGTCCGTACTCAGAATAAGACTCTAAGTAGGCAGTTTGAATTTCCTTACCAATAAATTCAACATACTTGGGTGCGAGATATTCTTTGATAAAGCCTAAGTAAGATTCTTGTACTTCCTGAGGAAATTGTTCTTGTTCAATTTGACGTTCTAATACATACATTAAATGTACGGGGTTTGCTGCAACTTCACTGTGGTCAAAATTAAACACTTTAGAAAGAATTTTGAAAGCAAAGCGAGTTGATACGCCACTCATTCCTTCGTCAACGCCAGCAAAATCGCGATATTCTTGATATGATTTTGCTTTGGGATCGGTGTCCTTTAAGCTCTCTCCATTATACACGCGCATTTTGGAATAAATGCTGGAGTTTTGTGGCTCTTTTAAACGAGTTAAGACTGAAAATTGCGAGAGCATGTCTAAAGTCCCTGGTGCACATTGAGCATGCGTTAGCGAGCTGTTATCAATAAGTTTTTGATAAATTCTCGTTTCTTCTGTAACTCGCAGACAATAAGGCACTTTAACGATGTTAATACGATCGATAAATGCTTCATTGTTTTTATTGTTTCTAAATGTTTGCCATTCGGATTCATTCGAATGCGCTAAAATAATCCCTTCAAATGGAATGGAAGATAAACCTTCTGTCGCATTATAATTGCCTTCCTGAGTCGCGGTTAGTAAGGGATGCAGCACTTTAATTGGTGCTTTAAACATTTCGACAAACTCTAAAAGACCGCGGTTTGCACGACACAGCCCTCCTGAGTAACTGTATGCATCAGGATCATCTTGAGAAAAGTGCTCTAATTTACGAATATCAACTTTACCGACTAAAGATGAAATATCCTGATTATTTTCATCTCCTGGCTCTGTTTTGGAAACGGCGATTTGTTTTAAACGTGAAGGTCTGACTTTTATTACTCTAAATTGGCTAATATCCCCGTTATATTCATGCAATCTTTTGACTGCCCAAGGTGACATCAAATAACGTAAATAGCGAGAGGGGATCCCAAAACGTTCCCAGAGCAATTCTGCATCTTCTACTGGATTAAATAAAGACAGCGGGGATTCAAATACAGGGGAACCTTTTATGGCATAAAATGGTATTTTTTCCATTAAATCTTTTAATTTTTCAGCAATAGAAGACTTACCGCCTCCTACAGGTCCTAAGAGATAAAGCACTTGTTTGGTTTCTTCTAGGCCTTGCGCGGCATGTTTTAGGAAGCCGACAATTTGTTCAATGGGTTCTTCCATGCCATAAAAATCTTCGAATACATTATATCGTGGAATGATTTTATTGGAAAAAATTCTTGATAAAATAGGATCATGACGTGTGTCGACCATTTCAGGCTCGCCTATGGCCATGAGCAAGCGCTCCGCTGGATTGGCATAAGCAGCAGGGTCATTTTTACACAATTCCAGGTATTCCTCCAAACCCATCTCTTCTTCTTTGTTATCTACAAAGCGTTTGGTATAGCTGGTTAAAAAGTCTTGAGTGTTCATATGCCATCCCCTTTTTATCCGTATTAAGGATATCTTGTGTTTCTTTACATTTATTGCATTTTACTGGTAAAAGCAATAAATGAATTTTCAGCTAACTTCGCAATATATATAAAGATTGACCTAAGAAGTTACCCCTTTATAATCATTATAGGCTAAACTAGGAAAATTGTTATATAACTCAATAAACTTAATCGCTTTTTGCAAAGGATGTAATGATCATGCCTGACACGACCGTTTATTTAAAAAACTACCAGCCCCCCTTTTTTGCAGTTGAAACTATAAATTTGAATTTTGATCTGTATGATGATCATGCTTTAGTCAGTAGTGAACTTCAATTAATTCGTCAACATGAAGGCCCTTTACATTTATACGGTGAGGAGCTGGAATTGGTTAGTGTGCATCTGAATGGTCAAAAATTGGAACCATCTTCCTATGTTTTGCAAGCTGACGCGCTCATTATTGAAAATTGCCCAGACGCGTTTACCTTAAAGATAGTAACGCGCATCTACCCACAAAATAACACCCAATTATCTGGACTTTATCGTTCGAATCATCTGTTTTGTACGCAGTGCGAGGCAGAAGGCTTTCGACGCATCACTTATTTTTTTGACCGTCCGGATGTACTTACTACGTATACAACGCGTATCTCAGCAGATAAAAAACAATATCCAATTTTACTATCCAATGGCAATTTGCTCGAGTCGGGTACAACTACCGATGGGCGTCATTGGGTCGTTTGGCAGGATCCATTTAAAAAACCATCCTATTTATTTGCTTTAGTTGCAGGCGATTTAGCGTGTGTGCGCGATAAATTTGTGACCAGTTCTGGACGCACAATTGATTTGCGTATTTATGTCGAGCCAGGAAATGAAGATAAGTGTGCTCATGCAATGGAATCGTTGAAAAAATCCATGCGCTGGGATGAGGAAGTTTATGGTCGTGAATACGACCTGGATATTTTTATGATTGTCGCAGTCAGCGACTTTAATATGGGTGCTATGGAGAACAAAGGACTAAATATTTTTAACTCCAAGTACATTCTTGCTCGCCCCGATACCGCAACTGACCAAGATTTCGCCGATGTTGAAGGGGTTGTTGCGCATGAATATTTCCACAATTGGACCGGTAATCGGGTTACTTGCCGCGATTGGTTTCAGTTAAGTTTGAAAGAAGGTTTAACCGTTTTTCGTGATCAGGAATTTTCTCGAGATATGAATTCCCGAGATGTAAACCGAATTATGGATGTTAGGGCATTACGAAGCACACAATTTCCTGAAGATGCTGGCGCAATGGCCCATCCGGTTCGGCCAGAGTCATATCAAGAAATAAATAATTTTTATACTGCAACTATTTATAATAAAGGTGCGGAAGTCATTCGTATGCAGCATACCCTGTTGGGAAGAGACGGTTTTCGACGGGGCATGGATTTATATTTTAAACGTCACGATGGTCAGGCAGTCACTATTGATGATTTTGTTGCGGCGATGGAAGATGCCAATCATGTTGAGCTCACTCAGTTTAAACGGTGGTACAGCCAAGCAGGAACTCCAGAAGTACGCGTTACCAGTGAATACGCACAGGGACAGCTTACCATCAAGATGCAACAATCCTGCCCGCCAACTCCCGAGTGTCATGATAAAAAACCATTCCATATTCCAATCCGAGTTGCGCTATTTGATGCTCATGGTCATCAGATATCAGTCGAGAAAGATATTTTAGAGTTAAAAGAAAAAGAGCAAAGTTTTACTTTTACTGACTTGAGTGAAAAACCTGTCATTTCATTATTACGTGAATTTTCTGCACCAATTAAATTAAAACATGATTTGAGCCAGGAAGAGTTACTCTTTTTATTACGATATGAAGTGGATGGTTTTGCCAAATGGGATGCAGCGCAAAATCTGATCCTAAATTGTATTAAAGAATGTTTACAGCAACCTTCCAATAAATGGCAAATTCCCGCAGCTTTAATTTCTGCTTTTCAGCATGTATTGCTTGATGATTCACTGGATGCTGATTTACGAGCAGAACTACTCACTCCTCCTGGGTTTGAGGACATTGCGACGCGATTAGATAGTGTGGATGTGAGTGCGGTAGAGCAAGTTCGTGATTTCTTCCATCAACAATTGGGATGGTATTTGTATGAAACGGCCCAATCACTCTATCAACAATTATGGCAAATTGAAGATCACCGCATGAATGGACCTGCTTATGGCCGTAGAAAACTACGCAATGTTTGCTTATGGCTCATGATGAAAGCCAAAGAGGCTGCTACTTTAGATGTGTGTCAGCAGCAATTCATGGCGGCACAAACTATGACTGATCAAATTGCCAGTTTTTCTTTGTTGGTCAATTGCACCAATCAGGGATTGCGGGAGCAGGCGATTGAAGATTTTTATAAGCAATGGTCTAAAGATGAACTGGTTTTAGACAAATGGTTTGCCATTCAAGCCATGAGTGAGTTACCTGAGACGTTAACACATGTAAAAATGTTATTAAAACACACCGCGTTTAGTATTAAGAATCCTAATAAAGTTCGTGCATTGATCGGGGCATTTTGTATGGGAAATCCACGCAACTTTCATGCTTTAGATGGTAGCGGTTATCGCTTTTTAGCAGAAATGTTAGTGACGCTAGACAAAATTAACCCCCAGATTGCCGCACGTTTAGCCAATCCATTTACGCGCTGGAAACGTTATGACCAATCCAGACAAACTCTAATGCAAGAGCAATTGGCACAGCTGGCAAAACTGGAGTTATCGCGTGATTTAGCGGAAGTAGTTTCTAAAAGCTTGCTGGTTAGCTAGCAAAAAATAACTTCGTAGCCTGGGTGTAGCGTAGCGAAACCCGGGCTCTTTTTGCACTCAAGATGACGGAGATTACGCTTCGCTTTGCTAGAGTGCCACTTTAGTGTTTTCAGCAGGCAAAGCATTTAACGTGTTACAAAAATCTGTGGGGTTCAATGTATGATACAGTCCTAAACCCACTTCACATAAAAGAACAACCAGAATAAGCATTCCCAATAGGACGGAGATAATTTGTATGTTTTTTCTCTTTTTTTCATGGATCTTATTTAAAATAGTTTCATTGCTGTGTAACAATCGTTCACTTATTATTTTGATTACCGACTCAATAATCGCATCATGATAGGGATGATTTTCTAATGCATGTAATTTGCTTATGGACGTTTGTAAAACAACTGCTTCTTCCATTGCGATTACAGTGAGGGTGCAGGTGCGATTTCGAATCACTCTTATTTCATCAATGGTTTCTCCTGTGCTCAGTGTTTCTATGAACTCAGGGGGCGCGTTTTTATTTTCTTTCTTATAAAGTCCAACGGTCCCAGAAACAATAATAAAAAAATCATCATTTATTTCCCCTTCTTTAAGCAAAATATCACCTTTCCTAAATAGCTCTCTTGAGGAGATGGCGAGGAACTCCTCATAGTTTTCAGCAGATAAATGGCTTAATAAAGGGCTGTTTTTTAAAATATTTTTTTCATTTTCGGAAAAGTCGCTCATTGAATTTTCCTTAATTCAGGTCAGAGTAACTTATTATGCCTCTTGTTTTTTTGCATCACAGAACGATACAGATAAAAGAGACTCAGTTCCTTTAATTATTTGTAGCAATATGATTTTTTTCAAGGAAAGTTAGCTTTTTATCTTATGGCTCTAGAGTAAACACTGCTAATTCCTTGACAATTTGTCCGTGTGTGTCGGCTATCCCTACTCCTATTGCATCAACATGTTCTTCAATTTGTGTTTGATGGGATTGGCTAAATTGGTGAATTAACTTGCGCAGTTGCTGATATAAAAAAGTACTCTGTTGTGTATTTAAAGACTCTGCAGAAAAAATAGAGAAATGTGGATTAAAGTAGTCTAGCACACTTGGGCTACCGTATTGACGAAAAAGAGCTTGTCGTTCAGGATCCTGAGCAGCCCAGGCGGGAATACTTGCGTGTGGGTTACGAAAGTGTGCTAAGACATTTAATGTCTTATTGCTTAATTCGTGTATTGTTTTATCATGGCGTACCGTCAACATGACATAACCACTGCGGCTAGGAATAAATTCTGCGGTGGAAAAAAGAATAGGCTTCTGTTGCTTGGCTAATTCCTTTGTTGTTCTAAGAATGGCAGGAATTTTTTGGGGGCTATAGTCTGCCAGATATAAGGTAATGTGCAGCGGATGCTGCTGCAAATAAGGTGTAATCTGATACGCAGCAAATAATCCTTGCTGTGCTAGATATTGATTCAATTCTTTGATCAATGCTTTGATATGATTTTCTGGTTTTAATTTAAGATAAACATTAATTGATAGGCTTTTCGCTGTAACGGTATTGGCAATAAAGCAACAAATTAACCCAAATAGGAGAGTAAGGTGTCCCAACGTTTTGCAGTTATTGGTAATCCTATTGCGCATAGTTTATCTCCGGTAATCCATCAAGCTTTTGCCAAACAAGTGAACATACAACTGACTTATGAAAAAATTAAGGCAGATGATCCATCCTTTGAACTGCTAGTATCTGATTTTTTTGCTCAAGATGGCAAGGGTCTCAATATCACTTTGCCGTTCAAACAACGAGCTTTTGCAATGGCACAGCAGAGCAGTTTTCGCTGTCAACAAGCTGGAGCGGCCAATACTTTATGGATGCAAGCCAACCAATTGCATGCAGACAACACCGATGGTATTGGTTTGATTCGCGATTTGAGTCGTTATCTCTCAGTAAACGGCAAGCGGGTATTGATATTAGGCGCAGGGGGGGCTGCACGTGGAATAGTTTCTCCCTTATTGGAAAACCATCCTGCGGAACTGATTATAGCCAGTCGTACCTCAGCTAAAGCAGAGGAGTTTCAACGTGCGTTTCCACAAACACAATGTTTGAGTTTTGATGAAATTGAGGGGCAATTTGATTTAGTGATTAATGCTACTTCGGCGAGTTTGGTGGGTGAGTTCGTTGCCTTACCCGACGAATGCATGTCAGCAAAGCCATTTTGTTATGATTTGTCTTACAAACAGCACAGCGCGACCGCTTTTGTGCAATACGCTAGAGAATCAGATTGTGATGCAGTAGATGGTTTAGGAATGTTGGTTGAACAAGCAGCCGAGGCTTTTTTTATTTGGAATGGAATTATGCCTGAAACTGAAGAAGTGCTGACGTTGTTGCGTACCTAAGTCGTTTCTTAGAGATATAAACCACTATAGCCTGGGTGAAGGTGAAGCCGTAACCCGGGTTCTGCGTTGTTAATGCATCAAGCGCTGCAAATCTGCTGCCAATGTTTTTGGGCTAATAGGATAATGAAAATAGGCTTGGATCTTTGCTTCTGGATTAATGAGCACAATTTCTGTTCCATGACTCATAGGTGTGGTTGAGACTGTAACGTGCAGCTGTTTTTGCAAGGTATTTATTGCCGGCATGTCACCTCTGAGTGCGATAAAATGTGGGTTAAACTGATGCATAAATTGATTGAGCCGCTGCAAAGAATCATGTTCAGGATCAACCGAAATAAAAATCACTTGTGGCCTTTTGGTTGTGGTCAGACGTCCATATGTTTGATTTAGCGTTTGCATAGTAAGCGGACAAATCATGGCACAGGAGGTAAAGCCAAAAAATAATAAAGACCAATGACCTTTTAATTTTGTTTCTGTGAATAAATTCCCATGATTATCAATAAACTCAAAATGCGTGACGGTCTGGGGTTGATTGAGATAAACACCACTTTCTAGTTTGACTGCACTATGATGAAAAGCAAAATACACAATAAGACTGATGGCGATAATTAAATAGAAAAGGATTATTTTGGTAATTTTGGTCGATTTTTCAGTCACTTTATTCAATCTATTTAATATAAAATCCTGCTACACTTATACAAAATATAAAGAGTATCAAGGGAAATGTATACTGACTTTTTTCAAGTGAATGCCTTGCCACCTAATCAGCTCCTAGGTATCTATGATCCAAAATTGGTTGTTCTCTCTTTTTTCGTGGCTATGATGGCCTCCTATGTTGCGCTTGATTTAACTGGCCGCTTAAGAGATCGCAGTAACACAAAAAAAGAGGTCAGGCTATGGTTGTTGGGTGGGGCCATTGCGATGGGCTCGGGGATTTGGTCTATGCATTTTATTGGTATGCTCTCATTCACAATTCCTGGCCTTGTTTTAAAATATGATTTGTTATGGACTATCCTGTCACTCTTTGTTGCCATTTTGGCCTCTTGTTTTGCCCTATTTTTATTAAAAAAATCAATAATTAATATTGTCCATCTCCTTGCCGGTGGTTTCATTTTAGGGTTAGCGATTGCGTCTATGCACTATACTGGTATGGCAGCAATGCTTATTTCCTTAAATATTGCGTACTTGCCTAGCTTATTCTTGTTGTCGCTCCTTGTTGCTATTCTCGCTTCGGTAGCTGCGATTTGGTTTGCTCTAAAAAGCAATACAGTCATTTTAAAATTAAGAAATCGGATTAAAGCGCTATCGGCAATCACGATGGGGTTTGCGATTTGTGGGATGCATTATACTGGAATGGCTGCATCAGTATTTACCCCTCTATGTCAGCCCATCAGTATCGACAGCTATCAAGGGCTTAATCAAACCGTCTTGGCAATTATCATTGCTGCAGTCACTATGGTGATTCTAGGCATTGCTTTTTTGGCCTCTTCTTATAAAGAAGCTAGAAATCAACACCAATTTGAACAAGCACGTGAATTAGGCATGGCGGAGATTTCAGCTTCAGTTTTGCATAATGTGGGTAATGTGCTCAATTCGGTTAATATTTCCGTTGAAACCATGATCGCTAGCCAAAACTCATCTCCTTTAAAAGATATAAAAAAATTAGCGGAGCTATTTAACACCCATAAAGAGGATCTACCACAGTTTCTTACCCAAGATCCGCGCGGTGTTCATGTTGTCGCATATATTAATGAATTGGCCCAGTGCTGGAGTAAAGAACATGAACTGGAGGTAGGCGAGTTAAAAGAAATATCTAAAAATGTAGGGCTAATTAAAAACATCATATCTACTCAACAAAATGTGATTAAAGTAGATAGTTTTGAACAGATTATTTCTATTAACGATCTTATTGACGAGACGCTTCTCTTATCAAGCATTCATCTACAATCCGAAATTAAGGTGAAAAAGGAATATGGTGACCTAAACTCCGTTAAGGTTGATAAAATTAAATTGTTTCAAGTGCTTGGCAATCTCATTTCCAATGCAAAGGATGCGTTACTTGAGTCATCAAACCCAAATAAAACGCTAATAATTAAAACCAGTTTGGTAAATAAAGACAAAATTGAAATCAAGTTTTCTGAAAATGGCATTGGGATTGCCAAAGCCAATCTAAATAAAATTTTTATTTTTGGTTTTACAACAAAAAAATCGGGCCATGGATTTGGGCTTCATGCCTCTGCTCTTGCTATTAATGAATTGGGCGGCGAAATTTTTGCGCAAAGCGAAGGTCATGAAAAGGGTGCTACCTTCACCGTTTATTTACCTAATCGCAAAGCAAGCGTGCTGAAAAGATGAGAGGAGCATAGTAAATGGATAAACAAAACGATTTTAAGATCTTAATTATTGATGATAATCCTGCCATTCATCTTGATTTTCAAAAAATCTTAAAAATGAAAGAATCAACGACAGGGATTAACAAACTCAATCAGCTGGTTTTTGGAGAGGATTTGGCAAACGATGCGGAAAAATCAAAATCAGCTGCAATCGATCTTCCTGCCTTTCAAATAGACTGTGTTTCTCAAGGAGAAGAAGGAATTCAATATATTCAACGGGCCATAGCGCAGGGAGCTCCTTATGCCTTAGCTTTTGTTGATATTCGCATGCCGCCTGGATTAGATGGTATTGAAACCATTAAACGCATTTGGGCTTTAGACAAAGAAACACAGATTGTGATTTGCACCGCTTATTCTGACTATACCTGGGAGGAAACAGTAGCGGAATTGGGACTCAGTGATAATTTATTAATTCTCAAAAAACCTTTCGATAGTATTTCAGTACGCCAAGTGGCCTGTTCTTTAACTAAAAAATGGCGCTTGATGCAAGAATCAAAAAATCGCGAGAAAATTTTGGAGAAAACGGTTGAAGAACGCACGGACTCTTTACAGAAAACGCTCACGGTACTTGAATACCAGTCAACCCATGATAGCTTAACTGATTTACCCAATCGCACTTTGCTGGTGGATAGGATTAAGCGTGAAATTGCTAGCTCTAAAAGAAATCATTCCATGTTTGCAGTGATTTTTATCGATCTTGATCGGTTCAAACTCATCAATGACAGCTTTAACCATGAGTCAGGTGATATCTTACTGAAACGAATCGCTGAGCGTCTTTCTGAAGTCACTAGAGAAGAAGACGTCATTGCCCGTTTAAGTGGTGATGAATTTATTTTCATTTCAGCAGAAGTATATAAAATTGAACAGGTAGCTCATATTGCCCAAAAAATTTTAGAGACGATCAATAAAAGTCTGCATATTGCTCAGCAAGACATTATCATTTCTGCAAGCCTTGGCATCAGCATTTATCCTCAGGATGGTTCAACTGTTGAAGAACTGTTACATAATGCTGATCTGGCGATGTATCGGGCAAAGGCTTTAGGTGGGAATCAATTTCAATTATATACTGCTGAATTACAAGAGAAATGCATTGGCCGATTGGAAAAAGAATCCGATCTTCGTCGTGGGTTCATTGAAAATGAGTTTTTTTTAGAATATCAGCCACAATACGACAGCCAGAGTCAGACGTTAATTGGCGTAGAGGCTTTGATTCGTTGGCGACATCCTCAAAAGGGCCTTGTATTACCTATGGAGTTTATACCTCTTGCAGAGGAAACAGGTCTTATTGTACCGATAGGCGAATGGGTGATTAGGACTGCGTGTGCTCAAAATAAGGCTTGGCAAGATAAAGGAATTTCCCCCTTTCCTATTTCAGTAAATATTGCAACGAAGCAATTCATACAACCTAATTTTGTAAGCATGATTAAAAATATATTAAAAACCAGTAAATTAAACCCCAAATATCTGAAAGTGGAAGTCACAGAAAATGTCATTATCAATGCAGGAAATGTTATTGATTCAATTAATGACTTGAAAAAACTTGGTGTAAGCATTGTCCTGGATGATTTTGGTATGGGTAATTCTGGGTTCAATTATTTGAATAAACTGCCAATTGATCAATTAAAAATTGACCAATCATTTATCAAAAATATTAATTTTAACCGTTCAGATGGAGTGATTTTGCAAGCAATTATTGATATGGCGAGCAATTTGCATTTGGATTTAGTCGTTGAGGGTGTTGAGACTTCCAGTCAATTGGAATATTTAGAATCGCATAATTGTCATAAATTCCAAGGTTTTTATTTTAATAAACCAATGTCGGCTGAACAGTTAGAAAATTACTTAAAACGTGATTAAGGATAGCCCTCTTTCGAAAATGTCTGCTATTTTTTGTTGTTCCGTAGCGCATAGCAAAAGAGGGTGTTAAGAAAAATTATTCAAAAAAGGCGATCACTTCTTTAGCATTATTAATGGTGTCTTGAAAACCTAGCTCTAGCAATTCTCTTGTATAGTCTCGTTCAAACAGCACAAAACTTAACAAATCTCCAGAATGTTTCTTTTCTCCAAGGAAATTGAGAAGGTACCTAAGCAATGATGGCAAGGCTTTAAAATGTATTTGCGCTAAAGGAGCGAGATCTTTGCTGGGACGTAAATGCAAGGTAGTAATGGGACGCCATGGAGAGCGGCGCTTTTTCCACATCGACAAAAGCATTGCAATTTCGTTCATCCGATTAACCATTTCAATATCGCGCTCAAGGTTGTCCAAGAAAAGTGCGTTTAACATATTTCCAAAAATATGTGAAAAAGGAATGTCATCATGATTACGCAAATTTTCTTGCTCAACAAATGCAGGCAACGCCCGAGTCCCCAAAATCAGAATTTTATCCACTTCGAAGCGCACGGAACCTCGAAGGGGGGCGGCTAGGCCCACACTACCATCCCCATAATGAAAGCCATCGAGCAAAACTGTTGGAAAAAACAGAGGTAAGGCACTGGACGCTAAAATATGCTCTGCCTGGAAACTAACACGCTTGCTGCCATGTCGTGGATAATTCCAGTCAGTGAACTCAGGATTGTTGTGCTCATAAAAAGAAACCGTTTGACGGGTCTCATAACAGTTACTAATGATTTCTAAAGTATGGAGGTATCCGTCGTTTATATTTTGCGCGATCTTGCCGAAGTCAAGTCCATCTGCAATCATTTCTCGCAGTGGTGTGGTATCGAGTAGATGAGCTGCCTGTCGTTGTTTAATCATCATTGTACTCATATTACGTACAACAGATTTACTTAACGCTAAATTGCTGGCTCTATAGACTTGGTGGCAATGAATTTCACTCCAAATTGTTTCCAGTTTATCAAGAGCCGTTGGGAAGTCATCGGCGTTTTCTGCAAGTACTGCCGCATTGATGCTCCCTACGCTTACCCCACTGACCATTTCGAAAGGTAACGTTTTAACTTGCAAAATATGGCCAATTGCTTTCAGGACACCCGCTTGATAGGCGCCTCGAGCGCCACCACCTGCCAAATAAAGGGCTTTTTTAGACATAATGTTTTTTTTTATCGCATTTATTTAGTATCTATGTGAAATATAGTTGAATTTACATCGGATTAGCAAGTTCTCGTTTATATTGTAAAAAAAATTAGCACAAATTCAGAGAAATAGTATATTATATCTTTTTGCCAAAATGAGCTATTAGTGGTCATAGTGACAGAATTTGAGATTGCTAATCAAAAGCACGAAGCAACTGTAATTCTTGAGAAAATACAGCATCCAATCGATTATGATGCGGAGCTTTCGATTTCTACGCTCGATCTCGACAAGGTTTCAAAAAAAGTAATCTTAGTATCACAAGTCATCAAAACTACGGGTGATTCAAGCAAGGCCGTGATGCAGATTGGTTCTTCAGTTAGAACCTTTCAGAATATTCCTCCTACTGAGTCCCTAACGTTGGGCTTAGGTATTGGCTCAATTTTTATTGCTACAGTAGATTTCTTACTTATTCCGTTTGTGTATCTTACTTGTCATCTCTTAGGTACAAAAGCTCCTGTGACTCCGGAAAATAATGCGAAGTGGTTCTTTTCTGGGATAGCGTTGGCTCTGAGCATCACGTCTATCGCGGTACCTGCCGTAGCCATCGCAATTGCCTTTACAGCAACTTCAATCTCTTTGGCCCTGAGTTTATTTTTATTAGGCAAAACAATCTCTGAATACTATCAATTGAGTAAAGCACAAAGAGCGATTAAGAAAGCGATTTCTCATGCTGAAGCTGAAATGGAGGTGCTGCAGAAAAAAGTGCCTGGATTGAAAACCGCTTTAGGTAATTGTGCTACAACATCAGAGCTTATTTCGCTATGTGAGCAGATTGCCTTGCTTAATGAAGATTTTGAGGCACAAAAAAAATATCTACTTGAGCTTAAGTTAAAGGAATTGGATTTAAATAAGAAATTTAAGGATGCTAATTTTTCGCAAATAATAAACAAAGGAGTTGGTTTTAGTTTATCTGCAGTAGCGCTGATTGGTTTGATTGTATCGCTCTATTTCCCGCTGGCAGGCTTAGGAATATTAACAGCAATATCCGTTCTTTCGTTGGCATTTCTTGTTGTTCGAGTGGCAATACCTTTGATTAAAGTGCTAGTGGGGTGGGTTCGCAGCAAATTTGGAGCTGGCGACAGTGCCACAGGAGATCTTACTGAGACCTATGAGCATACTCAAGAACCTTCAACTGATTCCATGCTTGAGTATTTTTTTGGCAGCAAAGAAAATGCACGCGACATGTTAAAAATAGTGCCGCCTAAAGATATCGACCACTCATTAAGAAGTACTGGTCCTCTGTTTCAAGCCCCTAAGGATACTCTTGCTCCTCAACAGGCAAGTGAGCAGCAATCTCGGTATGAGTTTAGTGGTTAAACCATCGATTTTATGAGTCAGAACCTGTTTTTTCAACAAAAATCAACTTTATTGATGTATTTGGATCCATTTGCTCTTTTTAGTCTAAAGTGCATTGCAAAAAATTAAAAACTCCTTTAATTTAAAATCTTACACCTCAAAGGAAGAGAACTCATGGTGAATATACTTCGCGAGCAACCCCGTGCATTTCACATGATTTTCATGTTGGAGTTATGGGAGCGGTTTGGGTTTTATACTGTTCAAGGGATTTTGACTTTATATTTTATTCGCTATTTGGGTTACAGTGATACGATTTCTTATTATACATTTGGTGCTTATTCAGCTCTAGTTTACGGCATGGTGGTTGTAGGTGGATATTTAGGAGATAGGGTATTAGGCACCAAGCGCACCATAGTTCTTGGTCTTATTGTTTTGGCGGCAGGTTACTTCTCTTTAGCAATTACTGATAAAGAACATGTGTTCTTTGCGCTGGGTTTAATTTGTGTAGGGAACGGTTTATTTAAAGCAAATCCATCGAATTTGCTTGCTAAGTGTTATCAAGAAAATGATCCTCGTTTGCATGGCGGTTTTACTTTGTATTATATGGCAATCAACTTGGGAAGTATGATTGCGTTATTTGCAGGCCCAGCTATTTCTAGCCGCTATGGTTATTCGTATGCTTATATGATGAGTGCAATCGGTTTGTTAATCGGATTGGCCAATTATGGAGTGCAACGTCAATTTGTGGCACACATCAATACGGATGCTGATAAGCGGCGCGTTTCAGTATCCCAATGGCTCATGATATTAATTGGCATATTCATTCTTACTGAGTGCTCTGCACATTTATTGCAGCATGTAATGCTTGCTAAGAATTTATTTTGGTTTATTACTATTGCGGTAATTGCTTATTACCTATTGATGACACGTAAAGAAAGTAAAATTGTACAGATGCGGATGCTGGTCGCTTTAGCCTTGATGTTGGAAGCAATCATTTTCTTTACTTTATACCAACAAATGCCAACCTCGTTAAATTTATTTGCAGTACATAACGTCATTCCTGTTTTCTTTGGCATCACTATTGATGCACAAAGCTTCCAGGCGTTAAATCCTATTTGGATTGTATTAATGAGTCCTGTTTTGGCATATTTTTATGATTTCCTCAATAGAAAAGGCATACAGTTTTCTATCCCATATAAATTTTCTTTAGGAATGACTATGTGTGGCGTGAGCTTTTTAATGCTCTTTTTTGCGCGTTATTTTTATACGGATCAGGGGCTGGTTTCTTCTTGGTGGTTAATCATAAGCTATCTGTTTCAGAGTCTTGGTGAGTTGTTGGTTTCCGCACTTGGTGTTGCAATGGTAGCGGAGTTAGTACCGGCACAAATCGTTGGTTTTGTGATGGGAATGTGGTTTTTAACTTCTGCAATAGCAGGATTTATTGGCGCTACAGTCGCTTCTTATACAGCGCTTCCTGAACATATTAAACCAGGGGTTGGATCATTAATGATTTATACTCATGTATTTGCATGTATTGGTATTGTCACTTTAATTATTGCGTTGTTTATGTGGTTATTATCGCCACGATTAAGTCGTTATATTGCGCTAAAAAAGACTGATCTGCATCAAGAGGCGCAAGGGACAGAATACTCTGTATCTAGGTGTTTTATGATACAGTCATAAGTAAAATAGCGCCTCATGAAGAGATGCTACCTTGTGATATATGAGTAAGGAATGAAGGTGAGTCTATTTTCTCTAGCAAATTTAGGGTGCATAAACCACTCCGTCATCCCTCGTTGCACTCGGGATGACGAAATTAAGAGAATTTAATTTTATCGCCAGTGGCCACGACCTCCATGCCAACCGCCACCATGCCAGCCGCCACCATGCCAACCGCCACCATGCCAGCCACGATTCCAACCACCATGCCAACTGGTGTTCCACCTATGTGCACCCCAGTAGCCCCAATTACGGTGAGGCCGCCATCCAGAGTAGTAGTAACCACTTGGATAGTAAGAGCTTGAGTAGTACGTTGGAGAATAGCCAGAATAATAATAACCTCCTGGATAAGAAGAGACATAACAACCGCTTAACAGGAGTGTCGGCACAAACACTAATGTTGCGATAACCAGTTTTTTCATGATTGCTCCCTCAGTCAATGCCAGTACATTAATTATACTTCATGGCTATAAGTTAATCAAAAAAGGCAGGTATTTTTCAATTTTGTTCTTGGAAAGTGTTTATAAATCAAGGAGTTTTTTAATATAAATTGGATAAACTGTGTTCATATATATGATTTTTATTGTACTATTGGGTGTTGCAAGGCCATAAAGTTAAAAAAAATT
The DNA here is from genome assembly GCF_001897665.1 of Legionella sp. 39-23. Lineage (NCBI taxonomy): Bacteria > Pseudomonadati > Pseudomonadota > Gammaproteobacteria > Legionellales > Legionellaceae > Legionella > Legionella sp. 39-23. The sequence continues at coordinate 46,802 of NZ_MKTO01000038.1, read as the reverse complement.
CTAGTCTGGATGAGCACAGTGAAATCCTGGTTTCATGTAAGCTTTATAGCCCGATTTTGTTGCGCTAATCCGGGTTATAAAGTATCTAGGCTTCAATAATGAGAAAAAATGAACATTGTAATCAGCCCGCGTTCTCAAAAATTGATAAGAAAATATTTGTTAGCCTCCGGTGTTCATCAAGATGAGCTGCCCTCTATTGCTTCGTCTATTGATCTTGCTACGTTGATCTACTGGCTCAATCAAGAGCAATTAAACCATTCTCATAGGACAAAAGAGGAACAGCAAAGAATAGAGTTTATTTTTGTCTCTTTGCGTACAGAGCTGTTGCACGATTTGTTTGTTTCTATGGGTGGGGATGGTATCAAACTGCCTAAAGAAGACGAAAGCGAGTCGGTGGCAGACAAAATCCAATTTGGATTACTTACAGCGGCAGGAATCTTGGTCGCTGCATGTCAGGGGTTTGATGGTATCGTCACGATGTTGAGTATTTTTGAGGTGTCAACATCGGTGATTCTCGGTGCTGGATTTATATTTTCATTCCTTTCCGTAGTTGTTTTTTGTGGATTTGATTTAGTAAAAGTATCGAATGCTCTGGGAGTTAAGCTGGGTGAGGCTTATAAATTATTAGATGCATACGTGTTGCAATTGCAGATGATTAAACTCATAAGAGAGAAGGTCGATGATTATGACTTTGCGGATCCTCAATGTGATTTGCAAGAACTAAAGCAAATAATTTCCATGTTACAAATATGTTTTACATCGCTTACAGAGGCCAGCAAGCAATTTGAGCAAGCACTGAATAATGAGAACATGCAACTGGCCAAAGCACTCATTTCAGGAGCGTCTGCAATACTCTTTTTTGGCGGTGGTTTTTTTGCAGGGCAATCAGTAGCAATGATTATCTCAGGTCTATTTGTCAGTTCAATGATTCCGGCTTTTTGGCCGGTCATTATTTTTAGTTCTTTAGTAGGCATCGCCGCATTGAGTGTTTATTGGTGTGTTGAACGCCCTGGACTAAATAAGTTAGTAAGTAGCTGGTTTGGTCTAAATGAAGAAAACGTACAGAAATTATGTGATAAGGACTTGATAAGTAAGGAAACAAAAAATTTAGATAATTTAGAAAAGAAAATAATCAGCGCCTCAAGGTTAGCAGATAGGCTTGCTCGGTTGGAGCATCGTGTTGGTGTTGACGAGCAAATGGTCCATGACGATCCTGTACCACAAGGTACAGCGATGGCGACACGGGCTAGTGCTAACTATTATTCCTTTCTTAAACCAGATTCATTGACTTCGATTGCTGTTAAGGGGGAAAACTTAGATGAAGGCAGATGTTTTTGTATCTAGGATCTGGTGGTGTTATGTACAAAATATCGTTGATAATTTGTTGCCGTCCATTTCCTCCTAAACATTGGCGTTATTTCTGGGATTAAATATTCAAGATATCTTTTACAAAAGGGATCGTTATTTTTCGTTGTGCAGCAAGCGACGCATCATCTAAGCGATTAAGTAAGTTTTGCAAATCATGCATATTTCGCGAGCATCGATTTAGGAGAAATTGTCCCACGCTGTTTGGTAAATCAAATCCACGTTTTAATGCATGCAGTTTAAGCGTATTAATTTTATCTTCGTCATTTAATTCCATTAATTGAATGACTAAACCCCAACTTAATCTAGACCGTAAATCCGCTAACTGAATGGGAACAGTGGTTGGTGATTGATTTCCAGAAATGATTAAAGTGCTTTTTCCCATGTCTTTGATTTTATTATATAAATGAAATAAAGCCTCTTCCCATTCAGGATCTTTGGCGATAATGTCTATATCATCAATACAGATTAATTCTTGTTCCTCTACCCCTTCTATGGTTTGCGGTCCCCATTCTTTCAGGAGAGATAAGGGTAGATAGATTGCAGATTGTGTTGCATTAACGGCTTGGCAACATGCTTGTAATAAATGAGTTTTCCCACAACCTGCATTGCCCCAAAGATAAAGTAATCGATCTTCTCCGTGGGCGAGCATGTTATGTAATTGTTGCTGCAGTAGTCTATTGGAGCCCCAATTGAAATCAACAAGGGTTGCTTCATCATTTAATTTGATTGCGAGTGCTAATTGCTTGTTCATTATGATGGTTCTTTTTTGGGCCATGCTTTTCTGCCCCACGTCCACATATAATCAAGGTAAGTAATCGCCGTAGTAAATGTTGTTGATATGATCAGGGCATTAAGGAGATAGGGAGGAAATTCAAAATAAGCTAATTCAAATAAGCAGGAGGTGACCAGCGTTAACTGTAATGCCGTATTTATTTTACTGAGCAATGTGGGTTGAAAATCCAGTTTGCGACGAATAAATTGATACCAAACAAGCACCCCTAAGGAAATCGTTAAGTCTCTGAGAAATACTAAAATGACTAACCACCAGGGCAATACACCAATTAAGGCTAAAGAGATGAAGCTAGAAGCAATTAATAACTTATCAGCGAGTGGATCGACGAATGAGCCAAAAAAACTTTGCCAGTTAAAACTCCGTGCTAAAAAGCCATCCAAACCATCACTTAATCCTGCTAATATAAATAAATAAAAAGCAATAGTGTACTCATGATTGTACAAATAAAATATGAAAGGAATGATTAACATAAGACGCAATAATGTCAGAGCATTTGGAATGTATTTTAATATCATAGGCCATACGATAATTTAATAACCCTTATTTGCCCGCACCTTCACGATGAATCTAGGGATTGGATTTTGAAGGGAATATGTGTTTTGCTAAACAATAAAATCTAGTGTATACAATACTCGCAGTTCTGTCACTTATGTTTCTCTTCATTTTTACGATACATAATCACTGTGTTACCAATCATTTGTACGAGTTCTGCCTGTAATTGCTGGCATAGCTCACCTGCCATGAGTTGTCGGTCTTCCTTTTCTGCACCGTTAATTTTCACCTTGATTAGTTCATGTGAAAGCAATGCAATGTTTGTTTCCGCAATAACGGCTTCAGTTAATCCTTTGGCGCCAAGAAGTACGACAGGTTTTAAATGATGTGCTTGGGCTTTAAGCGATTTTTTGAGTGAACTATCCACTGTAATGTTCCTTAATACACGCCAAATAATACAATTATTTTGGAGGCTGAATGATAAAATGGTAAATTATTGCACGTTTTGCTGGGAAAAGGTAGTGAAATTCAGTATCATAGGTCAAATTGATACTCATAAATAAATTTATGAAGCGTACTAAAAGCAGTAAACGATGGTTGCAAGAGCACTTTGATGATGTTTATGTAAAAAAAGCACAAGCAGAAGGCTACCGCAGTCGCGCCGTATACAAATTAAAAGAAGTAGACGAAAAGGAGTCATTACTCAAACCTGGGATGACTGTAGTTGATCTGGGGGCAGCTCCCGGCGGATGGACTCAGTATGTTTCTGAGCGATTACAAGGACGCGGACGTGTCATTGCTTTGGATATATTGCCTATGGATGCTTTACCCGATGTTGATTTTATTCTAGGTGACTTCCGAGAAGATGAAGTGTTGCAAAAACTAATGGATTTAATTCCAGAACGCGGCGTCGACTTGTTATTGTCAGATATGGCCCCAAATATGAGTGGTACTACTGCAATTGATATTCCACGCGCCATGTATTTGGTGGAATTGGCTTTTGATTTTGCAGAGAAAATGTTAAAACCTGGTGGTTCCATGCTGATAAAAATCTTTCATGGGGTAGGTTTTGATGATTTGGTAAAACAGGCAAGAGCTTCTTTTGAAAAAGTCGTGATTCGAAAGCCTTTAGCTTCTCGAGCTCGCTCAAAAGAAACCTATTTGCTGGCAAAGGGATACAATTTATAGTAACTTTATGATCTAAGCATTCGATCATAAAATAAAGCTGTACGTACTAACGGGGTTAATACTTTGAACGACATGGTTAAGAATTTATTTTTGTGGCTGATTATAGCGATAGTGCTTGTTTCAGTTTTCAGTAATTTCGGCCCTCGAAATTCGGTTGCTGAGAAACTTTCTTACAGCCAATTTTTGAAAGAAGTCGATCAAGGTATGGTTAATTCAGTCACCATTGAGGATGATAAAATCATCAAAGGGATGACTAAAAATAATAAGCGCTTTGTCACATACATGCCTATGCAAGATAATGCTTTGCTAGGTGAGCTATTGAAAAGCAAAGTCGATGTAAGTGGCCAAGAAAAGCAACAAGAAAGCTTCCTTCTCCATTTATTTATTAACTGGTTCCCAATGCTGCTACTCATTGGTGTTTGGGTTTTCTTCATGCGCCAAATGCAAGGCGGGGGCGGTCGAGGTGCAATGTCTTTCGGACGTTCGCGTGCACGCTTACTCGGCGAAGACCAAGTTAAGGTGACCTTTGCGGACGTTGCTGGTGTAGACGAAGCTAAAGAGGAAGTTAAAGAATTAGTTGATTTCTTACGCGACCCTACCAAATTCCAGAACCTGGGTGGGCGTATTCCCCGCGGTGTCTTATTAGTAGGTTCTCCTGGAACAGGTAAAACTCTTTTAGCTCGTGCTGTTGCAGGTGAAGCTAAAGTACCATTTTTTACAATTTCAGGTTCTGATTTTGTTGAAATGTTTGTTGGTGTGGGTGCCTCACGCGTTCGTGATATGTTTGAGCAAGCAAAAAAACATGCGCCCTGCATTATTTTCATCGATGAAATTGATGCTGTAGGCCGTCATCGTGGTGCTGGTCTTGGCGGAGGTCATGATGAGCGTGAACAAACGTTAAACCAATTACTCGTGGAGATGGATGGTTTTGAAGGCAGTGAGGGTGTTATTGTTGTTGCCGCAACAAACCGTCCGGATGTTTTGGACCCTGCATTATTGCGCCCGGGCCGATTTGACCGCCAGGTTGTCGTTCCTTTACCAGATATCCGTGGCCGAGAACAAATATTAAGAGTCCATTTACAAAAAGTTCCAGTAGATGGCAATGTTGACATTATGGCAATTGCTCGAGGTACTCCAGGGTTCTCAGGGGCCGATTTGGCAAATCTTGTGAATGAAGCCGCTTTATTTGCTGCGCGTGCTAATAAGCGTAAAGTGCACATGATCGAGCTAGATAAAGCAAAAGATAAAATCATGATGGGGGCTGAACGACGCTCCATGGTGATGGATGATAATGAGAAAAAATTGACTGCTTATCATGAGGCTGGTCACGCGATTGTTGGTTTAAGCGTACCTGAGCATGATCCTGTTTATAAAGTTTCTATAATTCCACGTGGTCGTGCTCTCGGTGTAACCATGTTTTTACCGGAGCAAGATAGATACAGCCATAGTAAACGTCGTCTGGAAAGTCAATTGTCCAGTTTATTTGGTGGTCGAATTGCTGAAGAGCTGATTTTTGGTCCGGAAAGTGTGACCACGGGAGCATCGAATGACATTATGCGTTCTACTGAAATAGCGCGTAAAATGGTCACGAGCTGGGGGCTATCAACCTTGGGACCGCTTACTTTTGGCGAAGAAGAAGAGGAAGTATTCTTAGGTCGCTCAATGAATAAACATAAAGAAATGTCAGACAGGACAGCGCAACAAATTGATGATGAAGTACGCGCAATCATTGATAGAAACTATAAGCGAGCTAAAGAAATTCTGGTTTCGAATATGGATAAGTTGCATTTAATGGCTGAAAGCTTAATTAAATACGAAACTATAGATTTCAAACAAATACAAGAAATTATGTCCGGTAAAGAACCATCGCCACCGGAAGACTGGGGTTCATCAAAACCTCTGGATGGTGCTGAGGTAGTTCATAACTCATCAGAAAAGCCATCGGAACATGAAGTGATTGTGAATCCTGCTGAAGAGCACTGAGATTAGTAGTGAGAGAAGCAGGTGAATTCAAAGCAATTTTTAGGTTGGCTTGAACGTCAATGCCAACCTTCCTTGGATAACTCCCCAGAAAAACCTTTAATAATGGGTATATTAAATGTTACTCCAGACTCATTTTCTGATGGGGGTAAATTTTTATCCATGGGTAGGGCTTGTGAGCACGCATTTCACTTAATTGGCCAAGGAGCTGATTTAATTGATGTCGGCGGCCAATCTACCCGACCTGGAGCTGAGCCGGTTTCATTAGAGGTCGAATTAGACCGGGTGATTCCTGTTATCGAACAAATTCGTGCTAATTCAGACATTTGTATCTCAATTGATACAAATAAACCTGAAGTAATGGAGGCTGCAGTCGCTGCGGGTGCTAATGTAATTAATGATATTTATGCTTTACGCAGCAAAGGGGCGCTTGAAATGGCGGCAAAACTTGCAGTTCCTGTGTGCTTGATGCACATGCAAGGAGAGCCACATTATATGCAAAACGAACCGTATTATCCGAATGGTGTCCTTGCGGAAGTAACACGTTTTTTTACAGAGCGTATTACGGAGTGTGAGCGTGTAGGTATTAAAAGAAGAAATATAATCTTAGATCCAGGTTTTGGATTTGGAAAACAAGTACAAGATAATTTGCTCTTAATTAAAAATCTTGATAGCTTTGCAAGATTTGCGATGCCTTTGCTTTTAGGGGTATCACGTAAAAGTACGATTGGAGTGGTACTTGCTAAAGAGGTGGGGGAGCGGTTGATAGGAAGTATCGCGGTCGCAGTCTATGCTGCATTGAAAGGTGCGGCGATCATTAGAACGCATGATGTAGATGAAACAAACCAAGCGTTGCATATGATCACCATGATTAGTAAGGCGGGCGTTTTATCAGCTCTCGCAGGATAAAAATTCCTAGGAACGTACACGTTCCTTAATAAGAAGGTAGTTAAGGATGGGGCAACGTAAATATTTTGGCACTGATGGCATACGGGGACATGTGGGTTTATCAAATATTAACCCTGAGTTTGTGTTGAAGTTGGGTTGGGCAGTTGGCCGTGTATTGGCTAATGGTCATCGCAAGAAAGTAGTTATTGGCAAGGATACAAGGGTATCAGGCTACATGCTGGAATCTGCTCTGGAAGCAGGACTCTCCGCTGCTGGTGTTGATGTTGCTTTATTAGGACCTATGCCAACACCTGCTATAGCCTATCTGACCCAAACACTTAGAGCCAATGCCGGAATTGTGATCAGTGCATCGCATAATCTTTTTGAAGACAACGGGATTAAGTTTTTTTCATCAGAAGGAGGGAAATTACCTGATAGCGTTGAATTAGCGATTGAAGCTGAGCTGGAAAAGAAAATGCAAACTGTGCCTTCGCAAAATTTAGGGAAGGCGACTCGAATTAATGATGCCAGCGGACGTTATATAGAATTTTGTAAGTCCACTATTCCGTCATTAACCCGATTATCTGGTTTGAAAATTGTGGTTGACTGCGCAAATGGCGCGACGTACCACATTGCGCCTAATGTTTTTTCTGAGCTAGGTGCGCAAGTTATTTCTATTGGTAACCGCCCCGATGGTTTTAATATCAACGAAGATTGTGGTTCAACATCTCCCGAGCTATTAAGACAAAAAGTCATGAGTACAGGTGCAGATATTGGCATTGGCTTAGACGGCGATGGGGATCGCGTAGTGTTAGTTGACTCTGATGGCCATTTAATTGATGGAGATCAAATCCTCTATATGATTGCTAAAGACCGGCATCAACGAGGGGTGCTCAATGGTGGTGTAGTTGGTACACAAATGAGTAATTACGGCTTGGAAATTGCGATTAAAAGTTTAGGTATTCCTTTCATAAGAACCCGAGTTGGTGACCGTTATGTTTTAGAGGCCCTCCGCGAAAAGGATTGGAAAATAGGTGGTGAAACCTCCGGACACATTGTTTGCCTGGATAAAACCACAACAGGTGATGGGATCGTTGCTGCCTTACAAGTGCTGTCAATTATGGTCAAACAGGGCAAATCCATACAACAACTTAGAGAAGGTATTAATTTATTACCACAAAGCTTGGTGAATTTAAAAACCAATTACGCGACCTTACTTGCAGAACATACACAAGTCATCGAAGTAGTTAAGGCGTTAGAGTCAAGCTTAAATGGAGAAGGAAGGGTTTTACTCAGACCTTCCGGCACTGAGCCATTATTACGTGTCATGGTAGAAGGTATGAACGAGTCTTTAGTAAGGCAGCATGCGCAAAAGCTTTGCGATGATATTAGTCAAATTGAGAGAAATTTAAATATACAGTAGATAAATTGGGCTCATAGTTTTTTATATCTACTGAGCCGTGTAATAAAAAAATCGCAATAGGGCTACACATCGGCAATGAGTTTGGGTATAGTCCGCAGTTGGATGCGAGGGGGATAAATGAGACACAAAATAGTTGCTGGCAACTGGAAAATGAACGGTCAGCTGCAGCAGGTAATTCAATTAAGTAATGAACTTAGAGAATTACTTCACTCTATTAATGATGTCCAAGTTATTGTAATGCCACCGGCCATTTATATCCCACAAGTCCGGGATATACTTGCTGAATGTGATATTGAAATTGGCGCTCAGAACGTCTATCCAAAAGATTTTGGTGCTTATACTGGTGAGATGTCCGCACCGATGTTAAAGGACTACAACTGTCGTTATGTCTTGGTTGGACATTCTGAGAGAAGACATTGTTTTCACGAAGATGAAAATTTTGTAGCACAAAAATTCCACCACGTAAAAGAACATGGTATGATACCGGTTCTTTGCGTCGGTGAAACGTTAGTAGAACGTGAAAAAGGGCAAACAGAACAAGTTATTGCCGAGCAATTGTTTGCCGTAAGTGAACACAATAAAAATTGTTTTCGTGATTGTGTCGTAGCTTACGAGCCCGTTTGGGCAATAGGTACAGGAAAAACTGCGTCACCAGAACAAGCGCAGGAAGTACATCAGTTTATTAGAAAACTGGTTGCAGAAATTAATCATAGCGATGCTGATCGTTTACCACTTCTCTATGGTGGAAGTGTAAACGAAAACAATGCCAAGGCATTATTTGCCATGCCAGATATTGATGGTGGTTTGGTAGGAGGTGCATCGTTGAACGCGAAACAGTTTGTGGAAATTGTGAAATGTATCAATTGATATTAATGATTCATGTAATTGTTGCTGTGGTCTTAATCGGCTTAGTTCTTATCCAACATGGCAAAGGTGCTGATATTGGTGCTGCTTTTGGATCTGGTGCTTCAAATACTTTATTTGGAAGCCAAGGAACAGGTGGGTTTTTATTTAAATTAACTGGTGGTTTAGCACTGACATTTTTTGTCACCAGTTTATTGTTGTCTTATTTGGTGTCTGTGCAATATCAAAAAACAGAACAACAAGTAATTCCTCAGCAAACCAGTGTACCTGCGAATTCAATTCCAGTACCGGTAGATAACAGTAAGAAAAGTAAATAAAATTCCTTGTGCTGCGTTAAATAACGCATTATAAGGGTTGAAAAAAATAATTATAAAAGGAGTTTGCTTACATATCGTTAGCTTGAGCCTAAATAGTCTGATTTTCGAACACTAAAGTGCCGAAGATTGAGATGAAAAGCTCAAGAGAGTAGAAATGTAAACAGGCTCAAAAAGAGTATGCCGAAGTGGTGGAATTGGTAGACACGCCGTCTTGAGGGGGCGGTGGCGAAAGCCGTGCCGGTTCGAGTCCGGCCTTCGGCACCATTTTAATCCGTGCAAGGTGAAAAAATGCTATCTCAATATTTACCTGTTCTCATCTTCATAATTGTCGGATTGGCATTAGGTATAGCAATGATAGGAGCCGGCTCCTTATTGTCAACACATAAACCTGATAGTGCCAAGAATTCTCCCTATGAATGTGGATTTGGGGCATTTGAAAGCTCTCATATTCCATTCGATGTTCGCTTTTATCTTGTAGCCATATTATTTATTATTTTTGATTTGGAAACGGCATTTTTCTTTCCATGGGCGTTGGTTTTACGCAAAATTGGTTGGTTTGGTTTTGCTGGGATGATGTTATTTTTAGGGCTATTAGTTATTGGCTTTATTTATGAATGGAAACGTGGCGCACTCGAGTGGGAATAATTTTTTAAGAGTGCGAAATAGAGCTTGTTCACAATTATCTGAACTGCAAAACTTTGATTTTGCGCGCTGAAGCACGGCATGTGAGCATCGGGGCACAAAAAAGCTAAGCTTTGTGATTTAATTGACGAATTGTAAACAGGTACAAATTCACTTCTGATCGCAACTGCAATTGCAGAAGAAAGCAGTCAGAGGTGATATTTTTTATTAATATTTAACTGCTTAGAGGCTAGCTATGGCGGTTGCAGAATTGCAAAAAAGTGGCTTTGTAACGACTTCAGTCGAGAAACTTCTCGGATGGGCACGTAGTGGTTCTATGTGGCCTATGACTTTTGGTTTGGCATGTTGTGCAGTGGAAATGATGCACGTCGGCGCAGCACGTTATGACTTGGACCGGTTTGGAATTATTTTTCGTCCCAGCCCTCGCCAATCAGATGTCATGATAGTTGCTGGTACACTATGTAATAAAATGGCTCCTGCCTTACGCAAAGTGTATGACCAAATGCCCGACCCTCGATGGGTTATTTCTATGGGCTCTTGTGCGAACGGTGGTGGATATTATCATTACTCTTATTCCGTAGTTCGTGGGTGCGATCGTATTGTCCCCGTAGATGTATATGTGCCAGGTTGTCCTCCAACTGCTGAAGCTTTGCTGTATGGCATTATTCAATTGCAGAACAAAATCAGGCATAAAAAAGTCTTAGAAGCTTAAGATCATCAAAGGTGCAAATAGATGACAAAAAATGATTATTTGGTTGAACAACTCAAAAACGAATTATCGAGTCATGTTAACAATGTTACGGTCGCTTATGATGAAGTAACTGTTGAGTGTGGCGTATCAAATTTAAAAGCAGCAATGCTAGAGCTGCGTGATCTGGAAGCATTTTGTTTTGATCAGCTTATTGATCTTTGTGCCGTAGATTATTTGCTTTATGGTGAGTATGACTGGGAAACAGACACAGCAACTGAAAGCGGCTTCTCTCGAGGTGTAGAACGTCAGGAAGTCAAAGCTTATGCCCTGGATAAACCACGTTTTGCTGTAGTGTACCACCTACTTTCAACTAAAAAGAATCACCGTTTACGTGTCAAAGTATTTGTAGATGAGTCTCATTTAATCGTTCCATCGGTACATCATTTGTGGAAAGGTGCTGATTGGTTTGAGCGTGAAGCCTATGATTTATATGGTGTTTTATTTGAAGGACACCCTGATTTAAGACGTATTTTGACTGATTATGGGTTTATCGGGCATCCATTCCGTAAAGATTTTCCATTAAGTGGTCATGTTGAAATGCGCTATGACGCAAAATTTGAAAAAGTTATCTATGCTCCGGTAGATATCGAACCCAGAGTTTTAGTGCCCAAGGTTATTCGTGAAGATAACCGCTATATTGGTGAAAAAGGGGCAAAAAATGATTGAATTAAAGAATTACACCTTAAACTTTGGTCCACAACATCCAGCAGCACATGGCGTATTGCGCTTAGTTCTTGAGCTTGAAGGCGAAACAATCGTGCGCGCAGATCCACATATAGGATTACTGCATAGAGCAACAGAAAAATTGGTAGAAACCAAACCTTATCTCCAATCTATTGGTTACATGGATAGACTGGATTATGTATCTATGATGTGTAATGAACATGCCTATGTACGCGCTATAGAAAAGTTTTTAGGTATAGAAGCACCGCTTCGTGCTCAATACATTCGTACCATGTTTGATGAAATAACTCGTGTTTTGAATCATCTGTTATGGTTAGGTGCTATAGCATTAGATATTGGGGCAATGACTGTGTTTCTGTATTGCTTCAGAGAGCGTGAAGACCTTTTTGATTGCTATGAAGCAGTCTCGGGCGCACGGATGCATGCTAAATATTATAGACCTGGTGGTGTCGCTCGCGATCTACCTGATACTATGCCTCAATATAAAGCATCTAGATGGCATAGTGAGCGTGAAATTGAAAAACTGAATGAAGATAGAAGTGGGAGTTTACTTGATTTTCTGTGGGCATTTACTGAACGCTTCCCACGTTGTGTTGATGAGTATGAAACACTATTAACTGACAATAGAATCTGGAAGCAACGTACAGTAGATATCGGTGTTGTTTCACCTGAAGAGGCTTTGCAATGGGGTTTTACCGGACCAATGCTTCGTGGTTCTGGAATTGCGTGGGATCTGCGCAAGAAGCAGAGTTATGCTGCATATGATCGGGTGGATTTTGATATTCCAGTGGGTAAAACGGGTGATTGCTTCGACCGTTATTTGGTTCGTGTAGAAGAGTTAAGACAATCAAATCGTATTATTAGACAATGTATTGAATGGCTCAGAGCAAATCCTGGTCCGGTGCGTATTGATGATCATAAGGTTACACCGCCGCGCCGTGTTGAAATGAAAGAAGATATGGAAGCCTTAATCCATCACTTTAAGCTGTTCACTGAAGGTTTTTGCTTACCTGCTGGAGAAGTATATAGTGCTGTTGAAGCCCCTAAAGGTGAGTTTGGTATTTATATGGTTTCTGATGGTGCCAATAAGCCCTATCGGGTAAAAATTCGTGCGCCTGGATTTGCGCATCTGTCGAGTTACGATGCGATGACAAGAGGACATATGATCGCTGATGGTGTCGCTATTTTAGCGAGCCAGGATATAGTATTTGGTGAAATTGATCGTTAATTTGTGGTACGTCATTTCTTACGCTTATGAAGTGACATTCCAGAAAATTACAATTTAAATAAAGGTTTAGAAATGTCTGCTAATTCAGCAAAAATATTACATCAATTGGTGTCAGATCACAGAATAAAAGACATAGATCATTGGATCGCTAAGTATCCTGCGGATCAAAAGCAATCTGCGGTAATGAGCGCATTGAGAATTGTCCAGGAAGAGCATGGCCATTTAACCACAGAATTAATGGATGCCATCGCTGATTATCTTGATATGCCGTCTATTGCTGTATATGAGGTTGCTAGTTTCTACACCATGTATGAGCACAAACAAATCGGTAGACATTCAATTAATGTATGTACAAATATTTCTTGTATGTTACGTGACTCAGCAGTAGTTGTTGAACATTTAGAAAAGAAATTAGGCATTAAATTAGGTGAAACCACAGATGATGGGCGTTTTACCTTAAGACCTGTTGAGTGTTTAGGTGCTTGTGTTAACGCGCCGATGATGCAGGTGGACAAGGATTATCATGAGAATCTGACTCCTGAATCTATAGATAAAGTGTTGGAACAATACCAATAAAAAGATAGAGGTGGTTGCCGTGGTTGAATTAAATCAAGTTTGTTATCGAACATTTCATCTACCAGAGCCTTGGACATTATCTGCTTATGAAAGTGTTGGCGGATACAGTGCCTGGAGAAAAATATTAAAAGAACAAACTTCTCCACAAACAATTATTGATGAGTTAAAAACATCCTCCCTGCGTGGTCGAGGTGGTGCTGGGTTCCCAACCGGATTAAAATGGAGTTTTATGAACCGTAATTCTCCTGTACAGAAATACGTAGTTTGTAATTCTGATGAAGGTGAGCCCGGTACATGTAAAGACCGAGAAATACTTACATTAAACCCACATCAACTCATTGAAGGAATGGCTATCGCTGGATACACCATGGGTGCTACTGTGGGATATAACTACATCCGCGGCGAATTTTGGCTGCCCTTCGAACGTACAGAAGCTGCGTTGAAAGAAGCTTATGCGGCAGGTTTACTTGGGAAGAATATTTTAGGTACTGGCATTGATTTTGATTTATATAATCATTTAGGCGCGGGCGCATACATTTGTGGTGAAGAAACAGCACTTCTTAACTCTTTGGAAGGAAAAAAAGGCCAGCCGAGATTTAAACCTCCATTCCCTGCAAACTACGGTTTATATGGCAAACCCACGACTATAAATAACACAGAGACTTTTGCCTCTGTTCCAGTCATTTTGGAAAAAGGTGGCGAGTGGTTTTTAAAACTAGGTAAACCGAATAATGGTGGCGCCAAATGTTTCAGTGTAAGTGGCCACGTGAATAAGCCTGGAAATTTTGAAATTCCGCTAGGAACACCGTTTAAAACATTGCTTGAGTTAGCAGGTGGTGTGATTCAAGGCAGAAAGATTAAAGCAGTGATTCCCGGGGGTACTTCCATGCCTGTGTTACCTGGTGAGGTAATGATGGGACTTGATATGGATTATGACAGCATACAAAAGGCAGGCTCAGGTTTGGGTTCAGGTGCTGTAATTATTATGGACGAAACAACCTGTATGGTTGATGCGCTATACCGTATTTCTGAGTTCTATATGGATGAGTCTTGCGGTCAATGCACACCTTGTCGCGAAGGTACAGGCTGGTTAGTCCGTTTATTACATCGTATTAAAGAAGGCCATGGCGAACCTGGGGATGTAGAGAAATTAGTCAATGTTGCGAACAATATCGAAGGTCGCACTATTTGTGCATTGGGTGAGGCAGCAGCTTGGCCTGTGCAAAGTTTTGTTAAGCATTTCCGCGATGAATTTGAATATTTCGTTAAGCATAAACGCTCGATCGTCGCAGCATAATTAAAAGGTTTGACCATGACTACTACTATTGAAATCGACGGTAAAACATTTGAAGCTGAAAACGGTAAAATGATTATTGAAGTTGCTGATGAAGCAGGCATTCATATTCCACGTTTTTGTTATCATAAAAAATTATCAGTGGCTGCAAATTGCCGCATGTGTTTAGTTGAAGTAGAAAATGGCCGTAAGCCAGTTCCTGCATGCGCTACTCCTATTACTAATGGAATGAAAGTGTTTACCAAATCAGAGGAAGCATTACATTCGCAAAAAGTCGTAATGGAGTTCTTACTTATTAACCACCCCTTGGATTGTCCTATTTGTGACCAAGGTGGTGAATGTGAGCTGCAAGATATCTCTATGGGCTATGGAGCAGATGCATCAGAATATACAGAAACAAAGCGTTCTGTAGAAGATGATAAGCTGGGTGAGTTGATTTCAACAGAAATGACTCGTTGTATCCATTGTACCCGTTGTGTTCGTTTCGGTGAGGAAATCGCAGGCTTACGAGAGTTGGGTGCAACCGGCCGTGGTGAGCACATGCAAATTGGAACTTATGTTCAGCACAGTATGAAGTCAGAAGTTTCTGGCAATATTATTGATTTGTGCCCAGTAGGTGCGTTAACTTCAAAACCTTATCGCTTTACAGCCAGAGCGTGGGAACTTACCCAGCATGATGGTGTAGCACCACATGATTGTCTTGGCTCAAATATTTATCTGCATACACGGCGCAATCAGTTAATGCGCGTAGTTCCTAAAGAAAATGAAGTGATTAATGAAACTTGGTTATCAGATAGAGATCGATTTAGCTATCTTGGATTAAAAAATCCATCAAGGGCAAGCCAGCCACAAATTAAACGTAATGGCCAATGGGAAGTTGTAGATTGGGAAACCGCCTTAAAATTTACAGCAGAAGGCTTAGCACGAGTTATAAAACAAAATAGTGTAGAACAAGTGGCGGCCTTTGCATCCAGTTCCTCTACGTTGGAAGAAATGTACTTGCTGCAAAAATTAATGCGTGCGGTTGGTGTCCACAACTTAGATCACCGATTGCAACAAGTAGATTTTAAAGATCAGGAAACCCAGGCAACTACGCCTACAAACTCATTACCTTATGCGGAAATTGAACTACAAAACACAATTGTGTTGATCGGATGTAATATTGATCGTGAAGTTCCGCTTGCTGGCGTCAGAGTTCGTAAGGCTTATCGCAATGGTGCCAACATCTATGCGATAAACCCAGTGGATTTTGAATATCGCTTTGATCTCAGTGAACGTGCTATCGTTTCACCTTTAGAAATGCCAATGCAGCTCGCGAAACTTGCCTTAGCACTTACTGATGATATAAAAATGTTGCCAGCAACAGTTCAGAAGTTATTAATAGGACTTGAGCCAGACCAGGCAACCCAAAAAATTGCTAAAGCATTGAAAGAGGAAAAAGCATGCTTGATTACTGGTGCTTTGTGTGAAAATCATCCTGAAGCAGCTTTACTTCGTACATTAGTATTCCATATCGAAAAATTAAGCGGCGCCAAAGTACTCAGACTGACGCATGGTGCAAACACAGCAGGTGCTTGGATGGCGGGTATGGTTCCGCATCGGACAACGGCTGGAAAAACTGACTCTACTCCAGGAATGGATGTACAAGCCGCGTTGAATGCCAAACTCAAAGCCTATTTTTTAATGGGCGTAGAGCCAGGTTTTGATTTTGCAAATCCTTATGGTGCACGACAGTCCATGCTTGCTGCGGAATTTGTAGTATTAATGTCTGCGTACAATCATGAGTCAATGCATGATTATGCAGATGTCATTTTACCAATGGCTCCTTATGCTGAAACTTCAGGGACCTACATTAATGTGGATAATACTTGGCAAACTGTAAAGGGAGCATTGGCGCCTTACGGCGAGTCACGCCCTGCATGGAAGATATTGAGAGTATTAGGCAATTTATTGCATTGTGATGGCTTTGAATATCTGTCAACAGAAGATATTTTGGCAGAAATTAAAAATAGTGTTGCAATCACAATGGAGCAGGAATATAAGCCATATTATCCTGAGAGCCTGCCAGTGATGAATCAATCATTAGTTCGCGTTGGGGAGTGGCCACTCTATCGTAGTGATGCAATTGTTAGAAATAGCAAAGAGCTGCAATTATGCGCTGCTGCTGAATCGGCATGCATACGTATCAATCCTCTAACAGCAGATAGATTGAACTTAGAGGATGTTGCTACTGTATCTCAGGGAGATATTGAGATAACATTGCCGCTTAAACGTGATGAACGCATTGCGGCAGATGTTGTATGGGTAGCAAACGCGATGCCTGAAACAGTAGATTTGGGTCATTCATTTGCTGCAATAACTATTAAGCGCTAGGCAGGTAAGAAAATGCTGCAAGACATTAGCATATTAATTTGGATCATCATTAAAATATTAATCATCGTAGTACCTTTACTACTATGTGTCGCATATTTAATATATGCAGAGCGTAAGGTTATTGGGTATATACAAGCGCGTATAGGGCCTAACCGTGTTGGGATAAAAGGTTTACTGCAGCCAATCGCGGATTTAATTAAGTTAATTACTAAAGAAATTATTATTCCTACGCGTTCAAATAAATACTTATTTATTGCCGCACCTCTATTTGCCTTGGTACCGGCTCTAGCAGGTTGGGCAGTTATTCCATTTCAGGAAGGAATAGTATTAGCCAATATTAATGCAGGCGTGCTCTATATTTTTGCAATGAGTTCACTTGGAGTTTACGGGGTATTAATTGCTGGTTGGGCATCTAACTCTAAATATGCAATGTTTGGTGCATTAAGAAGTACTGCACAAACGGTATCTTATGAAATTGCTATGGGTTTTGCTTTAGTGGGCGTGTTATTAGCTGCTGGAAGCATGAATTTAACTGATATAGTTAATTCACAAAGAGGCGGAATTTTACATTGGTGGTTTATTCCTCTTCTTCCGCTGTTTTTTGTATTTTGGATTGCTGGAATTGCCGAAACAAATAGGGCACCTTTTGATTTGGCAGAAGGGGAGTCTGAAATTGTTGCAGGATTCCATGTTGAATACTCTGGGATAGGGTTTGCGCTATTTTTCTTATCAGAATATGCAAGCATGATTCTTATCTCTGTACTAATCAGCATTCTGTTTTTAGGTGGCTGGATGTCACCATTTGAAGGGATTCCTTTCCTAGAAAACATATTTTTTGTTGTACCCGGTTTTGTTTGGTTACTCGTAAAAGTGAGCTTTTTCCTGTATGTATATTTATGGATAAGAGCTACTTTTCCTCGTTATCGTTATGACCAGCTTATGCGTTTAGGTTGGAAAGTACTTATTCCGGTCACCATTGTTTGGATTATTGTAACCGCATTAATGGTTGTTACACATGTTAAACCTTGGTTTTAATGGTTAATAGAGAAGCCGATGAAAAAAGCATATCAAAATATTAAATACTACATACGCAGTTTTCTATTTATAGAGTTATTGCAGGGTCTAAAGTTAACTGGAAAATATTTCTTTAAGAAAAAGATAACCGTTCAGTTTCCAGAAGAGCAAACCCCATTATCTCCTCGATTTAGAGGGGCACTTGCTCTTCGCCGTTATCCTAACGGCGAAGAGCGTTGTATCGCTTGCAAATTATGCGAAGCGGTTTGTCCTGCATTGGCAATAACTATAGAGTCCGAACCACGAGAAGACGGATCTAGACGAACCACAAGATATGATATTGATGTGTTTAAATGCATCAATTGCGGTCTATGTGAGGAATCTTGCCCTGTAGATTCCATAGTCGTTACACCAGTACTTCACTATCATGTTAGCGAACGTGGTCAAAATATTATGACTAAGGAAAAGCTCCTTGCACTTGGTGATTTGCTGGAGCCAAGACTTGCAGCAGATCGCGCTGCTGATGAAAAATACCGATAACGGGGTAAAGTATGCATGAATTATTAAACCAAATAATTTTCTATTTTTTTGCGGCTATAGCAGTTGGTGCTGCCTTTATGGTAATCATACAAGACAACCCAGTGCGTAGTGTTTTATTTCTTGTACTTACCTTTTTTGCAAGTGCAATATTATGGATACTTGCCGAAGCAGAGTTTCTTGCCCTGATCTTAGTACTGGTATACGTTGGCGCGGTGATGACGTTGTTCTTATTCGTGGTCATGATGCTCAATATTGATATTGAAGTGATTAAAAGCCATTACAGACGGTATTTACCGTTTGGCTTAATTCTTGTTGCTTTATTAACAGGGCTTTTAATGGTATCTATCCCTGCAGGTACATTTAAATCCAATGTTGAAACACAAAGCACTACTGCAATCAGTTCACAATTTCTTGATGTAGCACAAAATAACGAAGCACAGCCATTATCAAATACTGAAGCCCTAGGTATGGTTTTGTATACAGATTATTTACTGGCTTTTGAAATTGCAGCTGTTTTATTACTTATTGCGATTATTTCTGCAATTACCCTGGTACATAGAGGCCCGAGAAAGTCAAAGAGACAGAATGTGAAACAACAGATTCTGACTCGTAGAAATGAGCGGGTCGAGTTAATTAATATGAAAGCAGAAAAATAATATTGGGGAATTCCTTATGATACCTGTTAATAACTACCTGATTTTAGGTGCGATTTTATTCGGGTTTGGTCTTATTGGCATAATGATGAATCGTAGAAACATCATCTTACTGCTGGTATGTATCGAATTGATGTTACTTGCAGTGAATACAAATTTTATTGCGTTTTCTCATTATTATAATGAGATTAGTGGTCAGGTTTTTGTCTTTTTTATTTTAACAGTTGCTGCAGCAGAAGCAGCAATAGGATTGGCCATAGTGATGTTGCTTTATAGAAATAGAGGCAATATTGACGTAGATAAGATGAATCATTTAAAAGGTTAACATTGTGAGTATCCAACAACTTTGTTTAATAATTGTTTTAGCCCCCTTGGCAGGCTCCATAATTGCTGGCTTCTTCCGTAATCAAATAGGACGAGTCGGGGCCCATAGTGCAACCATTCTCGGTGTTACAATTTCTTTTGTAGTATCACTGTATGTTGCTTGGCAACTGTTTTCTGGCGCCATTACAACTGAAAGCACGGTGGTATATCACTGGGCTAGTGGCGGATTAATACTTCCTTTTGAATTTAATATTGGTTTTTTAATCGACCCACTTAGTGTGGTTATGCTCGTGACAGTTAATTTCGTCTCTTTGTTGGTACACATCTACAGTATTGGTTATATGGCAGATGATGATGGCTATCAGCGCTTTTTTAGCTATATTTCACTATTCACTTTCATGATGCTCATGTTAGTAACTGCTAACAATTTTCTACAGTTGTTCTTTGGTTGGGAAGGTGTAGGTCTTGTTTCTTATTTACTTATCGGTTTCTGGTACCAAAAAGAATCAGCAATTGAGGGTAGCCTTAAAGCATTTCTTGTAAACCGAGTTGGTGATTTTGGCTTTCTATTAGGTATTGCCCTGGTCTTTGCATATACGGGTAGTGTTGATTATGAAACCGTATTCAAGAGTGTAAGTTATCTATCAAGTCAAAGCATCGAGATATTCAATGGACATCCCTGGTCTTTAGTTACGGTGATTTGTCTGGCCTTGTATGTAGGTGCTATGGGTAAATCAGCACAGGTGCCACTGCATGTATGGTTACCTGAATCAATGGAAGGTCCGACACCTATTTCTGCTCTTATTCACGCTGCAACCATGGTTACCGCGGGCGTATTTATGATCGCACGTATTTCACCTTTAATTGAGTTTTCTACTACGGCACTAAGCGTCGTATTGGTTATTGGTGCAACAGGAGCACTCTTTACTGGTATTTTAGCCTTAGTGATGAATGATATTAAACGTGTAGTTGCTTATTCAACATTATCGCAATTAGGTTATATGATGGTTGGAATGGGCGCTTCTGCATATAGTGCAGGGATGTTCCATCTTCTGACTCACGCATGTTTTAAAGCGCTTTTATTCCTTGGGGCTGGCTCCGTAATTATTGGTATGCATCATGAGCAAGATATGCGGAAAATGGGTGGTTTATGGAATAAAATGCCTATCACTTATGTGACTTATGTTATTGGTTCGCTGGCTCTTTGTGCGATACCGCCATTTGCAGGTTTTTATTCTAAAGATACAATTATTGAGGCAGCTCAGTTATCACAAATACCTGGCAGCAGTTATGCCTATTTCTGTGTTGTTCTTGGTGCAGGTGTAACCGCATTGTATACCTTCAGATCTTTGTTTATGACCTTCCATGGCAAACCACGAATGGATGAACATACACTAAGCCATGTTCATGAGTCACCATGGGTTGTATGGTTGCCACTTGTTCTTTTGGCTATTCCTTCAATTATCTTGGGTTACGTACTGTATATGCCTATGCTTTATGACAACCCAACAATTTTAAGTTCATCATTGTTTGTTCTCCCACAACATAATGTTTTGGCTGAGCTGGCACATGAAATTACATCACCTTTTGAAAGCATGTTGCATTCAGTCTACTCACTTACTCTTTGGATAACTTTAGCGGGGGTAGTTATTGCCTGGATTTGTTATATAGCAGTTCCATCGATTCCAGCTTATCTGACACGCTATTTTTCACTTATCTATAAGATACTTGTTAATAAATATGGATTTGATGCATTTAACAACTTAGTCTTCGTAAAAGGTTCTAAGGGTTTAGGAGCTGTGTTTTACAGTGTGGGTGATCAAAAGCTCATTGATGGAATGGTTGTTAATGGCAGCAGTCGACTTGTTAGATGGTTTTCAGCTAAAGGTCGCGCTATACAAAGTGGTTATCTGTATCATTATGCAGCAGTAATGGTTTTTGGATTGCTTGGATTTTTATGCTGGTTAATACTCGGCTGAATATAGGGTGAAGGTATGCATTATTTGCTCAATTTACTAATTTGGTTGCCAGTAATAGGCGGTGTCTTCGTTCTTCTCGCAGGAGATGATCGTAGCCCGAATATTTCGCGTTATTTGGCATTATTTACTGTAATACTGTGTTTGCTGCTTTGTATCCCTTTGGTTGCAGGTTTTGACCCACAAGTATTAGGAATGCAATATTTGGAAGAATTTCCATGGATGCCCGCTTTAGGTATTAGCTATAGCTTAGGTATCGATGGGATGTCTTTACTCTTAATCGTACTGAGTATTTTTACAAATTTAGTGGTGATATTGTCAACCTGGGATAGCATTACCAGCAGAGTATCGCAATATTTAGCTGCATTTTTGATTATGCAAGGTTTATTAGTCGGCGTGTTCTCAGCGTTAGATGCAATTTTATTCTATGTGTTTTGGGAAGCAACGCTCATTCCTATGTATCTAATTATTGGTATATGGGGCTCGGACAATCGAGTTTATGCTGCAATCAAATTTTTCTTATATACCTTTTTAGGTTCTGTGTTAATGCTCGCTAGCTTTTTATATTTGGGTTATACGGCTGGTACATTCAATATTGAGGCGTTTTATGCTGTTAAATTAAGTATGACTGCGCAGACCTTGATTTTTATTGCATTTTTCTTAGGTTTTGCAATAAAAATACCAATGTTCCCGGTTCATACATGGTTACCTGATGCCCATACCGAAGCTCCGGCAGGTGGTTCAGTCGTACTGGCAGCAATTTTATTAAAGCTCGGGGCTTACGGATTTATTCGTTTCTCCTTACCAATCGTTCCTGATGCATGCAGCCGTTATGCAGGCGTGATGATAGCTCTGTCTTTAATTGCAATTGTTTATATTGCTTTAGTTGCAATTATTCAAAAAGATATGAAGCGTCTCATTGCATATTCTTCAATTTCACATATGGGATTTGTAACCTTAGGTTGTTTTGCAATCTTTGCAATTGCAAAACAAACGGGTTTAAGTGCAGCAGGCTTGATATTAGAAGGCGCAATTGTGGTTATGATTTCGCACGCGTTTGTTTCAAGCGCACTGTTTGCTGGCGTAGGCTATATTTATGACCGCATGCATACGCGACGATTGGCAGATATGGGTGGGATAGTGAATACAATGCCAATATTTGCATCCTTCTTTATGCTCTTTTGTATGGCAAATGCAGGACTCCCAGGCACCTCGGGTTTCGTTGGTGAATTTATGGTGATTTTAGGATCAATTAAAGCCGGTTTTTGGGTGGCATTTTGGGCCGCCACTACCCTTATTACTGCAGCAGGCTACAATCTTTGGATGTATAAACGAGTCATTTTTGGTCCTGTAGCAAATGAAAAAGTTGCGGCATTAAAAGATCTTTCGGGGTTTGAGTTAAGTGCTTACGTTCTACTTGCTTTGATGGTTATCGCTATGGGGGTTTATCCCAAGCCGATGTTGGAGTACATACATCAAACAGTAAGCCATACTCTAGCATTAGCAAGTCAATCAAAATTGTAATCAAGGTTAATCAATATGACAGCATTACTTGAAAATATCCATGTAGCCCTTCCGGAAGTGATCGTGTTGGTTGCAGCGTGCATTGCGCTGCTTGCCGATTTATTTTTACGAGATCGGTATAAATCAATTGCTTATGTTATATCCTGCATCGGTTTGGTGTTAGCTGCTGTGGTTAGCTTCCTTTATATTGGTATGTATAAAGTCATTACACTCCATGGTCTATTTATTAATGATGACGTGGCTAATCTAATGAAGTTCTTTATCTATCTAACGGTATTGCTGAGCTTTATCTATTCCAAAAATTATATAGATGAGCGTCAAATGCCGGCAGGTGATTACTATGTATTAGGAATGTTTGCGACATTAGGAATGATGCTCCTTGTTTCTGCACACTCACTACTGACTATCTTCCTTGGTTTGGAATTATTATCCTTACCTTTATATGCAATGACTGCTATTCGTAGAACAGATAGTGATGCTTCCGAAGCCGCAATCAAATACTTTGTCATGGGTTCAATTGCCTCAGCGATGCTTTTATATGGTATCTCTTTAATTTATGGTGCAACAGGAAAACTTGATTTACTGGAGGTTGCTAATGCAATTACTGCGAATTGGCAACAGCAAAGTACATTACTTGTTTTTGCTCTAGTCTTTATCTTATCCGGAATTGCATTTAAGCTGGCAGTAATTCCCTTCCATATGTGGGTTCCTGATGTCTATCAAGGAGCGCCAACATCGGTTACTTTATTTATTAGCACTGCACCAAAAATTGCTGCTGTAGGTATGACATTTAGACTGTTGACAATTGGTTTGGTTGATATCAGCGCGCAATGGCAACAAATTTTATTGGTAATGACGCTACTTTCAACTGGATTAGGGAATTTATTTGCAGTAGTGCAAACCAGTATTAAACGTCTGTTAGCCTATTCAGCGATTTCACATATGGGATATGCACTGTTTGGTATTTTAGCCGCCACAACTGCAGGTTATTCTTCCGCGCTGTATTACATTTTGATTTATGCAATTACTTCAGCAGCATCATTTGGTTTGATTGTTTTAATGTCAAGTCAAGGGATGGAAATTGATAATGTTGATGATTTAAAAGGCCTTAACAAAAGAAGTCCATGGCTGGCATTTATGATGCTTATTGTTATGTTCTCTCTGGCAGGCGTTCCACCTACGGTTGGCTTTTTTGCAAAATTACTGGTACTCAAAGCTTTAGTCGATGCACAAATGATTTGGGTTGCGGTGGTTGGTTTATTATTTACAGTAATAGGTGCTTACTATTATTTAAGAATTGTTAAAATTATGTATTTTGATAAACCAACGCATATTGAACCTGTAATTATAAATAAAGGAAATGCAGTAGTACTTTCTTTCAACTGCTTATCACTTCTTTATTTGGGTATTTTTCCAGGCGCCTTAATTGTAGCTTGTATTAATGCTTTTGGTTCTTAAAAATTAAATAATCTGCTTCTGCATCAGAGAAATATCAGCTTTTTTAATGTAGAACAGATATTTATGCGTAATCTTAGCGAAAGTACTTGCTAAGCGTACTGACTCTCAGTATACTTGCCATCAGTTGACGCGGGGTGGAGCAGCCTGGTAGCTCGTCGGGCTCATAACCCGAAGGTCGTAGGTTCAAATCCTGCCCCCGCTACCACTTTTTTAGAACCCCATTTATGGGGTTTTTTATTATGTATAATTTGTAACTGCACTAAAGAATAGTAGTAGCCCAGTGAAGCCAAGGTCGTGCTCGGAAACATTGTTTATCAGAAGTAACTTTCCCGAGTTAAGTCCTTTCCCGAACTCAGGTTACTATATTGTATTTGTATTAGGCACGTACCCCTTTTTGGTTTGTTAATACTATGATACAAGATGAATTAGAACATTTATTAGCTCCTACGATCAATGATATGGGCTATGAGCTTTGGGGATGTGAATACCTTTCACAAGGTAGGCATTCTTTATTGCGAATCTACATTGATAAAGCTGATGGAATAGGGATTGAAGACTGTGAAGCAGTAAGCCATCAAGTGAGTGCTTTACTTGATGTTGAAGATCCAATTCATGGAAATTACAGCTTAGAAGTTTCATCACCAGGCATTCCAAGACCACTATTTAAAAGTTGGCAATATCAGCGTTACATAGGAAACGAAGTACAAGTAAAAACTTTTAAACCAGTTGCTGGTAAGCGTAAATTTACAGGTACTATTGTCTCAGTATCTGAGAGTTCTTTGGTACTTAATGTAAATAACGAAGATCAAGAATTACTTTTTTCAAATATTGTGAAAGCAAGTTTGACAGTATAGAGAGGCGAACAATGAGCAAAGAATTGTTACTAGTTGCAGAGGCGTTATCAAACGAAAGAGGTGTAAGTAAAGATGTTATTATACTTGCCATTCAGGCCGCATTGGAGTCTGCAACTCGCAAGATCTTTGGTTTAGATATAGGTGTGCGAATTAAACTGGATTCCCGTACAGGTGAGTATGAAACCTTTAGATATTGGGATGTGGTTAATGATGATGAGATAGAACACGCTGACCGCCAATTAACTCTAGAACAAGCAAAAGAACGTAATCCAGCAACAAAAATTGGTGAGCGTATCGAAGAATCAATTCCTTCAATTGAATTTGGCCGAATTGAAGCTCAGGCAGCGCGCCAAGTTATTATGCAAAAGGTCCGAGAAGCGGAGCGTGAGCTCGTAATTGATCAATTTAGAAGCAAGCTAGGACAATTGATTTATGGTACGGTTAAGAAAGTAACACGCGATAACATAATCATTGATTTAGGTGGTAAAGCAGAAGCCTTTTTACCGCGCACTGAGATGCTGCCTCATGAAATGTTCCGTCCGAATGATAGGGTGCGGGCTTATTTATACGAGATTACACCACAAGCACGCGGTCCTCAGTTATTTGTGAGCCGTACTCGTAATGAGATGCTTATTGAGCTGTTCCGAATTGAAGTACCAGAAATTGGTGAGAACGTTATTGAGGTTAAAGCTGCAGCTCGAGACCCAGGAAACAGGGCTAAAATTGCAGTAAAAACGAACGACGGGCGTATTGACCCTGTGGGTGCTTGTGTGGGTATGCGCGGAGCTCGAGTTCAGGCTGTTTCTAGCGAACTAGGTGGTGAGCGTGTAGATATTATTTTGTGGGATGACAATGCAGCTCAATTAGTAATTAATGCGATGGCTCCAGCTGAAATTTCTTCAATTGTTGTTGATGAAGACACGCATACAATGGATTTAGCTGTAGAAAAAGACCAATTATCTCAAGCGATTGGTCGCAATGGTCAAAACGTTCGATTGGCAAGCCAATTAACTGGATGGACCTTGAATGTCATGACTACAGATGAGTTTGAAAATAAGAATTTAGAAGAATCGAGTAAAATTGTTAAGTTATTTACTTCTGCACTAGAAATTGATGAAGAAATTGCTACATTACTTGTAGCGCATGGTTTTTCTTCACTGGAAGAAGTTGCTTATGTACCTAAAGAAGAATTACTCGCTATAGACGAATTTGATGAAGAAATTGTTGAAGAGCTAAGAAATAGAGCAAACGATAAATTACTTACTATGGCCCTTTCATCTGGTAAAGAGCTTTCTGGTTCACCTGACGAATCACTACTCTCAATGGAAGGTATGACTGATGAGTTGGCTAAAAAATTAGCTGCTAAAGGTATTACCTCCATGGAAGATTTAGCTGAACAATCTGTAGATGAGTTGTTAGAAATTGAAGGAATAACGGAAGAAAAGGCCGGGGCTTTAATTATGAAGGCCAGAGAACCATGGTTTTTATAAGACTATGGATTTATTATAAATTAATGTAGTGCAATATGCAGTTTTACTCATAGATGATGGATAGAACTGCTGAAAGGGGATTAAAATATGGCGGATGTGACGGTTAAACAATTAGCACAAGTCGTTGGTATTCCGGTTGAACGCTTATTGAACCAGTTACAGGAAGCAGGGTTATCTTTTACTGATGACCAACAGACTGTGAACGAAGAGCAAAAGCGGATCCTACTTAATCATTTGAAGAGGACTTCTCTGCGCGATGCGAATGTTTCGCCTGAACGAATTACTTTAAGACGAAAAAGTTTATCACAAGTCACTGTTGGCCATGATGCGCATAGTGGAAAAACTGTGAGTGTTGAAGTTCGCAAGAAAAAAATCTTTGTAAAACGTACCCAGATTTTAGAGCAGCAACCTGAAGTTGAAGAGCCAGCAGTTATGTCCGAAGATCAGCAGATTGCGGTTGAGCAGCATCTTGTTGAAGCAGCTCCAGAAAGTGTATCTGAAATCGCTACTGAGACAGCTGAAAATGTGGCTGAGACCGCTGAGGTGCATATTGAGCCCAAAGAAGAGTCTGCGGCTAAAGAAGTGTCACATGATGAACAAACTGAAGAGCCCACAGAATCTCTTACTCCAGAAGTTATTGAAAATAAAAATACCTCCGAAGAAACAAAAGAGGCTGCTGTAAAAGAAGAACATAAATTGGAAAAACAATCTAAAAAGAAACATGTCGAGCAGACAAGCGAAGCAGAGGCATCAGAATTTAGAAAAGTTAAGAAAAAGCCAAAATACCAAACGACTTATGATCGTGACGAGGAAGATCAAGATGGACCTAGACGTAGTGGACGTAGTAAATTCAAAAAGCGTAAGGGCATCGAAAAATCGGAAAAACTCAGAGAGGCCGAAGAATCATTAACGCATGGCTTTGCTTTGCCAACCTCGCCTGTAATAAAAGAGGTTTTAGTACCAGAAACCATTACCGTTGCTGAGTTAGCAAAAAGAATGTCTGTAAAAGCCGCTGAAGTGATTAAAATTATGATGTCACTTGGCGCAATGGCAACTATTAACCAAGTTCTTGATCAAGAAACAGCCGTTATTGTTGTTGAAGAGATGGGACATAAAGCACGCATAATCAAAGAAGATGCTATTGAAGTAGGTTTGGGAGAGTCGATTACTAAAGGTAGTCGTACTGAGTCTAGAGCCCCGGTAGTTACAATTATGGGTCACGTCGATCATGGTAAAACTTCTTTGCTTGACTATATTCGTCGAACCAAAGTGGCTATTGGTGAAGCCGGTGGTATTACCCAGCATATTGGTGCTTACCATGTGAGCACGGCTAAAGGTGATATTACCTTCCTAGATACCCCTGGCCATGCTGCATTTACCGCAATGCGAGCCCGAGGTGCAAAGGTCACTGATATCGTTATCTTAATTGTTGCCGCAGATGATGGTGTGAAGCCACAAACTATAGAAGCAATTCAACATGCGAAAGCGGCAAAGGTACCGATCATTGTTGCGATTAATAAAATGGATAAGCCTGATGCCGATCCAGATCGCGTCATGAATGAATTGACCGTACATGAAGTCATTCCAGAGGCATGGGGTGGTGATACTATGTTTATCAATATCTCAGCCAAAGCAGGCATGGGTATTGATGAGTTACTTGATGCAATCCTATTGCAATCTGAAGTGTTAGAATTAACAGCGGTTACTGATGGTGCTGCCAAGGGCGTGGTCATTGAATCACGTTTGGATAAAGGTAGAGGCCCTGTAGCAACCGTGTTAGTCCAAAGTGGAACCTTACATAAGGGTGATATTTTACTTGCTGGTTTTCAGTATGGCCGGGTGCGTGCGCTTGTTGGTGACAATGGCGATATGGTGGATTCTGCTGGCCCATCAATTCCAGTTGAGGTTCTTGGCTTATCAGCAATTCCTCATGCCGGAGACGAAGCAGTTGTTGTTCCTGATGAGAAAAAAGCAAGAGAAGTGGCTTTATTCCGCCAAGGTAAATTCCGTGACGTAAAACTTGCCAGACGACAAAAATCAACGATTGAAGGCATCATGGAAAATATGGCTGCTGGAGAATCAAAAGTACTTAATGTTGTACTTAAAGCGGATGTTCAAGGTTCTCTTGAAGCAATTTCTGACGCATTAGTGAAATTATCTACCGATGAAGTTAAGGTTGAAGTGATTTCAAGTGGTGTAGGTGGTATTACTGAATCCGATGTGCATTTGGCAATCGCATCTAGTGCCATCTTAGTCGGTTTTAATGTCAGAGCTGATAGTGGTGCTAAAAAATTGGCGGAGCATGAATCAGTATCGCTACATTATTACAGTGTTATTTACGATATTGTGGATCAGATAAAAGGTGCGTTAACAGGCATGCTTGCTCCACAATTTAAAGAAGAAATTGTTGGTATTGCCGAAGTTCGTGATGTGTTTAAGTCACCAAAAATTGGTGCTATCGCAGGTTGTATGGTTATTGAGGGTGTTATTAAGCGAAATAACCCTATTCGTGTACTGCGAGCTAATGTGGTTATCTATGAAGGAACTTTGGAGTCATTAAGAAGATTTAAAGACGATGTGGTTGAAGTTCGCCAAGGATTTGAATGTGGTATTGGCGTTAAAAATTACAATGATGTAAAACCTGGCGACCTCATTGAAGTGTATGAAACAGTAGAAATTAAGCGTGATTTATAAATATGGGTCATCATTTTAAACGTACAGATCGTGTCGCTGAGATGATTCAGCGAAAACTAGCTCAGATTATACCGATGGAAGTAAAAGATCCGCGCTTAACAGGCTTTGTGACTATATCAGCAGTAAAAGTAGCTGCTGATTTAGGTCATGCCAAAGTATATTTTACCGTGCTTAATGACGATAAAAAAGTCGCCGCAACAATTTTAAATGCTGCCGCCAGTTATCTGCGCGGTGCTTTGGCACGAAGTATTACTTTACGTACAGTTCCTCAACTACATTTTGTTTATGATGAATCAATAGAGTATGGGCAACATTTAAGCCGACTCATTGATAAAGTGAATCCTCCGACTTCAGAAGATAATGAAAACGAATAAATCTTTAGCAATAGATGGAATTTTTTTGCTAAATAAATCGGAAGGAATGACCTCTAACACCGCGTTACAGAAAGCGAAAAGGTTGTTAGGAGCACAAAAAGCAGGACATACGGGAAGCTTAGATCCTTTAGCTACGGGTATGTTACCGCTTTGTTTTGGTGAAGCGACTAAAGTCTGTCAGTTTTTACTTGATGCAGATAAATGCTACCAAACCACTGGTTTATTGGGTGTTAAAACCAATACTGCTGATGCTATGGGTGAAGTCACTGCGCGTGTTGATGCATTTACCGTTTCTGAAAAGCAATTATTAGATGTTTTAATGCAACATACAGGCCATATAAAGCAGATTCCTTCGATGTTTTCCGCTTTAAAACATAATGGTACGCCTCTTTATCGCTTAGCCAGAGAAGGGATCCAGATTGAGAGAAAAGCGCGTGAGATCCTGATTAGTGATTTACAACTCATAGCTTTTGACGGAGTTCAATTTTCTTTAACTGTGACGTGCAGTAAAGGAACGTACATTCGTAATTTAGTTGAAGATATTGGTGATGCTTTAGGTGTGGGGGCTCATGTGACTCGTTTACATAGGGTCTATACCTCAGGTTTAGAACATATGCCAATGTATTCGCTCGCTGAGTTAGAGAAGATGTCTGCTTCCGAAAGAATGGATTGCTTAGTGCCTATGGATAGAGCAGTGAACCACTTAGAGCAAGTAACTCTTTTGGATGACGAAATAGTCACAATTCGTCAAGGCAGAGTAATTACAAATAAAATAGGTGTTGAAGTAGCAGATTGTGTGCGTCTTTATGATGAGAGAGCACAATTTATTGGGTTAGGTGAACGAAATACACTGGGTGATATTAAAGCGAAACGATTACTTTCTTTTTAATCTTTTTCGTCTTATAAATGAATGATCTCAATTAAATATGAAATTTTTTGCACAAAAATAATTTTCAGTACTTGTTTCGTTGGACATGCCTTGGTAGAATGTTCGCCTTTAAATGAATACTTAGTAGTTCCGGGAGTGTATAATGTCGCTAAGCAGCGCGGATAAAGCAGCAATTGTTAATGAATTCAAGCGTTCTGAAACAGATACAGGTTCGCCTGAAGTTCAGGTTTCTATTATTACAAGCCGCATTAAATATTTAACTGAGCATTTTAAAGAGCACAAAAAAGATTTCCATTCTCGTCGTGGACTGCAAGAACTCGTTAATAAGCGTCGTAAGTTGTTAAAATATTTAAAGCGCAACGATGAAGCTCGTTATCAAACATTGATTCAATCGCTAGAGCTGAGAGATTCTTATTGATTGATGAGCAAACACATTTCTTTGGAAATGTTTTTTATACAAGATACTTTAAATAAAGGCGCAATTTTTAGCGCCTTTTTTTCGTTATAATTACTTAATGAGGAAGATTACGTGGCTAAGTTTACAAAAGAAATAGCATTTGGTGACCACACTCTTATATTGGAAACTGGTGAAATTGCACGACAAGCTGATGGAGCAGTATTAGCCAGCATGAATGGCACCCAAGTATTAGCTACTGTAGTTGGTAAAAAAGAAGGTGGCGAAAACAATGACTTTTTTCCTCTGACAGTAAATTACCAGGAAAAATTTTATGCGGTAGGTAAAATCCCCGGCGGATTTAACAAACGTGAAGGCAGACCCTCTGATAATGAAACATTAACTTCACGGCTTATCGATCGTCCTATTCGACCTTTATTTCCAGATGGTTTTTGTAACGAAGTCCAAGTGATTGTCACTGTTCTTTCTTTAAACCCTGAAGTTTCTCCAGATATTGTTGCAATGATTGCTTCATCTGCTGCCGTAGCGCTTTCTGGTGTACCGTTTAATGGACCAATTGGTGCTGCACGTGTTGGGTATAAAGATGGCATTTACTTATTGAATCCCAGCCGTAAAGACTTAGAGTATTCTAGGCTGGATTTGGTGGTTGCCGGAACTAAAGACGCTATTTTGATGGTTGAGTCAGAAGCTAAAGAATTAAGTGAAGACATTATGCGTGGCGCGATCATGTTTGGCCATGAAATGATGAAAAATGTGATCAAAGCAATAGAAGAGCTGGCTGCTGAAGCAGGAAAAACCCGTTGGGAGTGGACTGCACGTGAAGTAGATACTCATTTGCAACAACGAGTAGCTGATATGGCGAAACAAGAAGTTGAGGCCGCTTATCTGATTAGAGACAAGCAAGAGCGCTATCAACGTCTAGGTGAATTAAAAGAGCAAACAATTGCTGCTTTGCAGGCTGAAAATGATGAGTTAAAAGCGGATGTTATTGGTACGATGTTTGTTGAAATAGAGCGCGCTACCGTACGTAATCGCATCCTGGATGGCGAGCCACGAATTGATGGCCGTGATCATAAGACAGTGCGTCCTATTGCGATTCGCACGAAACTTTTAGAAAGAACGCATGGTTCTGTTCTGTTTACGCGCGGTGAAACACAAGCTATTGTCGTTGCGACTCTAGGCAATGAGCGTGATGCCCAAATGCTGGATAATATTGCTGGCGAAACAAAAGACCGCTTTATGTTACATTACAATTTCCCTCCATATTCTGTTGGTGAGACAGGTATGGTTGGCAGTCCTAAGCGTAGAGAAATTGGACATGGCCGTTTAGCCAAACGAGCGATTGTTGCAGTATTGCCAGAAGCAAAAGAATTTCCTTATGTATTAAGAGTTGTTTCTGAAATTACTGAATCAAATGGCTCGAGCTCAATGGCTACAGTATGTGGTACCAGCCTTGCATTAATGGATGCGGGTGTTCCATTGAAAGCTCCAGTAGCTGGAGTAGCAATGGGCTTAATTAAAGAAGGTGAGCGCTTCGCCGTGTTAACGGACATATTGGGTGATGAAGACCATTTAGGTGATATGGATTTCAAAGTTGCTGGAACGGAACAAGGGATTACCGCATTGCAAATGGACATTAAAATCCAGGGGATTACCAATGAAATTATGGAACAAGCGCTAGACCAAGCATTAGCGGGCCGCTTGCATATTCTTGGCGTCATGAATAATGCATTATCAGAACACAGAGATGAATTATCACAACATGCACCTCGTATTACTACTATGAAAGTCGCTGAAGATAAGATCCGTACTATTATTGGTAAAGGTGGCGCAACGATTAAAGGATTGATTGAGAGCACAGGTGTTTCAATCGATATCGATGATACAGGTGTGGTTCAATTATTTTCCCCAGATATGCAGGCATTGGAAGAAGCACAAAAACAAATTAAGGCGTTAATTGCTGAAATTGAAGTTGGGCAAACGTATCAGGGCAAAGTAAGTAAGATTGTTGATTTCGGAGCGTTTATTAATCTTTTACCTGGAAAAGATGGCTTACTACATATCTCGCAAATCTGCAGTGATCGCTCACAAAAAGTTGAATCTGTATTGCAAGAAGGCCAAGATATTGAAGTATTTGTTGCTGGTATTGATAAGCAAGGCCGCGTGAAGCTTGAGTGGAAAGATAAGCCTCAAGTTGAAGGAGCAGCCGCTGCTCCAGTGGCAGAAGAGCAAGTTGCAGAAAGACAACAAGACGCTGCCGCCAATATGGATGAACGTGTAGACGAAGAAGAGTAAATTTTCGTTGATTGCTGCTCCTGCATCTTGATGTAGGCGCAGCGTAATTTCAAGCCCTTTCTGAACGACCTATTATTCTGCTATTTCGTTGACAAATATGACCGATGTAGGCTGGGCTGTTAAGCCCAGCATCGTCTGAGTTAATGCGTACTATCCAAAACTCCATCATGAAGTCTCTACTGTAAGCTAATTAATAAGTAACTTATTCCCGGCTTTTCTTGGCGTTGCTATATGCTTGGCTTAGTAGCCTAGCCTACACTTAGTGAGTTTTTTGCTGACAGTCTACTCGATATGAGGAGTCTCTAGGATTAGACGAAGCCGTAATCCTAGACTCATGATGCCTTTGCTGGGCTTATACATACAAGTAGGTATAAAAGCTTAAGTTGAAGCTATTACGTAAACGCTTGCTATCCAGGATATTAATGCTTAAATGAAGAAATTAAAGCTGGATTACTTGCCTTGCGTCAACATTAAAAATTCAGCACGGCTTGTTGGGTTATTACGCATTTCACCAAGCATTACTGAGGTGGTCATTATTGAGTTTTGCTTTTCAACTCCGCGCATCATCATACACAGATGTTTTGCTTCAATAACCACAGCCACGCCACGCGCACCAGTAATTGATTCCAAGCAGGTTGCTATTTCCGTAGTTAAACGTTCCTGAATTTGCAGGCGTCGAGCGAAGTAATCAACGATACGCGCCATTTTTGATAATCCGATTACTTTTCCATTAGGAATGTATCCAACATGACATTTGCCGAGAAATGGGAGTAAATGGTGTTCACACATAGAATACATTTCTAT
This sequence comes from Legionella sp. 39-23, assembly GCF_001897665.1. Taxonomy (NCBI): domain Bacteria; kingdom Pseudomonadati; phylum Pseudomonadota; class Gammaproteobacteria; order Legionellales; family Legionellaceae; genus Legionella; species Legionella sp. 39-23. The sequence continues at coordinate 12,637 of NZ_MKTO01000038.1, read as the reverse complement.
ATCCTTGACGATGACCATTTCATTCATGTCCGAATCAAAAAGGGCATCATTGACGATGTCATCTAGATTTTCATTATAACCCTTCGTTAAATAACGAATTGCATTGGCGGCACGTGCAGGCGTATCAACCAATCCTTGCCGAGTTACATCTTCACCTAATTGTGTTAGCAGTTCTTTATAGAGTTTTTCCATAGTTATTTCCTAGCCAGGGGGCCAAGTCATATGACGTCCGCCCAGTAAATGTAAATGAATGTGATATACTGTTTGGCCACCATCGGGATTAATGTTAAAAACTAATCGATATCCTGCGTCACTTATTCCTTCAGCTTGAGCAATTTTTTTTGCCCCTAAAATCATTTTTCCCAACAGGGCCTGGTTTTCATCGCTGGCGTCATTCAGTGTAGCAATATGTTGCTTCGGAATAATCAGCAAATGTTGAGGTGCTTGCGGGTTAAGATCACGAAAAGCCATTATCTCACTATCTTCGAAAACTACTGATGCAGGAATCGCACCTTGTGCAATTTTGCAAAACAAGCAATCCATGGGCAATCTCATTTTGATTAAAAGAGCTATTATACATTGCATTGCTGATAATGCGACAGCTTCTCTTTGCCTTTTGATGTGTTTTTTCGCATAATAGCCGCTTTATAGCGTAATTCTACATTCGTGCCATGATCATTTTTAAAATGAAAATCGCTCAGTATGCTGGGAATTGCTTTGAGATTGAGTGCTCCAAAAAAGGCATATTTTATGCTTTTAAAAGCCAGGTTATTTTTATTCAACAAGAGGGGAGATGAATAAATGAGTTTAATGAAAATTAGCAGTGGTCGTGACTTACCCAAAGAAATTAATGTAATTATTGAAATTCCTATGCACAGTGAACCTGTAAAATATGAAGTAAATAAAGAATCTGGGGTGTTATTTGTTGACCGTTTTTTATCAACACCAATGTTCTATCCCGTTAATTATGGTTATATCCCAAACACTTTATCTGAAGACGGAGACCCTGTTGATGTGTTAGTTATAACTCCAGTTCCCCTTGTTGGTGGCTCAGTGATTCCATGTCGACCAGTGGGGATGTTGCAAATGACTGATGAGTCAGGTGTTGATGCTAAAATTTTAGCCGTTCCTACCAATAAACTCACTAAAATTTATGAATCGATTCAAACACACGAAGACGTTCCCCAACATTTATTAAACTCTTTAGAGCACTTTTTTAGCCATTATAAAGATTTAGAAGAGGGTAAATGGGTGAAACTAAACGGTTGGGTTGGTCCTGATGCTGCATTTGAAGAAATTATGACCAGTGTGGCTCGTTTTAACGGTAAAGAAAAAAATAGATAAATTTTTGCCGATATGGCGAAAAAATCGTTACTTGGTTAACCGCAGAATTTTGTCGGGCCATGGCCCGACCTACTTGATTTAAGCCACAATGAGCATGAGTAGTTTGTATTGACGCAAGTAATCCAGTAAATAGCCTCTATCATTCAACATTTGCAAAAAAATACCTGAGCAAAACTCACTCTACATAAACGATGCTTCAAATCTAGAACACATGGCTAGATGTTTTTTTTATCCATGTAATGTTAAAATTATTTCAAATAGACGCTATCTCGCTTTCTTTGACACCATATGGTACTTTATTTCGGGTCATAAAAGGCTTAAGGAAATTCGGTGGCATTCCATCTTTCTACATTGTGTATCATACTGCTTTTTTTAATTTTATTGGCCGCTTTTTTTTCAGGCACTGAAATTGGTATGATGTCGATTAACCGCTACAAGTTAAAACATCTGGTCAAAAAAGAAAATAAACAGGCAATAAGAGTAAATCAAATACTCTCCCGACCTGATCGATTATTGAGTGTGGTGTTAATCGGTAATACCTTAGCCAATATTCTCGCTTCAACAATAGCAACGCTGATTGGTCAGCATATTTATGGCGATGCGGGTATTGCTATAGCAACGGCGGTGTTAACGCTGGTGGTTTTAGTGTTTGCGGAAATGATACCAAAAACATTTGCAGCAATTTATCCACAGCAGGTTGCATTTACTACGTCATTGCCTTTGCAAATTCTCCAATTGATTTTCGCTCCTCTTGTGTACATAACCAGTTTTATGTCTAATGGGGTTTTACGTTTATTTCACGTCTCAATTGATAAAATACAAAAAGAATCGTTGACTGGAGAGGAATTACGCTCGGTGGTGCATGAGACAGGAGGCTTATTGCCTGTTGAACATAAAAGTATGTTAATTAGTCTACTGGATTTAGAGCAAGCAACTGTAGAAGATATTATGATCCCTAAATCAGATATCGTTGGGATTGATATCGAGGAACCTTGGTCGGAAATTCTCTATCAATTAGAAACAGCAAAGCATACTCGCTTGCCCTTATACCGTGATTCAATTGATGATTTAGTAGGAATGATTCATGTACGCGACATATTAAATCTGGCGATAGAAAATGAGTTGGATTTGAATAGCCTGTTGGCTGCCGCGGATAAGCCTTATTATATTCCTGAGGCGACCCCCCTCAATACTCAGATTTTAAATTTCAGAAAAATGAAACGACGTAGCTCTTTTGTTGTCGATGAATATGGAAATATTCAGGGCTTAGTTACTATGGAAGACATACTCGAAGAAATCGTCGGCGAGTTTACTACCGATGTAGCTGCATTAAGCCGTGATATTATGCCACAAGATGATGGTTCAGTTATTGTCGACGCCAGTTTAACATTACGCCATTTAAATCGCTTAATGGGGTGGCACTTACCCATGATAGGACCCAAAACTTTAAGTGGCTTAATCGTAGAGCATCTTGGATATATTCCTCCCGCAGACTCATGTTTGACTATAGAGAACTATCAAATGGAAGTATTAAAAGTTGGCGATAATACGATTAAAAGTGTGAAAGTATTCAAAATGAGTAAGAAACGTAAATAAAAACCACGCGTAGGCTGGGTTGTTAAGCCCAGCGGTTGCTGTTAATTCTTATTCGCTAAAATGTGTCTCATAAACCCCCATCACTGTAAGCTCAATTAGCCAATCCTAAGACTTTGCGTTGCTGGGCTTATCAGCCCAGCCTACGTTGTATCAATAAGAATAACGCGAGCGAGAATGATTGCATTTATTTTCTTAAGTTTTCCAATATATTTTTACACTGACTAAGAAACTCTTGGAATTGAGTGTCCTTCACAAAATACCCATCAATATCAAAATTTTGGGTCGCGATTTTATCTTTATTATTATTAGACGTGGTAAGAACAAAAATGCGTACACTATTAAATTCTGCATGGGTGCGGAATGATTGTAAGAACTCTATGCCATTCATTTTAGGCATCATTAAATCTAAAATAATAATCGCAGGCATTATTGCAGTTTCAGTTTTATCATTTATTAATATGTCTAAGGCTTCAATCCCATTTTTTGCGATTTGCAGTGTTAGTGGCAAATTTAATTTACCTAGCTCTCTTTCTACGTAGATACAATCAATTTCATCATCATCAACCACTAAGATATGGGGGATCGTATGTTCATGAGTCACACCACACCTCCCATTTGTTTTGGCCACGTAAAATGAAATACTGAACCTTGATTTTTATCTGATTTGACACAAATACTGCCTCCTTGGGCTTCAATAATTTTCTTGGCAATACTAAGCCCAACACCACAGCTTTCTACAATATCACGCGGTTGTAGGGTTTGAAACAGTTGGAAGATACGGTCTTGGTACACAAGCTCAATACCAGGGCCATCATCAGCGACAAAAAACTCATAATAGTCGTTTTGTTCTACCACGCCCACTTGAATGTGTCCTTTTTGCAGATGGTGATGTTTCACACTATTATCAACCAGTTCATAAATCACTTCGTGTAAGGGCTTTTTTTCTGCCTCAACCGTAAAAGCACAATGTTCGCAACAGATATTAAAGTCATTTGCAGCCTCTACTTCGTGGGCTACAGTGTTTACTAAGTCAGGGAAATTAATTTTTTCGACTGGTGAGTGTATCGTTCCGGCTTGAGCATATTTTAATAGCCCATCCAGCAAGTTTGACATGCGATACGTGCGTTTGCGTAAGAACGATAGATATTTTCGTGATTGGGGAGTTAATTGGTTCCCTACGTCTTCTTCAATCCATGAAACTAAATGATCAATTGCTGGCAATGGTGATTTTAAATCATGAGACGCTAAATAAACAAATCGCTCCAACTCATCTTCAGCATGTTTAACCAAAATTAAATTTGCAATTCTGGCTTTAAACTCCTTAGTAGAGAACGGTTTAATCATATAATCTTGGGCTCCTTCTTGGAGCATACGTACACATAGTTCATCGTCTGCTTTAGCCGTTACAATCATAATAGGGGTAGACAGTAGGGAAGAATGTTGTCTAATGGCGTGCACCATTTCTATACCATTCATCTTGGGCATCATGATATCGCTAATGATGATTTGAGGATGTAATTGAATTGCTTTATCCAAACCTTCTTTGCCATCTTGCGCGCAGGCGATGCGATAATCGTTGCTTAGAAGCTCACACAAAAATTCATTCATGGCCAAATTATCTTCTACGACTAAGATCAGTGGCAGGTTGACATTACCTTCAGTATTTAGCTGCATAGTCACTATTTTGTGTTGTTTATTCACAATACGTGGTACTTCAATCGTTCTTTGTATTGGTTGTTCGCTATGTACCAAGTGCTCTGTTGGAGCATTTAACGGAATTTGCATGACAAAAAGCGCCCCTCCTAATTTGGCTTGATGTACTTTAATTGTACCTTGATGCAATTCGATAAAATCTTTTGCAATTGTTAATCCTAAACCAGTACCAGTTGAATGACGCATGCTTTCTTCCAATTGAAAGAAGCGTTCAAAAATCACTTCTCTAAATTTTGCAGGAATACCTGGACCATCATCTTCAATAGAAAATTCTGCATGATTTTTCCTTTTATATAACTTAAGGCAAATTGTTCCATGAGACGACGTAAATTTTATTGCATTGGAGAGTAAATTTAGGATAACACGCTCGATTTTTTCATTATCCATCTGCATGGATAATTGTTTAGGGAAAGAGCAAGAAATATGCAATCCTTTGGCTTCAATATCCGCTGCAAATAAGGAAAGAATTTTTTTAATAAGGAGGACAAAATCAACGTTGTAATAATTAATTTTTAGTCTGTCTGAATCAAATTTCGCAATATCTAATAAATCATTGACATGCATTAATAAAAGGAGGGCGTTTTCCTTCATTAAGTGCATTTTTTTTATGTGGTCTGGCCCTAATGCTTTATCCTGCAACAAGATATCTATTGGTCCTAAAATTAACATGAGTGGTGTGCGCAATTCATGGCTAATATTAGCGAAGAATTGTGTTTTCATTTGATCAAGTAATGCTAAATGACTGTTCGCATCTTGCAACTGTTTGTTTACTACCTGAATTTCTTGAGCGCGTTGATAAATTTCAACTTCCATCTCACCAGCTCGGGTACGAAGTTCTTCCATTATTTTTAATTGTTCAGAACGCGTGTTTTTTAGCTTGATGTATTCGGTAACATCTTCGACACGATGAAGAATATATTTAATTTTTTTATGGGCATCTAAAACGGGTAAATTTACGGGGCTCCAATACCGTTCTTCATATCCTCCGCCTTGTTCTGTAGGACGACGAATATCATATTTTTGGATAGCCATTGCGTCATGTGTTTTATTCTTTAAAACTCTATTTAATGAGTTACTTAAATTACTTGCTCCATTTGCATGAGGGTCTTCTGGATTTTCTGGAAACGCTTCAAATATATTTTTCCCAATAATTTGTTCCCTGGTTACCATAGTGGCTTGCAGATAATTATTACTGGCTGCAATGATATTAAAATCTATATCCAGCACAAGGTAAAGTCCAGGAGCAGACTCAAAAAGTAATTTAAAATCAATAAGGTCGTTTGTGTTCTCCATTAGGTCACCTCACAATCCATGCACTTTAAGTATAAAATATATACAGCGTATTTGAAAGTCTGTGAGTGTGAGGCAATACTATTTTGTATCGCCTTCTTTGATGGTGACTACTTGGGCTGTGAACATATAACCCCCATTGCGGATGGTTTTAATTAATGCAGGTTTTTTGGCATCCACTTCAATCTTCTGACGAAGCCTGCTTATTTGTACATCAATTCTACGATCAAAAGGATTTAAGTCACTGTTTTTAGTGATCTGTAATAGAAGCTCGCGATCCAAGATACGTTGGGGTTGTTGTACGAAAGTAAGTAATAAGTCGTATTCCCCTACGCTTAATGACAACTCTTCATTCGCATTACTAAATACTTGTCTGGATGCGGGATAAAGCCGCCAATTAGCAAAAACAAGAACTTCTTTTTCATGATCAGATTGTTGCTGTGCACGTAAAACACGCCGGTTAATCGCACTGACACGAGCATGAAGCTCTCTTGGTAAAAGTGGTTTTACAATGAAGTCATCTGCTCCAGCTTCCAGCACTTTGATACACGCCTCTTCGTCTGGAGTATCATTGATAATCAATAAGGGTACTGGATAATCTGTATAAAATTGATGAATTGCCTGCGGTTCATTTTTTAAAATAGACCAATTAATTAGAATGGCAACAGGCTTCCCCAATCCGTTTTGCATGGGAGTTAATTGATGTTGCTGCATGATATTTATGTTAAATTGAGCAAAGTATTTTTTGAGATCCTCACTCACAGGATCGTTATCAATAAATAATAGATAACTGGGGTGTGGCATTAATTTATTCCCGGTTTTTATAAGCACTATTCGTCATAATTTTGGCAAGATTAGTATAGACTTGCAATTATTTTCGATATTATCCTAGAAAAAGTAGTTGAATCAGCAGTGAGTCGGAGCTTTTAACTGGCTGTAGATGCTCGATTTTCTATGCTGTTGGACATCGGCTCTATCATAAAATATTCCAGATTGGAGTCGGATGTTACTTCAGGACGCCGCTTAAGGAGATAGGATGACTCATCATAGCGCTCAATTTACAAGTTGGTTTGTTACAGAAAATGATCGAGTAAAGGCTTTAACCAAATACGAACTCAATAGATTAAAAAACAACCTTCAAAAACATTTAGAAGATTCTAATGAGTTCGAGGCTTGTTCTGAGAAAATCAGCTTATTGTGTCAGTCTATTGCGAATAAGTATCTTGATTATTTGCAGTTAATTGGCCATAAAGTAGCAATCAATGCACCAAAAGAAGTAGTGACTAGGACTCACTGGGCAGAACATTTTAAGCAAATCGCTCTTTTGGAGCAAAAAATTACTGCGACACTAACTTTTGCAGAACAAAAAGAGCTTTTATTGGAAATCATTTCTTTATATCAATGTATTCAACCTGAAGAGCCTTTAGTTTCTAGGAATCAAATCCCTCTATATTCGCAACAATTACAACAATTATTTTCTAAGCGACAGTTTAATTTATGGCTGGAAGGATTTGTTGATTTTATCAATAAAAATGATGTGGTTCATGCCGAACTCGCAGCTCTATTTCAAGGCTGGAGTGTTGAACAGCAGCAAGAGGTATTGGATTATTTTTCTAATCCAGAATTTGCTGCTTTAGTTAATGCTATTTTCTTTTACAAGATACACCCGGACAAATTGTTTGTTGATGGAGTACATCCAGAAAAGCTTGTTTCGGTGCAAGTGCGTTTAGGAGTATTGCATCATTATATCGAATTAATGCAACAACAATTATATAAGGTTGCTTTACAAAATGACTTGCTTCCAGGAAGCGATTACTTTTTGCATGATGAAGAATTACCTCAAGGTATCATTATCGAGGGCAATGAGGAATTCAGACTGGTGCTGCAGGCTGCAGTTAAGAAATTGAAAGCCAATGTAAATTTAATTCAGGAAAAACATGTGGCCATTGATTGTTTGCATGATCTGATGCGAGCTTATAAATTTTGGTTTAACCCTAATCGATTAATCGATGCGGTGATGGTACTGCAGCAAAATTTATTGTCCAAAATTGTAGCGCAAGAAGAACGAGCGGTTATTTTTCAAGAAAAAATGGTGGTGTTATACAGTCAACTCACTACTACAGAATGTTTGGATCTATATGGTTATTTTGCCAATGATGATACTCGCTATCTATTGTTTACTTTTTTTAAGCTTGCCCAAGGGGGGACTTTCGATTGGTTGCCCTCGCTAAATAAAGAAGAACGCGCTGCAGTAGTCGAGGTATTTGAGGCTTTATACTGTGTGATGGATGCATTACGAATCGAATTAAAAAATCGACATTTGCTTGCTGAAACATATCTTTGTGATTTAGCAAAAATAAACGTTGATATAGACCCGCGTAATCGTGATGCAGTATTTAGAGTGATTAGGATTTATAAGCACGCTCATGTAGTTCCGAGCAATGTTATTGAACAATTATTCCAATCGATTGAAGAGTTTGATTAAACAAAGTGAATAGGTCTGCTGAGCATTCTACTTTTGGAAGCCGCTCATTTCTGAGCGCAAGCGAACGTCAACAGCTACTAAGCGATACCTTATTTTTTCTTTTTTGTTTCTAAAAAGAAGGAGCTTAAATATTTAATGATTAAAGCTCCTAATTTTCTTTCTCTCCCTGATTGAGTCAGGGGAATGCCAATTTTTCGTGAAATTTTGGCTTTTAGCGCAGAGATACCAACCAGTCTTTTCCATGAAAATCCACCACGATTCATTTTCTAAACCTCATTCTCTAAAATTCGCCATTTTGCCTCAATCTAGCGAATTGTAAACAGACCCGAGAATAAATTTATTCATGATCAGCAGAAGGGCTATTGATATGCCAATTATAGATGTAACTATCAATGGTGTTGATGTGCTTAAGTTGGCTTAGTAACGGTTCTTTTGCGAATTGTTGTAAATGAAAAATGATGTCTTTTTTAGTTCCGCCAAAATCTTCTTCGTACCAATCATATAATTTAGAGATGATGAGTTTCCCTTCAATGACATTTACACCTCTGAGTGAGTTGACGTAAGTTGAAGCAGCTAGGTTTAATTGCTCATCAAGGAGATTTCCTTGATAGATTTTTCTACTCAGATTTGGGGCGCCAATAGTACCATTGTTTAAAGCATAATGGGTGCGAGGGTCATTCCAAATCGCTCTGATTATGCGGTTATTAATATCATCTAAAGTTAACGCAGTATCTTTTACTGTGATTAGATTCGCTCCCCAGGGGCCTATACTGAATAATCCTGGTGATATGTTAATTTCTTGGACGGAAGTAACGGGATAATAATTAGCTATAACTTGTACAGTCAGTGCATTATATACGTTAATCCAATACGCTAATTGTTCATCGCGATTGTAATTTTCAATATTTATCTCAGACATACTTTTTAAATAGTCTTTCAATAGATTCAAGTCAATTTGCGTCATGTGGCCATAATCAACTAGATTGATATTTTCTTCACTGGAAACAATACGACGATTTAGAAAATCCTGCCAAAGTTTGTGAGAGATAACTTCTTTCGACAAAGGGTTATTTACTTCCCATCTTGGCCATAAATTTTTATAAAAAGATGCATTTGCTAACCCCGAAATGAGGAGCATTAATATGAAAAGGCATTTACGAAGGTATACTGTTTTAAACATGAATTATTGCTCTGTTGCGCAGGGCATTCCCTATAGTGTTGCCATCCAAAAACTCTAATTCTCCCCCAGAAGGAATGCCATGCGCCAATTGTGTTATGTTGATTGGTAGATCATGCAAAAGCTGATGAATAAAATGAATGGTAGTTTGCCCTTCTACACTAGGGCTTAACGCCAATATCACTTCTTTAATATTTTCTTGAATGATGAGATTTTTAAGCCGAGGTAATCCTATGTCTTCCGGTCCTAATCCATCTAGTGGCGATATTTTTCCCATAAGAACAAAATACTTGCCTTGAAACGCGTTACTTTGCTCTATAGCCGATACATCGGCAGGACTTTCTACGACACAAAGTAAGGATGAATCCCGATTTGTATTTTGACAGAGGACACAAATTCTTTGCTCTGTATAATTAGCACAGCGTTCACAATGGTGAATGTTGTTCATTGCTTGTTCTAAGCATGATGCAAGGTGTAATCCTCTCTGTCTTTGATGCTGGAGTAAGTGAAACACCATACGCTGCGCTGATTTTGGACCAACGCCTGGTAGACAGCGAAGCGCTTCTACCAAACGGTTTAACATATCCATCGTTAGGACTATTCCTTATCGCCCTTATCACCACCCATTAAATCAGTTGGAATATTGAGGCCTGCAGTTAATTGACTAATTTTTTCTTTAGATGCTTTTTCAATTTTTCGTACTGCATCATTAATTGCCGCAGCAACTAAATCTTCTAACATTTCAACATCCTCTTCCATCATTGTCGGTTTGATTTTAACCTCAGTAGCATCATGTCGGCCATTCATTTTAATCGTTACCATACCACCGCCTGCTTCACCTGTGACAACTAATTGGCTTAGTTGTTGTTGCGCTTCTTGCATGCGTTGTTGCATTTTTTGCGCTTCTTTCATCAGGTTACCAAGATTTTGATTCATATCCATTATTAAGGCCTCACATGTTTAGGTTTAAAATTCAATACATTATAAGTCATCTTTTAGCGGGACAATAGAATTTTTGACCAATTCCGCTGAAAATTCTTGCTGAAGTTGTTGGAACATTGGGTCATTGTTCAATGCGAGTTCAGCATTTTGTTGCTTTTGTTGCGTCGCTTGCTCCTTTTGTTGGGCAGGCGAGGCTTGCACCAACTCATCACTGTTTAAAGTAATTTTTATTTGATGCTGGTAATATTGGCCCAGTGCCGCTTCAATGCGTGAGAGTACGGTTGGCGTAAATAAGGATTGGTGTCCCCTTGCCACACGTAATGTGATCTCTCGCCCATCCTTAGCAATTAATTCAGCATTTTCTACTGCATTAAGTGCCAAACCGGTAAGCTTCAGCTGCGGGATAATACTTGCCCAGTCTTTAGCTTCGCGATTAATCTGTTGCTGTTGCTGTTGCTGTTGCTGTTGCTGTTGCTGTTGCTGTTGCTGTTGCTGTTGCTGTTGTTCCTCTGCTTGCTCATTTTCTTGAGGCTCGCAACTCTCATCATTAGTGAGAGGGGCCGGAGTGCATTGTTCCGGTGCATCCACAAAAACTTGTGCCTCTGCCAATGATTGTTGGGGCTGCAAGGTATTTGTATAGGTTGCCAAAGGTGGAAGAGCCTCTTTAGGAACGGGTCTAAAAGTTAACATACGTAACAGAGTCATATTAAAGCCAATGCTCAACGTAGGAGCAAGATGAATTTCCTCTCTTCCTTTAAGACCAATTTGGTAAAACAGCTGGATGTCCTCGGCTGAAATGTGTTGTGCTAGAGTGATGATCTCCGATGAAGGTTTAATTAAAGGATTATTATCTCCAATAGCTTGATAGATAGCTATTTGGTGAAGATCATGAAGCAGTTCATCGAGAACATATTGAAAAGGTCCTCCTTCAATGGAGATTTGTTGGCTAATATTTAACACAGCAGAAGCATTTTGTTCTGCTAAAGCTTGTAGTAATTGCAGTGCGTAATCATGTTGGGTATAACCTAAAATCATTTTAACATCACCGGCGCGTAATTGGGTATCACAGCCAGTAATGGCTTGATCCAAAAGACTTAAGGCATCACGCATACTGCCTCGCGCAGCTTGAGCTAATATATCTACAGCTTGAATTTCAAAATCAAATTGCTCTTCTTTAAGAATCCACTGCAAGTGCTGAGCAATTAACTCTGTAGCTAGGTGTTTCAGATTAAATTGCAAACAACGAGATAAGACCGTCACTGGAAGCTTTTGAGGATCAGTGGTTGCTAAAATGAATTTAACATGTGCTGGTGGTTCTTCCAGTGTTTTTAGAAGGGCATTAAAGCTATGTTGCGAGAGCATGTGCACTTCATCAATTAAATAGATTTTAAAGCGACCAATTGCAGGTGCATATTGCACGTTATCCAATAAATCACGTGTGTCTTCGACTCGAGTTTTGGATGCGCCGTCAATTTCGATTAGGTCAATAAATCGACCTTGCTCAATTGCCTTGCAGATACTGCACTGCAAGCAAGGTTCTGAGCTGATTCCTTTTTCACAATTAAGGGATTTAGCCAAAATGCGGGCAATACTCGTCTTTCCTACACCACGAGTGCCAGTGAAGAGATAGGCATGGTGCAATCGCTGCTGATTCAGCGCATTAATCAATGCCTTATTTATGTGGTCTTGGCCAACCAGTTGGGAAAAAGTACGTGGTCGCCATTTACGGGCAAGTGCCAGATAGCTCATACATGTTTTCACAAGTTGGGCGGCAGCTCTAAGAGCCACACCTCGGCGCTCGAATCAATCGTTACCGCTGCTCCCTTCCGGGCCTGACGGGGTTCACGATCTATCGCCGCGAAGGGACCAATAGAGCCACCATAGTTGAATCGCGAAGATTAACAAAAAAATGTGGGGATAGCCAGCCTTGTCAGAAAATAAATCCTAATGGGCTAGAATTCTTAAAAAATGCATATACCTTAATATATGTCTGTCTATGCAAAGAAAGGTAGCGATACATCATTTTTTTCAAAAAAAACAAAAAAGTGTTTGACACAGGAGCCGAAATCAGTAGAATACGCAGCACGCCT
>NZ_MKTO01000037.1:0-246871 GCF_001897665.1 Legionella sp. 39-23 | reverse complement strand
TTGAGTATGCAAGGCGGGTGGCATAAAATAGCGAATCTCATCATGGAGGTGGTACTAATTTAGGGGAAAGGTCAACCTCAAAAAGTCATCAAGTTTAAAGCAGTTATTAATTTATTTAAACGGCTTTTAAGTTGGGCTCCAATGAAAAAATATCTAATGAATAAAATTAATCAATTACCTGCTGGACCTACTGAGGAACAAAGGCAAAACTCAATTGTAAAAATCTATGCTGAAGTAACAAACACAGCAGGAAAAAAAATTGCTGCAGTCATGACTACGCCTAATGGCTATACGTTAACTACTTTATCTACTCTATTGATTATACAAAATATTTTATCTGGAAATGCGCCAATTGGTTTTCAAACTCCTTCCAGTGCATACACAGATGATTTAATCATGAAAATACCCGAAGTAACTCGAGTTATGGTTCAATAATTGTTAGTATTCACTTCATTTCAAACTGGAGAAAAATTTTTATAGCCCAACATTATTTGTAATTGAATAAATTTTATAATGTGTATAAGGAAATTAGATGACACTTGAAAAAAGGCTAGATGATTTAGAAGATGGAATTGAAGAGATGAAATCAATAAGTTTATGCATGGCTGAACAAACTGCACATATGCAAGCACTCATTGAGCAAATGGAAAAATGCCTCAATCAATATGAGCATATTATGGAGCCAGCACAACCAACAAAGATGAGTGATGTGGGGCTGGTTAATAAATTTGGTATCATGCGACAACAAAAACAAAATGAGCCTGGTGAGCATACGCTCAATGGTCCTCGTAGCCCTTAAAACTGAGCTGTAACTAGTTCCTAGAAGAAGTAAAAATTGATATTTATGAGACAGATTCATTGATTCTAAAATCAAGGAATTAATAAAAGATTAATGTTCTGATTCAGTGCAAAATGAATCACGCTAATTTGTATAATTTAATAGGATTATCGCGATGTTTTAGTGTGGCATTACCAACAAATTCAGCCTTAATTTCTGGTAGATTTTTAATGGCATCTTCAGAGATAAGCACGTTAGTGTTATAGGTTTTATTCAACTGTTCTATATGTGCAGCTGAATTAACAACATCGCCTATAATGGTATATTCCTGTCTTTTTTTTGTCCCAATTGTACCGGTTACCACATAGCCAAAATGCAGTCCTATTCCTAGTTTTAGATCAGGTATGTTGCCTTTTTTTACCTCCTCTTCAGAGTATTTAATAATCGCCAATGCTGCATTTACTGCGTTGGCTACATCATTGCTGCTGGAAATGGGTGCACCAAATACAGCCATAAAACCATCGCCTAAAAATTTATTAATAATGCCTTTATTCTCATGAATGATTTGAATCATAAATTTAAAAAGATTATTGAGATAACTAACAACAATTGAGGGTTTGTTTGCTTCGGTAAAATGAGTGAAATTACGTATGTCTAAAAACATAACGCAAACGGGTATGTATTCGCTTAAATTGCCGTCTTTTGATAATAATTTGGATACGACTTCGGGCGACACATGCTGCCCAAAAATATTTTCAATTCGATCACGTTCTTTTTGAGCTTCAAAGGCGGTAAAAAACTGCTTTTTAATTTGTGAGGTGACAAATCCTGTAATTATCCCTCCAATCAATAAAATTATTCCACGGGCAGCAAAGGAAAACCATGCAACGAGGTAGTAATCAATGCCTTCAATATCTGTATAATTTAGAATGTAATAGGCAAGTCCCCAATACTCAATGGCTGCAACTAATCCAGCAAATCGACATAACCATTCATTTAATGTCAGTGAAGTAAGAATAATAAAAATAAAATAGAGTAAAACAGGGGGCATTAAAAGAACATAAACAGGTGTTTGTACCGTTGCTGCAATAATGATCCCTACCGTTGGAATATTTATTTCAATAAAGCCACTTAAATAACGTAGAAAGATAGGCATATTCTTTTTATGGTCTATGTATAAACAAGTTACTTGGCGCATCAATAGAAAATAGAGCGCTACCCCACCTAAATAACTTGGCAAAATCAAGGCGGGTATTTTTGCTATCTGAAAAAAAACTTGAGGAGAGTGGACAATAAATATTATCCACATGAGGGACAATAGAGCAAAAACAATAGATAAAATTGTTGTTCTTAATCGTTCAGTTTTTAATATTTCTATTTCCAAAGGAGTTTGCGTCATTTACAATCATTCATTGGTCCATTTTCTTTTATTTTAGATTAAAATTAGAACAATACTTGTAGCAACGTCGTCGTTTTCACGAGCTCCATTCTATCGCACTGATACATACTTAGATTGATGCCAAATGTTTATCCTTTAGTCGCACGTAATGTTGAGCCGAATACTCTAACATTTCGAGCTCTTGATCCGTTAACTTTCTAACTGCTTTAGCAGGGTTACCCAGATATAAATAACCACTCTCCAATACTTTTCCTGGAGTGACTACAGAACCGGCAGCAACCATTACATGATGCTGAATATGTACTGCATCCAAAATTAATGCACCCATACCAATAAGGCAGAAGTCATCTACCGTACAGCCATGCAATACAGCACGATGTCCAATGGTAATGCCTTGGCCTAAAATTAATGGTTGCCCTCCCGAAGTGTAAGGGCCGTCATGGGTAATATGTAAAACAACGCCGTCTTGAATGCTACACGCATTGCCTACTTTAATTGAGTTCACATCACCACGTATTACTGCCATAGGCCAAACAGATACATCATCCCCCAGAAGTACATCGCCAATAACTACCGATTTTGGATCAATGAAAACTCTTTGGCCTATTGAAGGTGATTTACCTTGAAAACTGCGAATTGCGTCACTCATATTATTAAACCATAGTTACTAATTCTTCTGAGCTCGTAGGATGAATAGCGACCGTATTATCAAAATCTTTTTTACAAGCGCCCATCTTTATTGCAACACCAAAGCCTTGGAGCATTTCATCAGCGGCTAATCCAATAATGTGCAGACCAATAATTTTCTCTTCTTTCCCTAAGGTGACTAATTTCATCACTGTAGGTGTTTTTTCTTCTGCGAATGCATCAAACATAGGAGTAAAACGAGTTTGATAGATTTTAATCTGCTCTTTACCGTATTGCGCTATGGCTTCTTGTTCACTAAGCCCCACCGTTCCGATGGGAGGATGACTAAAGATCACGGTGCAAATATTGTCATAATTTAAGCATGCGTCAGGTTGTTTACCAAATAAACGATCAGCCAAACGTCGGCCTGCGGCAATTGCTACAGGAGTAAGTGCAGGTGCATTCGTTACATCACCTAATGCATAGATTCCCTGAGTACTCGTATTTTGAAATGCATCGACTAAGACCAAACCATGTTGATCCATTGCAACGTTTACTTTTTCTAGGTTTAATCCAGATGTTCTCGGTTTTCTTCCTACTGCGGCAATAATGACGTCTATATCCTGAATAATTGCACCACTAGCGGCACATACTATAGATTTTCTACCATCACTATGTAAATTGATTTCGTGTGCTTTATGGTTTTGATGGATATGGATACCTTGTTGTTGCATCATCTCCATTAACGTATTTCCCAAAACCTCATCAAACCGAGATAAAGGTCGTGTTCCTCTCATTAAAAGATGTGTTTCACTACCCAGGCTGTTTAATACCCCAGCTAGTTCTACCCCGATATATCCACTGCCAATAATGGCGACTTTTGCAGGTTGTTTGGTTAAAGCAAAAAAGCCGTCCGAATCAATTGCATGCTGAACGCCATGAATCCCTGGCTGTGACGGTTCACCACCAGTGGCGATGATGATATGCTGTGCCTGATAAACGGAGTCATTTACTTTGATTGAGTGCGCATCATGGAATGCTCCCATACCTTGAATTCGTGTGATATTAAATTGGGCAAACCGTTTGGCATAATTTTCCCTGAGCCGTTCTATATAGGCATTACGTCTATTAACTAGGCTATTCCAGTCAAGTTGAGTTGACGCCGAAGAAAAACCATATTCTGGTGCATGATGCATGATTTCACGAATCATGGATGCATTGAACATTATTTTTTTGGGAACACAGCCTAAATTAACGCAAGTGCCACCTAAATAGCTAGGTTCTACCACGGCTACTTTGGCGCCGTATTTTGCAGCTCGAACAGCACTGGCGATACCACCACTGCCTCCACCTAATACAATGAGATCAAATTGATTGTTTTTCATAGACATTTTTTGACAAATAAGTTTATATTATCAGGAACAGTCCAAGCAACCAACATAAAATTCTCAATAAAATGAAGTTTATCAAGGGGATGTTTTTTCCAGTTGTCCTTGCCTTTATTACTTATGTTCTAACAACTACAGTAGGTAATGAAAGTAAATTTAATCGTTCTAATTTGTATCGTTAAGTAGTACAACGCAGCGTGATTTCATATCTTTTAAATACTTTGTAATCGTTTATTTCGGCTTTCCTTCCTTGAGCATTGAGCAAGGATCAGGTTTAGGAGATTTAAGGTTGCAACTTAGACTTATCCTAGTTTTTTCCTGCAAAAGGATGGAGATCTTGGTCGATGATCTTTAATAAGGAGATTAATATGCCAGCATCTAGGATTAAGATTAGTCGTTTGGTTGTTTTGGGAGATAGCCTATCAGATAGAGGTACTTTTGATAAGCGTATGCTATTTGGTTTTATTCCTTTGGGAGATCTTTATGAAGTAGGTTTTGATGCACCTAGAGGACGCTTTACCAATGGATTTGTCTGGGGAGATTACTTTGTTACGGCAGTGATTGAACAATTCGAAATTGATCAAGTACGCAAAAAAATGAAACTTGCTCGCGATGCGCGAGGAAATGCAGATGTAGCCGATGCAATTTTGGCCAATGATCGCCATTTATTAAGAAAAAATGAGAAAGCATTTAGTCTAAATAATGACAAGCATATTTTATATAAAGGAGAGCGCTTTGCCCGATTTTATTGCGAAGCAGGCTTAACCTCATACGATTACAAAACAAAGTTTACCCCGAATCCTGAAAGCGAAGTAATCAGGCTGATCTTGGCCAATTTAGAAGAGAAACAAAAGTTACTCACTGCAGACGATAAAAAGTATCGCATTAGTGCTCAGGAAAAAGCAGAAACGTTAATTATTGAGTGGTCGGGTGCGAATGATTTACTTACGGTAAATTCGGAGCCTACTTTTCTTGAGGCAGATAATGCAGTCCATGCGCGTATCGCCAATCTTGAAGTTTTGATTCAACAAGGCTATCGAAATTTTGTTCTCGTGAATTTGCCTGATCTTTCTTTAACCCCAAAATATCAGGCTAAAAGTAAAACAGAACAAGATAATGCGGCTAAATGCTCGAAACATTTTAATGAGCAATTGGCAGCTAAAGTAAATCAAATTATTGAAAAATATAATGATTTAAATATTCCTTTGAATCTTTCAATTTTTGACGTCAGCATACCCTTTGCAGACATTTATTATCATTGTGACGAATATGGATTCGATAAAAAGAAATTAAAATCCGCATATATTGATTCTGAGGAATTTAAGGAAAATCAAAAAAATCCGGAGGATCAAGAAAAACATATTTCTCCGGCTGAGGACTACATGTTTTGGGATGTCATCCATCCGACTATGAAAGCACATTCTTGGTTAGCAGAGATATTTAAAGAAGCATACAATAAAATTTTTAAATTCACGCCTCCTCCTGAATCAGCAAAGAAACGCCGTAAGGAAGCAGAAGATGCGATACAGCAATATTCACCTTCTTCTTATGCCCATTTGCCTCCTGATTTAGTAAAAGTAATAAATGCAATTCATACCAATGCGTTGAGTATGGGGAATTCATTTAGTGCTTCCCGTCGTGAAAAAGGTGAGTTATTAAAGCAATTTATTTTTGATTTGAAATGCCAGCGTGGAAATTTGCAAGAGATTGATGCGTTTATAAAAGCATTTACGCAAGATACTGAAAATATGAAAATAATAAAAAAGCACAATAATCCAATATATGATTTTTTTGCGAGTAAAAAGACGACTCGTTCAGAGGATCATCTTGGTGAGCTCAGCAGGGTGGTTGCAGAAAATATTAACGTTCAGAAACAACTAAGCATCTGATTGAGAAAGAGATAGCCTCGTTGCCTGGCTGAGGCGAGTTTTCTATTATCCCAAGCGTAGAGGAATGAGCTCTCATCGAAACACTGCTACAGTATGGAGAGCTCCCACTACGCTTGGGATTGTATATGTCAGGTAATTCGTTGCCAAAAATGAACGATGTAGGCTAGGCTGTTAAGCCTAGTATCTCCTGAGTTAATTCGTATTCTCCAAAATTGCATTATGTAGCCAATTAACACGTATCTTCTCTATAGTGTTTCTAAGAAGGAATACTTTAGTGGCTTGCTGGGCTTGGCAGCCCAGCCTACGGTTATTTAGCTTTTTTTGCCAATAACACATACAGGGATGTGGAGTTGCTTTATTCTACGCTTACTTTAAATGTCACATCAACATTGCCACGAATTGCTTTAGAATAAGGACAAACTTCATGGGCTTTGGCTACTAATGCATCCGCATCTTTTTGGTTTAAGCCCATGATATGAGCATGCATCTCAACTCCAAGTTGAAATCCTTGTTCTGGAGTAGAATACAAAGAGACTTGTGAAAGAATGGAGATGTCTTGCAGAGAAATGTTCTGTAAACGAGCAACATGACGCATGGCACTCTCAAAACATGCAGAATAACCTGCGGCAAATAATTCTTCTGGATTTGTGCCGTCTCCTGGGCCACCAAGTTCTTTAGGTTTCGCCAGGTCCAGTCTTAATAAGCCGTCCGATGTTTCAATATGACCATCTCGACCACCGTGTGTCCGTGCTGTTGCTGTGTAAAGTGCTTTCATTTTTGGGTCCTTTAAATGATAACTGATACCAAAGTTAGAGTTGATTTATGAATTTGTCAATTAGGGTTGACTCTATATGTTGTATTGCATTGATGTATTGGCACATTAGGGCTTTTCACTCCATAAAACAGGCCCTTATCTAAATAATGACACACTTGTTTTGTATTTAACTGATTAAGGCATTGAGATAAAGTCTTGTGCTGACAATGCGGAAAAATGGCATTAGAGGCATTTATCGCTTGATATTGCTGAGCATCCCAGCTGTTTAAATGACTTGTGTAATACGTCGTAAAATTTGTAATGCTTAGGTTCTTATTCATATTAAATATTTTCATACCTGGGTAGTTATGATGGATACGACTTACGCTTGGGGTAGAGTAAGCATAGATATTAGTACCATTATTTAAGTTAATTTTCCTAAGTTCATCCATATGGGTATGTGAGGTAAGCAGGGTAATTTCCCCATATGATTTTTTGTTGTTATTTAATATTTTTATAAACTCGTCTAGGTACGGTTTATGCCATATGGGTTGCCCCCGATACGAATTTCCAGGAGGTTCATGCATCGCAATTAATAGTTGTTTGCCATGATGCTTTTTTAATTGTTCATTTAGCCATGAAAGCTGGATTAAGGCATCGTGTTCTTGATTGGGATATTTTTCAAGTATGGGGGTTTTTGTCCATTGAGTCGCGTTTAGGGCAATTAAGATAATTTTTTTATTTCCAGGTATTACATAACTGGAATAATATCCATCGTGATTCATGTGACTGTCATCGATAATTAATTCTTTACAATGAGCACAGGCCCCATTCCAACCTGCAGCAAAATTTAACGGAGAAGTGCCATTCGTTTCAAAGGGTTGATAATTACCCTGCAATGAATCATTGTTTCCTGTAATGTAAAAAATAGGTTTCAGATCCTTATCGTGTTTATATAAGTCATCAAACACTGTTTTTTCAAATTCACCTTTTTTAGTGGTGTTAAATAAAGAGTGGGTGGGTAAATCGCCTAGGCAAAGAATAAAATCTACTTTTTTACTTAATTTCTCATATTCCTGCATGGCAACATCGAGGAATTCAGGGCCGGTGTCTTCTCCATCACGTGATAAGTTACTACTGCCGTAATGTATGTCACTAATTGTTAAAAAACTAGGTGCTGCATGTAGGGAATGAAGAAAACAAAAAATCAATAAAACAATTTTAAAAAGTGAATTCAATTGCATCTCCGTGATGATTATATTTACGCAGCCTCGTGAATGCTCCAAGTTCTTTGTGCCTGATTGGCTGTGTCTGAAGCTTCTACCCAGAGTAGTGTAGGGCTACCTAGAGGATTAACTGATAGCGTCTTAGACGTTAACATGACTGCAAAAGGATATTTCTTGACGACGGACTGTAACGTTGACCATACTTTTCCAGGATCAGTCTGGTTATCGCTTATAATAAGCTCATTACCCCTATAGATGACATTGACCGCTTGGCCGCGAAGCGCGGTGCGTATGGCTGACTCTAATCGTCGCCACTTCGCTTGATGTGCTTTTTGTCGTTCAGCCTGAGTTGGATTCAATTGAAAGTTAATACGTTGATGTGGTGAAAAAACTCGACTCAAGCGATTGCTTCCCGGGCTTTTTTGCAAAAAATAAGTGCACAGCGCATCCAATACGGGACGGCCAGGACCTGATGCTTTGCCGGGTTGTCGGTTGACATACATTGCAAATGCTAATGTATGGCCATTGGCAGTATATAAATACCCGGAAAGGCTATTTATTCCTGTCATAGTACCTGTTTTAGCGCGTACAAATCCTTGCTGTGTTGGAATGCGAAATCTTTTTTGCAATGTTCCATCTCGTCCTGATATTGGTAATGCTGCGATGTATTCATAAGATAATGGAAAACGTTGATATAAGAATTTTAACAATGATATGGTTTGCTCTGGGGTGACTAAACTATATCTTGATAAGCCTGAACCATCAGTAAAAATGGCATTACTAAAATCAATTCCTGTTTGTGACTGCAAAAAATTCTTAATTAGAGGTTGTGCACTTCGCCAATTGACTGGTACTCCGTTATTGAGCTTTTCTGCAGCATGCAAATATAAGCTGTCTGCATAGAGGTTATCTGAAGGCTTTAACGTATCCGCCATCAATTGCGATACTTGTTTGGAGTGTTGGGTTGCAATTAATAAAGAACCCTCAGGAGTTTTACCTAATTGGACCTCGCCAGTGAGTTGGATATTTGCTTTTGCTAATTGGCTTTTAATCATGCCTTGTGCATACATTAAAGGATTTTTTATCGCCATTCGTTGTTGCACCGCCCACTGCCCAACACCAACGCAACCACGAACGGTTAAGTGATTTTCTTGATCTAAACTAAAACCTACACCACAGCCCTTAGCATCCGCTTTAGTTGTTGCCTGGTTATTTAAGGCGATGGCGCCACCTCCATCATCTACCTCTACAATCGCTGGATCTCCAGCTTGAGCGCCAGGATTTACCGTTACAGTCAAGCGATTGGAATCTACCATCACTGGAGCGTTGGGTGCACCGTAACTGTACGATAGATCTGTTGTGAGCCAGCCTGGCGGATAGGGATCTACATTAGCGAGGTTGCTGTCAATGTATACATTTCCCTGAATGGTATTGATATTCCACTTGTGCAATGAAGAAAGAAGAGTGTTTAAATCATCGCGATTAAAAGATGGGTCGCCACTAAGTCGTACATAAACGTTTCCCTGCAGCACTCCTTGTTGTATTTTACCTGCACTCATACTTAATTGGTTTTTAAAGCGGTAATCGGGACCAAGTACCATTAAGGCTGCTGCTTCAGAAAAAATTTTCAGGTTACTTGCGGGGATATATAACCGTTCTGCATTACGACGATATAGCGTTTGACCTGAGGTTAGGTCAAGGACGACTATTCCAAGATTAACATTAGGATTAACGCGTTTTATTAATTGATCGACTTCACCTTGGATACTGATGCTATGTGATATTGTGGATAAGGCCAATAAAAACACGCCAGTCAAGGTTCTTTTCATCGATGTCGTTCCTTTTGCTGTACCATATTTTGTAAACACCGGACTATTCATATCTTAAGCCTAAACGTTCCAAAAGTCCCGCAAGAGTATCATTATCAAAAAATTTTACTTGCAGCCATCCACCTTGCTCATTGTCGTTTATTATGTGCACAGGTGCACCTACTTGTTCTGATAATACGGTTTGTAAGCGCTCAATGTCGCGATCTTTTTTCGCATTTTTTGGGAGGGGCTCTTTATTTTTTTGCGTTTTAACAGCATGTTCCAACTGCCTTACTGACCATTGTTGTTCTATCGTTTTTGTGGCTAAATATTCCTGCTGGGCCGGATTTAATCCGACGAGAACTCGTGCATGACCAAAAGATAAGCTTTTATCCCGAATTAGGTCTTTTATTTGTCCACTCAAATTTAGTAATCGAATAATATTGGCAATATGGCTACGTGATTTTCCTACTAAAGTGGCGATTTCATCTTGATGATAATGAAACTCATCAAGCAAACGCCGATAAGCGCTTGCCTCTTCAATCAAATTTAAATCTTCTCGTTGAATATTTTCAATTAAGGTGAGTGCACAAGCCTGTTTGTCAGTATAGTTTCCAATGAGGCAAGGTACTGTTTGCAATCCTGCCATTTTTGCCGCACGCCATCGTCTTTCTCCCGCGATAATTTCATAGCGTTGTTTTGCTATGGTTCTGACGATTAAAGGCTCGATTAAACCTTGAGATATAATCGATTGGGCGAGCTCTTTTAAGGCAGTGTCATTAAAATCCTGTCTGGGTTGATACTGTCCTGCTTGAATGTTTTCTATAGGTATCTGATGAAATTCAACGTGCATTGAAAACAAGTACTGGATGGGATTGATGAGAATTGTTTCATATTTTGCTGGGAATGGAAATAGATTTGTAACCTACGATAATCCTGGAAAAAGCAGTTGCGTTCTACTGCACAAGCTAATGACACTGAATCTATGGTTTTTAGCATCCTTAGTTTGCTCGTTACGGACACAACCGCTTTTTCTAGGATAATGATGAGCGTGCTAATTCCATTGTGCTGTCAAGTACCTTTTCAGAAGATGTTTTTACACCTAGAGCTTCTTTAGCTAAATTTATTATTTTGGAGAAAAAGGAAAGTGCCCAGCCTCCATCAATAGTATGACCTCTAATGGCACTAATATTTTTGGCTTGATCCTTCTTGTCGGTACTAAAGGGAGAGCAATCAGGTTTGACCATTTCACTTCTATCCATAGGTTGAGTAAGCTGACTAATAAAGCTATTTTCATCTGTAAAACTTTTCAGGGCTGCTTCTGCTTGTGTTTCATCTAAGGTATCAATATGTTTATTAATATGCTCCTGTAAATTTCCTGATACAGGTATATATTTTTGATCTGCAGTAGAGAATGGTGCTATAGCATTAAAAAGCTCTTGATATACCGCGTCAATTACATCTTTTCTCCGTTTTATTCTCTCGCAGTCACTGTTATCAATTAATGGCACGTCATGATAGAAATTTAGATCTAATGTACTGCGATAAGCATTATCAACTTTGCTCTTTTCACAGAGTAAGTCTGCTGCAATTTTTTTCAAAGCATCTTTCTTAGTAACTACTGGCATCTTCACACTCCCCAGGGGTGGATTAAAAGTTAAGAGAGTCAAATGAAGTATATGAAAAAAAAACAGATTGATCAAATTTGGAACAAATAAAGGGCGGGCGCAGTATTACTCCTAGTGTTTGGACTGCTGCCCATGTATTACTGAGTTTAGATTAAAATAACCCATATACTATGGCTGAAATAGCGATGATGCCTATTGCTGCCGTAAATACATTACTTACTTTATGTGACTGATATTTTTTCATTGCTGGAATTTTAGCAATAGCATACATAGGCATGATAAATAACAAAACAGCTATGACAGGTCCACCTAAAGTTTCTATCATTTTTAAGATATTGGGATTTATGGTCGCTACGATCCAACATGTGAGTATCATAAAAATTTCAATAATTCGTTGGAGCTTACATTGGCTTATTGTGTTTCCTGTTGGTTTTAATATGTTCACAATAATGCTGCTCAGACCCTCTTTAGCACCTAAATAATGGCCTAAAAATGATTTGGAAATTGCAATAAAAGCAATAACAGGCGCAATGCAGGCAATGAGTGGCGTTTTAAAATGATTGGCTAGATAAGACAAGATAGAAATGTTTTGCAGTTTCGCCTGTAAAAGGTCTTGTGGTGAAAGACTAAAAACACAGCTAAATACAAAAAACATGACTGAAAAGACCATGAGTAAATGGCTATAGCGCATAATGGAGGTGCTGCTTCTATCTGCCTCGCTACCATGTCGTTCTTTTTGATTGACTGCAAATGAGGAAATAATCGGCGAGTGATTAAAGGAAAATACCATAACTGGAATGACTAACCACAGCGTCATCAAGAGACCATGCCCGCCATTAGCATGTAATGAATTGCTTTGCTGTAAAATGGCGTTGTTCCAGTTGGGAATTAAATAGAGTGATAAGAATAATAATATTGTTGCAAAAGGATAAACCATTACGGACATCGACTTGACAATTATTTCCTGTCCAAAGCGGACTATAGACATGAGTGCAAGGATGAGTATTATGGCTAAAAGTGCTCGGGGGGGCGCGGACACACCCAACTGATTTACCAGAAAACTTTCAGTGGTATTGGTAATTGCTACGCTGTACATTAATAAGATGGGATAAATTGCAAAAAAATATAAACCCGTCAGTATTCTTCCTGCAAAGGTACCAAAATGTTCTTCGACAACACCGGTAATGTCATTTTGGCTCGAAGATCCTGATAAAACAAAACGGCATAAAGCACGATGAGAAAAATGGGTCATGGGGAAGGCAAGTATCGCCATTATAATTAAAGGCCAGATTCCATTTAATCCGGCATCAATGGGGAGAAATAGCGTTCCAGCACCTACAGCAGTACCGTAAAGACTTAACATCCAGACGGTATCATCTTTTGTCCAAGAATACTTTTTATTTACTGCAAGAGACGGAAGTATTGCTGTAGATTCTTTTGATGACATGAAAAATATCCTTTCCATTATATAATACCGTGCACAATGTGCAATATTAACACTGTGAAGCTAATATTTCAACAGAATCTACATGTGCTAGTAGAGGTTCTTGACTAATTTATTTAGTTTGCCGCAGCTAATACTCCAGTTTTGTTCCATAAAGTCTATCACCTGCATCACCTAAACCAGGAATAATGTAGCCTTTTTCATTGAGCTGTTGGTCTATTGATGCTGTGAAAATAGGGATCTCAGGATGTTCTTCATGAAACGCCGCTATTCCTTCAGGTGAGGCGAGTAGACAGAGGAATTTAATGGATTTAGGACTTATGGCTTTAATTTCTTTAACTGCGGCAATGGCTGAATTTCCAGTAGCTAGCATTGGATCAACCACAATAACATCTCGATCGCGAGTATGTTCTGGAAGTTTAATGTAGTATTCAACGGCCTCAAGAGTTTTGGGGTCGCGATACAAGCCAATATGACCAATTCTTGCTGTCGGTACAAGTTGCAACATGCCATCGACTAAACCATTACCGGCACGCAAAATCGAAACAAAAACCATTTTTTTACCTTTTAAAACAGGTGATTGCATGAAGGCTAAAGGTGTTTCGATCTCTTCATATTCCATTTCTAAATCACGAGTAATTTCATAAGCAAGCAGCATGCTGATTTCATGCATCAATGTACGAAATTTTACGGTGCTGGTGTCCTTTCGACGCATAATCGTTAATTTATGTTGAATTAACGGATGTTTCACTACTACAACTTGTTGATCACTCATTTTAACTCCAAACTGCGATTTTATGTAAATTTTGCTCTTAATTTAAAAAACAGTACCATCACTAATAATCTGGATAGGTGGGGTACCTTGGGGGCGTTTTTGTTTTGCAATGCGCCGTCCTGCTTCCCAGGTGCCGCCCTGCAAAATTTTCGCCAAAGGTAACTCTATAGCATTTTTTTGCAGTTTTTTTCTGATTAAATCGGCCAATTCATCCAATAGAGCAATGGTTAATGCACGCCATTCTACAATGAGTTCTGAATCCGGGGAGATAGCTTGTTCCAGAACTTTTTTATTTTTAATGTGCAGTAAGCCACAATCGATGAGTAAGCCACCATTCCGATACTCTGGTAAACCAGTGAGTTCCTCTAGATGGGTCACTTTAATTCCTGCTTGTTCTAAAGGTTCAATCAATGAATAAGTGAGCCACTGGGATAATTTATGAAACGGGACATATTCAGATCCTGGCTTATCGGTTTTTAGTGCATTATATTGCCACACATCTCCAAGAGTAATTCCATGAAATAAAAGTCTGGCTGGCCATATATTATTAAATGCCTGAAGCACTTCATGAAAAACTTGTGAAGCAGCAAGCTTGTTATTGGTTGCTAAGGAGCTGATATAGGCATAAAAGTTACCTAAACGGCGTTCTTTTCCAAAATGATGTTCATCATGTTGCATTAAAGCTCCGAGTCGATTCAGCAGAGCAACTCGTCCGGAAAGACCTTCTAAAGGGTTGTTGGTAGTTACTTGAAATCCAAGGCGAAGATCATCTTCATTAAAAGTTAATAAACGCTCTGCATCTACTCTGAGCGGCTCAGTCGGTAAGGCACTGAACATGCCTGCTTGATAAAGAGATAAGCTTGCTAGAGCAAGGCCTTCTGAGCGGGAATATTCTACTCCTGTATCTGACTCCTGATAGCGCCAGTATTGGCCAGCACCGGCATCGAGAAAGACACTGATGATAACAAGTTCATAAAGAATTTTGCCACGCTCATCAACGGACAAGCCACTCAACTCTTCCAGCATTTTTTCTATCCGCTTAATACCCCCAGCTTCAAAGTGACGCCAGCGGCTATGATACGGAATATTAAGATTTGGATAGTTTTCTTGAATGACGTTAATAACAAAAGAGGCTGTGCCAGTCATCTTTTCCGGCTCTAAGGAAAAATATGCTGATTTATCGTGTTTGACTCGCTCCAAAATAGCTTGGGCGCGCAAGCGTATGGTGCGGAGATCGTTTAACGTTGTTAATACTTGGGCAATTTCTTGTTGTTCATTACTCATTAAGATCGCGTCCTTTAGTTTTTGCTAACTCATTGATATCGACAATGCGATCGGGTGAGTAATAGCCTGCTGCACGCTTGGCGTTCATTTCAACTTGAGCATCTGGAGGAACAAGTTCATCAGGAATGGTTACTCGCTCTACAACCTGAATTCCTGATTTGAGTAATGCATCATACTTCATATTGGACATTGAAACAAAACGATGAATTTTGGTAATACCAAGCCAATGCAAGACATCCGACATGAGTTCTTGGAAGCGCATGTCTTGAACTCCTGCCACACACTCCGTTCGTTCAAAGTATTTCGCAGCAGTATCCCCACCTTGTTGTCTTTTGCGAGCGTTGTAGACTAGAAATTTAGTGACCTCACCCAGAGCTCTGCCTTCTTTACGATTATAAACAATCAAACCAGCACCACCTTTCTGAGCTGACTCGATAGATAATTCAATTCCATGCGCTAAATAGGGGCGACACGTACAAATATCAGAACCAAACACATCAGAGCCATTACATTCATCATGTATCCGACAAGTCAATTCAACTTTGGGATCGTGAATGGTGGTTACATCACCAAAAAAATAAGCAGTTAATCCGCCTATTGGGGGCAAAAAAACATCGAGATCAGAACGTGTGACCAGCTCAGGGAACATCCCCGCAGTTTGTTCAAATAGGGTGCGACGTAAAAGTGATTCTGAAATTTTAAAGCGTTCAGCAATTCCAGGCAAATACCAAACGGGCTCCAGTGCCGCTTTAGTTACTGCAACATCACCTGACTCTTTTAATATTTTTCCATCCGGAATAAGGCGGCCTTTTTGGATGGCTGTTTGCAATTCAGGAATATTAATATGTGCTTTAGTCACTGCAATTGTTGGTCGAATATCATATCCTGCGTGAATTTCTTCAGCGAATGTATCCGCTACCAGATGTCCCCAAGGATCAAGTGAAACAATTTTCTGAGGATCACTCCATTGAGGGTGAGGTCCTATCATTACCGGTGGGGTGGTATCCGTAAGATCAGGAACATGCTCGGGATCCAATACTCCGGCAGCAACAGCAAGAGCACGATAAACTGAATATGAGCCTGAGTGTGTGCCAACGGCATTACGATTTTTAATATTAGTAAGGGATGCGATGACTGGACCACGTTCTTTAGGATTTTCTGCCCCCCATTTAATTTTTAATGGAGCCGCAGTATGTCCGGATGGATGTGACGACAGGACAATATGTCCCTTGGATTTTTTTTTTGATTCATCTTGTACCATAGTACCACCTTTTAAAAGATGACAACGTAATCAATTTATCATAACAGAAGAAATTAATTGGTAGAAAGTACTATTTTTCCTTTATAGACATGAATCCTAAGTCATTGTACTAAGGAGGTATTCTCGCTATTATGATTCATTTTTTATTCGTTATTTAGGATAACGAGATACGCTTAATGAAGAAGTTATAACCTCCTGGGTTCCATGGTGCTGCACCAGGCACTAATTATTAATTTAAAAAGCACGAATGTTTACAGAGGAAATGACATTATGACTACTTTGATTATTTGCTTGTTCATTGCAATATTATTCCCTTATCTTCTGAAGATGGTTGTTGCTTATTTTATGCAAAAAGAAGGCCGATACGACAATCATTATCCCAGAGCGCAACAGGCAAGATTACAGGGTATGGGGGCACGGGCTGTTGCTGCACATCAAAATAGTTTTGAATCGTTGCTTGTTTTTGCTACTGCAGCTTTAACCGCGATGACTACCAAGCATCTTGGTATCACAATCCAAATTTTGGCGATGATTTATATCGTTTCCCGAGTTATTTATTACTATTGTTATTTAATGGATATGGCTTCATTAAGATCAACCGCGTGGTTTGTTGGTTATGTTTGCTGTTTGATTATATTAGGGCTCTGTATGATATGAATAGGGCATGAGTTTTATAGGGAAGGGGCTGTTAATAAGAAGTTAAGGGTTTTTTGATGCACAAAAAAAATGATGTTCAGCAAGTTTCGCTTCAACCTGTATTGGTTTTTGTTGTTTTAATGCTCATGATATTGATGCAGATGACTACGGATCAGTATATCCCTTCATTGCCTGCTATTACCAGGATTTTT
The DNA here is from genome assembly GCF_001897665.1 of Legionella sp. 39-23. Classification (NCBI taxonomy): domain Bacteria; kingdom Pseudomonadati; phylum Pseudomonadota; class Gammaproteobacteria; order Legionellales; family Legionellaceae; genus Legionella; species Legionella sp. 39-23. The sequence continues at coordinate 229,762 of NZ_MKTO01000037.1, read as the reverse complement.
AATAGTAGTGAAGCATCTATTCAATTAACGTTATCACTTTTCATGTTGGGCTTAAGTATTTCCCATGTATTTTATGGTCCTTTATCCGATAAAATTGGCCGCAAACCGCCACTTATGTTTGGTGTCGGTTTGAGTATTTTAGGTAGCTTAATCTGTTTTCTTGCTCCTTCAGTTTTGGTATTGATCATTGGCCGTTTTATTCAAGGATTTGGTATTGGATGTTGTGGTTCAGTGGGACGCTCCTTAGTTCGTGATCTCTTTACTGATAGAATGTTATCTAAGATCGGATCTTATGTGGGTATTGTGAGTGTATTTATTATGGTCGCCTCGCCAGTTTTAGGCGGATACATTCAAGAACATTTTGGATGGCGTGTTAATTTTTTATTCTTATTAGTATTTGGCATTGTTATATGGATTTTAGCGCTGTTAGCGCTGCCAGAAACCAATAAAAACCTGAATCCCGATGCAACTAAATTTAAAGTAATGCGTGAGAACTATTTTACTTTATTAAAATCTAAAGTCTTTCTTGGTTATGCTTTGTGTGCATGCCTTGCGTCCGCAGGTTTAATTGGTTATCTCGCAATTGCGCCTTTCCTTTTTCAGGATGTGTTAGGACTTAGTCCTATAGAGTTTGGTCAATTAACTATATTTATTGCTGCTGCTATCTGTGTGAGTGGGATAGTTAATAGCCAATTAGTGATGAGTAAAGGGGTATCCTATATGGTATGTATTGGCATTGTATTCATGATTATTGGTGGTTTTACCATGCTGCTTCTTGCTATTTTAGGATTTCAGAATGTACTGTCTATCATGATTCCAGTGTCCTTGTTTAGCATGGGTGTGGGGTTTACTTTTATCAATGCTTTTGCTGGTGCTTTTCATCCATTTCCCCACATGGCAGGTACAGTAGGGGCTTTATATGCCTGTATGCAAGATTTAAGTGCTGCCATATCTAGCGGCATAATCGCACTGGGTCAATGGTATGGCCAACTCTCTTTAGCTATAATTTTGCTTATTTTGGGGCTATGTGCTTTTGCTTCATGGTATTATTTGGCTTCGAAAGATAATGAACAGGTGTTGTATGAAAATCATTGATAGTGAATTAAAACAAATTATATCCAAGTTATCTGGTGCAAAAGCAGAGGAAATTCATGATGATACGGTTCTGATTGAAGACTTGCATTTGGACTCTTTGAAAATCGTTGAGTTACTGGCCATTCTAAGTGAAGAATATAATCTAACAGTGACTGAAGAAGATGCAATGAATTTTCATACTTATAAGGATTTGTTTGATTTTACTCAGGCGTAGCCAGTAAGTGTTGGAAATCGTTTTCTCATTGATGAGCTTTGTTCGGCTTGAAGTAGGTAGGGCCACTGCCCAACCTACTTTTATCTATGTAGCGTCTAGGGATTCAGCGTTGAATTTAAGATGCTTTCATTATTCTGTTGTTTTATAAAATATGAAACCAACATGCAAACAAGCAGTATACCTATGGTGACTCCGCCAAATAATGTAAGGTTTGGGCTCGCGTATGTTGATTGGGGTTTTAATTTTTCTGCTGATAATTTACCAATTTTATACCACTCATGTTCCGCATCGAATAATTTAGAGTCTGGTTCAACTTTTTGATAACGTTTGAGTAACTTGCTCCATTGTTCCCGGTGTTTTTTTTCATAGACGCCAGCATTTACTTTATCGAGCAGTGTATCGCCTTTTTGAGCGTCGGATTGCTGCATAAACTCAGTGCATTTTTTATGTAACTCACGGATTGGTTGAGCGAATTCTTCTTTATTATAGCGGGTGGTCGCATTACGTCTTAATATTGGGAGAGCATGTCCTAGGCTCTTAGCATCTAATTCTATCTCTGGATTTTCAGCAATTTTTACAGCGAGGTCCAAAATGTAAAAAGCAATGGCCACACTATCATATTCGGTTTGTTTCTGTGTTTCTGTTACGGGTTTTGATGCAGAGGAATACTCAATATGTGCTGAGTCGGCGATTTCTTTTAATTGTCCGATTTGCTCATTTACTCGTGCCATCAATGGTGTATGAATATTGTTTTCATCAAGAAGCCAACCTGCATATCCCCTGAGATGTTCTTGTTCAAGATAAAATTTGACTTGCTCAAAAATAGAGGAGAAGAGTTCTGGAGAAACAACATTGTGTTCCATTTTAGCTAGAAGTTGCTCAGCAAATCCTAATAGCTCATTTACTTCTTGAAAAACAAGTTGCCCATTGAGACGAGCATCGGGGCCTATACCTATTTTGGGTAAGGCAACGTATTTTTTAATTTGAATATCAATCAATTGACATAAAAACTCGAATAATTGTTTTTGACTCTTCATTTTTTATCTCTCCATAATTTCGGCAGTAGGTTATCTGATGACGTTACTTGATGCAATGAAATCATGCCTAAGATCTTATGTTTTGATTTGCTTATTCAGCTCGCCTTTCCATCAAGAGATATATACTATAAGAAATGAGACGATTTCGTAGGTCCACCATGGAAACAAATCGTGGCTTAACAGTGACAACATGGTCATTGCAGGTTGTAGAAAGTATTAATCATTTTCATCAACAAATTTTAGGCTCAGGGAAAGAACCCCACTTTATTTTAGATGCTGTTAAAAATAATCCTGATAATTTGCTTCTCCAAGTCTATACAGCTGCTTTTTATCTTTATGGTCAGACTGATGCAACAACTGCTTTGGCAAAAGAGCATTTAATCCATGCTGAAAAATTATTGCCTACAGCAAATTTAAGAGAACAATTAACTTATCAAGCAGTTAAAGCGTGGATGCAGTTAGACTATGCGAGTGCTTTAACCATTTTAGCTGCTTTAACCGCTTTGTATCCTCGCGATACTTTGGCAGCAAAGTTCGCTGAATGGTTATTTTATTGTTCAGGGCAAGCGTACAATAGTCATCAATATTTGGCATTTTGTGAACGAATTGCCACACATAATCAGGATGAATCGCATTTTATAGCCATGCATTCTTTTGCGGCTGAGTTGTCAGGTCATGTAACAGACGCCCAACGTTTGGCAGAACACGCCCTTACCATTGACCCCATTACACCGTGGGCTCATCATGCTTTGGCGCACACCTACCTGAATACTCATCATATTGCCAATGGAGTTGTGGCTTTAGAGTCTTTTCGGGGGAGTTGGGACGAGATTTCATCGCTTTTGCGTGGACACAACAGCTGGCATTTAGCTTTATTTTATCTTGCATTACGGCAAGTTGATAAAGTGATGGAGCTATATTCTGTAATTTTTGGCATTTCTCCGGAAATTGTAACCGAACAAATCGATGCGATTTCATTATTATGGCGTTTGGATATGGCAGGACTGCCGCAGCTGGAGCGGTTTAATGAGCTTGCACCTTATTTGCAGGAAAATCCATCGATGCATTACACCGGTTTTAATACGGTGCATTACATCTATTGTCTTGCTCGTTTAGGCCAGGAGGATGCAGTGCAAAAATCCCTCGCATCGATTGAGGCTTACGCTAAAACACTACCGAGCGGATATTATCAATCGCTTTGGTTTTCGGTAATCTTGCCCTTGAGTAAAGGAATACATGCTTTTGTACACAATGAGTTCCAAACAGCATGTGATTTGATGGCACCTTGTATCTCAAGACGCACTGAAATCGGTGGCAGTGATGCGCAATCAGAAATCATCGCCCAAACCTATCTTATTTGTTTAATACAAAGTAAAAATTTGCATGCAGCACAAGAGTTTTTTAATTTTCATTTAGCGCATTATAAAGATACGCCTTTGGCTGAATTTTGGTTTAGTTCAACATTTCATTTCTAATACAGTCATCCTTCTGTGATGTTTGGGATGACGGGCTCCCCGTACTTAAATAACTTCCAGAAGCGCACAAGCTGCAATACCGCCTCCACCTGCAGCGACTAATAACACTTTATCATTTGCTTTAATATCTGCATGTTCGCGCAGGTAATCCAAGGCAATGCCGACACTGGAGCCGGAGGTATTGCCTGTTTCCTCCACAGTTTTGACAATGCGCTCTTCAGGAAAACCCAATTGTTTGGCAACTGATAACACTAAATTTTTATTTCCTTGATGAGGTACTAGCCATTGGATGTCCGCAGTGCTCAGGTTTAATGCCTTGAGAAATTCTTCGGCACCATCCACCATGCCATGTACTGCTTTGACAAATAATGCGGTACTTTCCTTGATGGTAATGTAAAAGAGTTCGGGATCTGTACACTGTCTGGCAGGCAGCCGTGAGCCACCTGCAGGAGTGGAAACTGTATCGCTGACCTCTCCATCTGCAAATAATGCCGAAGCGATAAAACGAAATTCTGCATGCTCTTTATCGGTGGACACAACACAAGCAGCTGCGCCATCACCAAAGAGAACGCTGGTGGCAAAATTATTTTTATTTAAAAATTTGGAGCGAATTTCACTGGCTATTAATAAGATGGAGCCCATACTTGCCTGAGCAATCGCCGCACTTGTATGTAAACCGACTACAAAGCCCGCGCAGGCTGCTCCTATGTCAAAAGCACCGGTATTTTGTAATCCGAGACGGTATTGCACCAGAGGGCTAGTTGGTGGCGCGAGATAGTCTCCTGAAATTGTAGCTAAGATAATTTGGTTAATCTTATTTTTTTCTGTGGGTTTCTCTGCGAATAGTTTTTCTGCAGCAAGTACCGCCAAATCACTACATGCTTGATCTTCATTGGCCCAACGTCTGTTGCGAATTCCGGTCGAGAAACTGACCAGTGTTGGACTTTGGGTACTATTCATCCAATCGAGAACCTCTTGATTACCCATAATCTTTTCGGGTAATGCAGTGAACGGACCTTTGAGGTATATATTTTTTTCAGCGTATAATAAGTTCATGATGATAATAGTCCTTCTGAACGCATCAGAGGTAATCCGCCGCTTACTGTAATTACGGAGCCTGTCATAAATGAGGTTCTGGATAATAAGGGATCCATCGCTTCTGCGACTTGTGCAGTTTCTCCCATCATGCCCTGAGGAATAATGTGCGCCATTTTTTCTTGATAAGCAGGTTTTTTCCAGAATTGCTCTGTTCTTGATGTTTTAATCAAACCAACACGGACTATATTCGATAAAATATTGTTGGCGCTGTAATCAACGGCTAAATTTAAAAACAATCCCTCTAATGCCGCTTTGGTAGCGCAATAAGCACCATAACGACTAGTGCCTGTAATTGCCGAAAGGCTGGAAATCAGAATCAATCGGCCAAATTTATGGGCCAAAAAAGCAGGCAATAACTGATGAATCAACCAAATATTGCCATGTAAGTTATCATCAATATAAGCACGTAATGCAGGATAGGGTAGCGCGTGTAATTTACGAAGTTGGCTTACACGCGTAAACGCGTTCAGCACAACCCCATCTAAAGGTTCTTGCAGCAGCTCGTGTAGCTCTTCTTTACTGGCTTCTGGATTGGCAAAATTGTATACCAAACCGCGTACTTGCATGTTGTGCTGTTGATAGTGTTCCAAGGTTCTATCCAGGCTTTCTTTAGTGGAACAAGTTATGATAATGCGGTCGCCTAATTGCAGTCGTCGTTTGGCTATAGCCTGGGCAATATCGGAAGAACCTCCCGTAAGCAAAAGATTCATTTTGCCCCCAATTCAATTAAATGCTTTTCAATGCTGCTTATCGATTCATAATGTTCTTTGACTAAAGGCATAACCGGGATCTTAATTTTAAACTCACGTTCTAATTCGATAATAAGTAGCGCTAACATTAAGCTATCTAGGCCACCTTGTTCCAAGGTGGCCGATGTATCTTGGGGTAGATGGGGAAGCCCAATCTTGACTAAGGTATTGTGAATGCGTTCAGTGAGCATGGATTTTATCCTTCTGACTTAAAAGTAGGGTTTTTCTATCCAGTTTCCCATGTTGATTACGCGGTAATTTTTCTAATAATTGCACGCTAATTGGAAGTTTTCTGGGTAGAAGATGTTGTTTTAATTGTTCGACAAGCATGTGTTCAGAAATATTGGGGCTAAAACTACTCTGCTCCAGACAGACAAGTAAGCGGATCCCATACAGTTCATCGTTTAAAGGTAAGACAATCACCTCTTTAATTCCTTTAAGTTGGCAAATTTTATGCTCTATCTCAATTAAATTGATTTTTTCACCGCCTATATTCACCATGTGATCCACGCGTCCTTTAATTGCTAATAAACCTGAGGGCAATTGCTCCGCTAGATCTCCAGTAAAAAACCATTCATCCTGTATTCGGGTTTGTTGTTCTTCCCCCAAATATCCCAGCATCAGTTGGCTGCCTTTGATAAGCAATTCATTGTTTTCTGACAAACGCACCTGCCAATCACCAATTGGATAGCCAGCATACTCCTCGAGAAATAAAGGATCGGTACTCGAATAAGTGAGTACGCGAGGAGAGGCCTCTGTTAAACCGTAATTATTGTAAATGATCGCTTTGGAAAAGGTATGAATTAAGCTTTCACGTAATGAAACACTCAACGGTGCTCCTGCAGAGACAACTGCTTTTATTTTTGCTGCACTTTCTGGGAACAATGCAGCCATTTTGTGAATTGCCACCCAATGCGAGGGCACACCACTCCACATTTGCGGTACCTTACCACCTTCTAATAAGACTTTGATGTCAGTAAATTGTTGGAGCAGCTGCGTTTTTATGCCTGCGATTAGTCCCGGAAGTAATTGACCTAGCAAGCCAAAAGAATACGATAAAGGCAAAAATAATAATTGATCCTTTATCTTGGAAAATTCAAGCGCCTTCACAACAGCTTTGCAATTGGCGGTGATATTTTTTAGAGAAAGTTGTACCGCCTTCATTTGTCCTGTGCTTCCAGAGGTAAAGAGTACCAAAGCTAACTGAGGGTGAGGTTTCATATCGTTGTTTTCATGGAATTCTAGAAGTTCTCCATGCTCATTCACGGTCATATTCGTGCTTAAAATAGCCCGTTTTTCCCATGTCAATTCTTGATGGGCAAAAAGTGCTACAGGTTTTCCGATAGTTAAAGCAGCTAATAATTGAATTACAAACAGGGGTTGGGGTGTGGCTTCTAAGACTAAAATACCCGGGGGCAATTTGTTTAACTGCACAGTCATCTTGTAGATCGCCGCTTCTAATTCAGCAAAACTTAAATGGTGTTCCTCAACACTTAGTGCAATTCGATTGTGTGCATCTTGAGCCAAAAATTGCATGATCTTAACCCTCAACCTTATTCAATCGCCAAGTAGCGATTATAGGCAGTGTACTATCCAATAAGTGTTTTCTACAGAAATTTCGACGAATTTTACCACTGGTTGTATGCGGCATGGATTTGAGCGGAATAAGCACAATGTGATGAATTTCGAGTTGATGAGTCTGGTAAACCAGTTCAAAAATAGTATTGCACAAAGTGTCTTGTTCCTCAGAACTAAGCAAACGATTTTTTACTTCGCACATGACAGTTAGCTCGTATTCATGTTCTGTTTGTATCACAAAAGCAGCACATTTGCCTAAAGATGCATGCACTGGCGCATGTAAAATAGAGTATTCTATATCTTGTGGGTAATGATTTTTCCCATAGAGGATAATCAAATCTTTGATGCGGCCCGTCACATAGAGTTCTTCTTCATGTACAAATCCTAAATCGCCTGTTCTTAAATACAATTGATTACTTGGGTCATCTTGAATTGTACCTTGGAATGCATGCTGTGTTTCTTCATCTTGTTGCCAATAACCTTGGGCAACACTGGCACTTTGTACCCAAATTTCACCTATTTGATCATTCTCACAGAGGGTGCGTGTTTCTGCATCAACAATTTTTACTGTTTGTATGAACTGACCGCAACTGACCAGAGTATGGCTCAGTGGACTTCCTTCTTCAGCAAAGCGGACGCGATGATCCTGATATTGCTCCTTAGTTAAAGTAAGGGTGCGATAGGAGGCATTTGGAGTATTACCTGTCACTAATAAAGTCGCTTCAGCCAAACCATAACAAGGATAGAAGGCCTCTTTGCGAAACCCATAATCTTTAAAAGCATGATAAAAATGTTCTAATGTTTCTTTTCTAATGGGTTCTGCTCCATTGGATGCAATATTCCAGCAGCTTAAATCCAAACCCTGCTTTTTTTCTTCCTTGATGCGTTTCACACAATAATCGTAAGCGAAATTAGGGCTACCGCTGATGGTTACTCTATATTTACTAATGTTTTGTAACCAGGAAAGTGGATTTTGTAGAAAAGAAAAAGAAGACATCAGGTATGTTGGAACGCCAGCATAAATAGGCGTCAAAATATAACCTATTAAGCCCATATCATGATGAGGTGGGAGCCAACTGAATGATATACTTTCTTCATTTAACTGAAATGCATGCGATATTTTGTGAATATTATCCAGCAAGTTGCCGTGAGTGATGATAACCCCTTTAGGGTGCATTGTTGACCCTGAGGTGTACTGTAGAAAAGCAACGTCATGTGCACGAATAAGAGGAGGTTGCCACAGAGAACTCATATGTAATTCTATGGTATCTATGGCCAAACATGGAACTGAATCCAAATGCGGTTGTCCCTGTATATTCAGCGTGGCGAATTTGAGCAAATGATCTGCCGTCATTAAGGCATATACCGGTTTTGCATTCTGAATAATGCGATGTGCCTTATCTAATAATTTTGCTTGGGCAGGAGGATAAATGGGTACTGCGATACAACCTGCATAAAGACAACCGAAGAAAGCTTGAATCAGGGGAAAACCTGGGGAAAATAATAATAAGATCCGGTCTCCAGGTTGTACCCCCTGTGCTTGTAAGTGCGCAGCAATAGCTCTTGCTCGCGCATCCAATTCAGCATAAGTCATTTTTTCTTCTAAATGTCTATTTACAAAAGTACAGCTTATTTGTTCTGGAGTACGCTGCGCTCTGTGTTGAACCGCATCGACAAGGGAGACGCAGTTAAAAATCTCTTTATTCATCACAGAAACCTCATGGATTATGAAATTGGAGTACTTGTGCGGCATAAGAGAGACCACCGCCGACACTCATCATCAGTATTTTTCCTGGGCGGTCAAAAACCTTTTCTTCGATTGCTCTTGCTAAAGAATAAAGAACCGATGCACCACCAATATTACCAATTGTATCGGAATCCCAAATGATAGATTGATTTATCATGTCATTTTCTTGAAGCAGCTGGGTAATTAATTTGCGGTTCACTTGATGCGGTATAATCCAGGTAATGGCGTTGCGATCTTCTTTTGTAGGTAATAAATGGGCTAGCATTTGCTTGTACTTAGCATACGCCAATTCTTTCATTAGTGATTCGTCGCCAATTAGATGATACCCGATGGAATCAATTTGTTCTTTGGTCGGTGGAAAAATCCCCTGGGTAGTGAACGCTTCAACGTATTTTCCCTCAGTAGAAAAAAAGCTTTTTTCAATGGTGAATGCACCTGTCTCCTTTTTTTCCATGAACAAGGCTGCAGCCCCATCAGCTAAACCTATCCATGTTTTTTCATTTTCAGGGTCAATTACTTTGGATAACGTCTCAGCACAACTGACCAGGACATTGCTGTAACCTAAAGCCATTAAGGCATAGGCAAGATGAAGCGTCGATAAGGATGTGGAACAGCCTGTTTTTAAATCATAAGCAGGAGCATCTATTCCTAAACTGCCAAGAACTGCTGCAGCTTGTGAGCCTGTAAATCGTTTATTGGTTGTCGAGCCCAATAAAAATGCATGTATTTTCGAGGGGGTGAACTGTGCAAACAGTTTTTGTACTGCGTCAATGGCTAATGATTCAGCCGTCATTGCTTTGGACTTGTCTAAAGGTTCCCAAGGTTTATGACACCAATAACGAGAATAAAATCCAAATTCCTCACCAATTTTTTCAGCAAATTTTTCTAAAAAAGATAGAGAGTGGCCCGAAGTTCTCGGGAAGTTTTGTAAAATATCCAAATTAGTGATTGGCGGAGAGTCAGGAAGGACGCGAGATGCGGCTGTAATATCAAAACGAATATTAGGGGACAAAATTTCCATAGATTTTACCTTTCATTTTTTACGGCTTTAATGCGGGTAAATTATACCCTTTTTTGGGGATAATTTGACCCTATTAATTACGAAGTGTATTCTTTTGCACAAATTTAACTGAAAGTTGAGTGATATATGACCTCATCGTCTGCTGATAAAACCACGATGAAGTGGATAGAAAGTCTCATTGATGAGCATAGTTTCCTTCCATTATTTGCAGATTATGCGCCTAATGAGCAACTGCATTTACAGTTTGGGGCGGAAGTAATTACGGGCTTAGCTAAAGTAAACCATAGACCAGTTGCACTATATGCTCATAATCATTCAGTGAATCGCGGATATATTACCAGCCAAGGTGCCAAAAAGATTCTACGTCTTATGGACAGAGCCAAAGACTTACGCATTCCTATTATTGCCTTTTTAGCTTCTCCTGGTATTTCTTTGGAAGAAAATTTACTAAGCGGCGATGAATACACGCAAATTATCGCGCGTAATATCAACCTCTCAGGGGTTGTCCCGCAATTTGCGGTACTTGTCGCACCTACACTAGGGGCACCTGCTTATTCTGCGGTGTTGATGGATTTGCTGTTCTTTAACAAGCACCGTAGCTATTTAATGGTCACTAGCCCGATGGTCGTGCAACAAGCAATCGGTGAAAAAGTCAGTATGAGTGAATTGGGTGGGGCCGCAATGCATGCGAGCACTACAGGTATCGCTGATTTTATTGACGACAGCATCACGGCGCAAATTAACCACGTGAAAAATATGCTCCAATTTTTTCCTTCACATAGTGGAGAATGCCCTCCGGTGCATGCGGTCATGGAACCAGTGCATGCCTTGCCTAATATCCCTGATGATCCCAGAGTGCCATTTAATATGTGCGATTTGATTCAGGCAATTGTGGATAACTCAGAAGTACAACAATACAAAAGCATGTATGGACAAGCCATGATTTGTGCTTTTGTGCGCATCCATGGATATGCCGTAGGAATTGTTGCAAATCAGAGCACTCGTTTTAGCGGCGCGATTGATTCAGATGCCGCGCAAAAAGCAGCTAAATTTATCCGAATATGTGATGCATATAGGATTCCTATTCTTACTTTAATTGATGTTCCAGGGTTTATGCCCGGAAAACGTGAAGAGCAAAAGGGCTTATTGCAACATGGGGCCAGATTATGTGCCGCGATGCAAACTCGGGTACCGAGAATGAGTGTGATTGTGCGTAAATGTTATGGTGCTGCAGCATTTCTCATGATGCAAACCGTATCGCAGCAAGGTGATTTGGTCTTGGCTTTAGAGACTGCGACTCTTGGTGTTATGGGTAAAGAGACCACAAAAAAAGTTCAAAGTACGGATGGACGTGTGTCTGTCGAAATCAAAGCAAGTGCGACGAATGAGTTGTCTCTTGATCCCTCATTAATGGATGCCTATACATCTGGTTTGATCGATGAAATGATTACTCCCGAACGAATGCGTGGTCGTTTAGCACAACATTTGGAATATTTATATCGCATGATGGATGATTTGCCGATGGCACGACATTCTATCGTATAGAATTTCTCTCGATTATTAGTGAGGAAAAACAACGCCCATCTGCCCTGACGGGCGCTTTCTCCCCAAGGGGGAAGGGATGTTTTTTTAAGATCTCCTCTCCTACTTGTAGGAGAGAGGCAAATACAATGAGTAAGGATCATCATGTCTGCTTATCACGACTTACTGCAATTAATTCATTCTTTTGAAAACTATTTAGGAAATCCTGAAAAACAGGATAGCCCACTCAATTTTCAAGAAAGTGTGCAACACGATGAGCAAGAACAGCTTGCCTGGAAACAAATCAAGTGGATTCAGCAATGGGGGTTTATGGATTACCTCATTCCTCAAAGCCTTGGCGGCAGGTTTGCTGCACTTGATGTCGGGTATTTTCTGGTTAAATCAATATGCAGACGCGACTTAACCACAGGTATTGCCCTAGGGCTGCCATTTCTGGGGGCTTTACCACTTTGGATCGCAGGCAATGCACAACAGAAACAAGCGTTGGTAGCGTCTTTTCGTCGCGACGAAATTACTGCATGTGCTTTGACTGAGGAAGAACATGGTTCTGACATCATGGCAAATAAAGTCACGGCGCATCCGTGTAATAACGGTTGGGAGTTATCCGGAAGAAAATGGTGCATTAATTTTGCTACCCAGGGGCAAAATATTACTCTTCTTTGCCGTACCCATGAACGCGGAGGGCCTTTAGGTTTTTCCGTTTTTTTTCTGGATAAATCCAAAATTCAATCTGGTTTTATGCCAACACCCAAGCTGCCTACGCATGGGGTTAGAGGCTTGGACATCAGTGGCTTTTCTCTGGAACAAGTTTTCTTGCCCCAAGATGCGTTGGTTGGTGACAAACAACGCGGTTTGGAAATTATCTATAAAACGTTACAGGTTTCACGAACTTTATGTGCTTCTTTTTCTGTAGGCACTGCTGATACGGCGTTACGTCTAGCACTTTCTTTTAGTCTGCAACGACAGTTGTATGGGAAGACAGCATATGAAATTCCTGTTGTAAAACAGCGACTGGCAGAGCAGTTTACGCAACTACTCATTGCCGATTGTACGGCTTTAGCTGTGGCGCGTGCGAGTTCGGTGCGGCCTGAACAATTATCTTTTTGGTCTGCGATTATTAAATTCCTTATTCCTAAAATAACTGAGGGCGTTGTCGACGAATGTAGCATTGTCATGGGGGCCCGCGCTTATTTACGTACAACAGAATGGTCCATGTTTCAGAAAATCAGACGCGATATTTCAGTAATTGGTTTGTTTGATGGGAGTAGTCAGGTTAATTTATCCGTGATTGCAGGCAGTTTATTACCGCAAGCAAGAATGAGAGGAAGTTGCCTGCCAAGTCAATTACAGCAATTGGAACATATTTTTAATCTGGACTGTATGTGTCCCGAGTTTTCACTAGAGCGTCTAAGTCTTTTCAGCCATGCAGAAGATGATATTTTGGCTGGTTTATCCGTATTAAAATCGAAGCAAATCAACCCATTAATTAAGGCGATTCGTGTTGAACTCAAGCGATTAGACCGCGAAATAGTTGCTTTGCAAGAGCAGAAACAATTCGACCCACGCAGTCTGGCAGCATTTCGTTTAGCAGAACAATATTGTTGGATTTTTGCAGCCAGTTGTTGTCTTCATTTTTGGCATTTTAATCAGCAATTAATGACTAAAGAATTGTTGGGCATAGACTGGATTCATTTGGCAATTCAATTAATTCTTAATAAATTGAACTCATATTCATCTATTAACGACAGATTGCAGGAGTCTATGGCGGATTGTTTGTCTCAATTTTATGAGCAACATCGATTGTTTTCGGTAATTCCAATTACAATACCTGCTTAAACCTAGAAAAAAGGTTGAGTTCTACTACTCAAGTGGCGAACTCAACTGTTTTTTCTAGGTTAGTAGCTCGCCAACTTTAGTTTTTGAGGTTATCATCTCGTATCGCATTCATTTTGGCTAGTAATAGGAATGAATTGGAAAAGAATATTTATTGCCGCAATTACCCGAAAAAAATATCGCGCTTTTATTAAGGATACCAAAAATCCCGAGCGTTCACGTGAACGTTTATGGAATCAAGAGATTGTACCTTTATTAAAAAAATCTGCTTATTGGCAGCCTCGGCTACCCAATATCCCAACGTTAAGGTTGGATGATTTTTCAATTACGCATTATGAAGATTATGAGGCAGATCTTTTGGCCGCCCAACACAGTCATATTCAGCCTTTTAATGGAGAAAAATTGATTTTTTGGTCAGAGACTTCGGGAACAGCAGGAGTCCGCAAATTTTTTCCAATTACCGCATCGTTTCAGACGCAATTCCAGCGCACGATGCCACCTTATATTTATACTCTGACTCAACGCTTCCATGGGTTGTTTAAAGAAAAAATGTTGTATTTGGTCGCGGTGGATTCGCATAAAACCTCTCCAGCGGGTACTCCATCAGGCTGGATTAGCAATTTTAATTATCGCAATTTACCTGTGTTTATTAAACGTTCCTATGCAATGCCTGATGAAGTGTTTGATAGCACAGAAGTCTATACACAATGGTCTGCTTTATATGCTTTAGCATCTGATCTGAGCGCACTATTTGCGGTAACACCTATGGTTATTGATGCTTTTTTTGAGCGTTGTCTTCACGATTTTAAACATTTTTTACCCTATTTATTAGGAGAAAAATCTATTCCTGATTTTTTACCTCCGCTACAAATTACAAGAAAACGTCGACATTACTTAAGTCAGCTCGCACAACAGAACCCTAGCTCATTTAAAGAGTTTTGGCCATCATTGAGCATTGTTGGATGCTGGATTTCTGGCCTTTGTGAATATCCTGCGCGTCAATTACAAAAATTGTTGGGTCCAGATGTTGGCCTAGTTGATGGCACTTTTTCCGCTACGGAAGGATGGCTTACTGTTCCTTTAGACAACCGACCAGGAGGTTTTTTACATCCCGGTGCACATATTGCTGAGTTTATTGAAGAAGGTAAAAATATTGAAAAAGAAAATCTTTTACAATCTTGGGAGTTGGAGCAGGGTAAAAATTATGAGGTTTTCTTAACTACGGCAATGGGCTTTGTGCGCTATCAGTTAAAAGATGTGGTGAAATGTACTGGTTTTTTAAATAAAGCACCAAGACTTGAGTTTTGTTATAAAACACAAATGCTTAAATTGGAAAGTTGTTCCATCACCGGCCAAGAGTTGCAACATATGCTGCGTGATATTTCTTTTGAAATAGAGCCTCACTGGTATTTTGCGCGGAATAGTTTGGGAAATAGAATTGTTTTCGTTACTGATGATGCGATGCAAATACCTGATTCGTTATTAGCTGGTATGCACAAGCGTTTAATGCAAATAAATGAACCCTATGCACATAGTGTGACGACTAAAGAAGTACTTCCTATGGTTTTATTGCAATTGCCAAAAGATGAATTATTAGCAGATAGCCATGCACAGACAAAGCCTAAATTAATTTCTCAGAGGGTAATTACAGAAAAATGAAATGATTTGTATCTGGCCTTAGAGCAATTGACATGTAAACCCCAGATTATTGGGTTTGGTTATTATAAAAGGAACTCGTGTTATGACAGAAAAGAGTAAAGCTAAGTCAAAAAAAACTCCTGGAAAGACTGAATTATCACCATCCATGCTGATTATTATTGACTTGGTATCCATCTTATTTAGTTTGATGCCTGGTGTTGCTGCTTTTAGCATCACTGGTCTATTTATCTATCATGGTTATGCTCATACATGGTTGGTTCTGCCATTGGCTCCTTTCGTTTTGTTTGCCTCGTTTATTCTGATCATTGCAGTCATTAGATTGTGTTTGCCTCGTTTAAAACCAGGCCGATATAAACGCGAAATGAATCAAATGACTTTTGCCTGGTTTTGTCATTTTGCACTGACGCGCTCTGCTAAGGTTGTTGGACTGGCTCCTTTGTTGCAAACATTTAACATCGTTAAGTTTTTTTACTGGCGGGCGCTGGGTGCTAAAGTTTCTTTTCAAATTGTAAATTCGTTTGATATCGATTTTGTGGATTTTCCATTAATTACTATAGGAAAAAATGTCACTCTTGGAAGCGGGGTGTCAATAAGTTGTCACTCCGATGTAGGTAACTTGCTTTTTCTTGCTCCGGTGGTCATTGAAGATAATGTTTTTATCGGTATGTCCACTGCGATTGGTCCTGGAACAACCATTAAAAAAGGCTGTTGGATTGGCTATGGAAATACATTTGTTAATCAGGTAGTTGAGGAAAATACCCGATTAGGGAATGTCAGACCAACTCCTGATTTAGAGTAAATAATCGCATCCTATTAAGAGCCTACCTGGAAGACTATGGGCATATATGGCAAGTTGAGTAAAAAAAGAATAATCATGAAAAACAATGCCGAGAAAATATTTCCTATCCGTACCCATTTTTTTTCCATGCTTTCAGAAAACCATGCAGTAATTGCATAAGTCAGGCTATATAAGATCACTGTGATGATACAAATGACCACATTAATATCCAAAGAATAAGATTGGAAAATTTTATGAGTCATCATTAGAATCAAAAGAAATAAAATGACCCGATAAATACGTAATAATAACTTCAGCCCGAAGGGAGCTCCTGATTCGACACTTCCATCTTGGAAATATGCATTAAAAAATATAATTCCTAAAGACGTAAGCGGGATTAAAATAGTAAGCGGATTGATGTATTCTTCACCGCCATTGAGAGAATGGCCTATATAAAGAATAAAATAAACGATGCTGATTAAAGCTAAGAAAGGGAACAGATAATACATCATTCTTAACAATAAAAAGCGTATGCTGTAAATGATTTTGATATTTTGTTGTCCGATGCCTAATCCTATAAAAAACAACGTTACATGTGAAATCAAACGAAAATGGAGATTATTGGAATACAAATTCCATAAAAAATCACTGCCTACCGTTCTGAATATAAAAGCACCCAATAAGATGAGTAAATTCGCTAAAGCGGAAAACACGGCGGCAACACACAGTAGGGGAATAGTATTCCATACTGCAGCAAATAAACTGGTATAACTAATTCGCCAGGTATTATCATGATGGTATGCATAGTGAAATGAATGCCCTACATAAATAAATATCGGGAATGCGCACAAAAATGTAAACCAATGCTCAAAAGGTAAGACTGCAAAACGCGCTTCCATAGGGAGCAGGGGTAACGACAAGAATAGAGCGACTAAGGCGCTGCTTGCAACTAAGCGTAAACAATTTTTGTCGTTATAAGCCAGTGCATATAAAAGAGCAAAGAGGCTGATTAAGGCATAATCAAATATTTTGATAATTTCATTGCGGATTAAGCCATCAAGAGCAAAACCAAGGAGTAAGCCAATGAGCGTTAAGAGGTAGATTCCTTTTTTTGATGGCATATTTATCTCTCCTTTTCGTATGAATTTAGCATAGCTGATTTTAAACTTACTTGCATTTACTTCATTGTTATTATTGATTTTTTTGAGATTAAGTTTTTTTGGCGCAATTGATGGATATTATGGTTTTATTTTAATCTGCGTTTTTGTAGAATGAGTTTAGAATCATTCAACGAGTCCATAATTGCGATGCTGAGTAAAATTGACCGTTTTAAACAATGGCGTGGAAGCCAATCTGATGCAGAGCAAAATGTCCTCGCCACAGCGCTACTGATTAGCGATTATGTGAGTTCAGTAGATAATCTTGACATCATCCGAGATAACGCAGCGCGAAAGTCTAAAGATTTTGAGCTACATAAAGCACGCTCTTTGGGAACGGTGGTTTTTGCCAAGCTATTTATTGATGAAGCACATGCGCAATTACCAGAAACTGCTGAAAAAGAAAAAAAAATACTCTCCAATTTCAGTATGATTTTATCTAAATTGTATGAGGACTGGAAAGATAATACTAAAGAACATGTTTTTACTTTAATTGGCAATATTGAAAAATTACTTGCTTTAAACACCATGCCCTTTACAGATAAAAATGATTATAAAACGTTTATGCTTTCTGCATATATGTTACTCCTCCTTATCAAGACAGCAATTGCAAAAGTAGATTGGAAGGTTCAACTTGCGGTTTCAGTTTTTTTTAATCTCGAGGAAATCAAATCAAAGATAGGGCTTTTTTTGCAAAAAATAGAAGAAAAAATGGAGCGGTTCAATCATCCAAAAGCCGAGCGTGTCGTAGATCCTTTAAAGCCAATTAAAGAGCTTTTGAATAGACGCTATCATAGCGTATTGGGTATTGGCCCTAGAAAATCTGCTAAAACGGATAAATTACCTGAACTAAAACGCCAGACACCGGTGCTGCCAGCAGAAAAAAAGCAAGTAACGCGAAGTATTTTTGATAGCCTCACTGAGCTTGAGGCTGATATAGAAAAAGTTTCTTCAGGTATGTTTAGCTTAATCGGGTTACGAAAGAAAAAAGCAGAGTTTGATGAAAAAATAGAGAAAGTAACTCAATTACTTACAGCAATAGATGAAAACGATAAGAAAATTATTGGTAGAAAGGATTTTTTAGAGCTTCTAAACGGTCATCAGGAGTCCTATGAGACTCTTTTAAACAATACAGAGGCTCCTCAAAGGCAACAACTTCTTGAAAAAGTAGCACAACTCAAGAGCTCGCTTGCATCGCCAAATCTGTCTTCAGGCGCCATTCAGGGAGTGAGCTGGGTGGCTACACCGATTACTATTGTATATCGAACGGCTACGCCGCAATTGGTGCAAGAAGCAATCGGTTCCACACTGCCTACTACCTTAGATGGTGCGTGCAAAATGGAGCTTAAGGCATTAATCAATGCCTGTTTGCAGGATTTACAAGGCAAGTCGAAAAAGAAAGAAGTACAAATTGCAGCCATAAAAAATCGTTTTTTTAGTCATGAGGTAAAACTAAAACAGTGGATAGAAGAAGAAAGCCTTGAACAACTTATTGCTTTAAAAAAAGCAAATGATGCAATGAAGGATGCAGTACAAGCCAGTTGTAAGTTACTTACTACCATAAAAAGAAACTCACTTTTTCTGTATACTCTGCAACAATATAGTGAAACTTTGGGGGAGTTTGTCCGCTTGCATGATGGGTGGTTTGTGAGGGTGTGTAATTTTTTAGCTAATTTCTTGTCTTTTTTTAAAACAGAGACAGCACA
This sequence comes from Legionella sp. 39-23, assembly GCF_001897665.1. Classification (NCBI taxonomy): domain Bacteria; kingdom Pseudomonadati; phylum Pseudomonadota; class Gammaproteobacteria; order Legionellales; family Legionellaceae; genus Legionella; species Legionella sp. 39-23. Next base: position 211,073 of record NZ_MKTO01000037.1, on the reverse strand, counting down.
AATGATTGATGATGCTGGTGTTTTGAAAACTAAAGTAGATCGATTAGCTGATGAATATCAACGTGCTGTTGCACAAGGAATTCGACAAATTGAACGTACTCCTAATTTGACCGACCCCATTAAAAGCTATATAAAAAGCCAACTTAAATTAGAGCTACAGGATACGACTCAAGAACAACACGAGTACATGAACCCAAACAAACGTACGGTACGCTTATTGATGAGTAGTTTATCAACCTTATTTGCTAAAAAGCCGCAACCGCATAGAGAACAACGGAATAAAAAAGAGCACGAGGAAGAACAATCGGCTTTAATCGTGGCAAGCATTTAATTATTGTTATGAAAATGAACACAGGTACTATCTAAAGGGCTTTTCTAAACGCAGTTTTCCTCCATGTTTTGACTTGGAACAAGCAATTATATAAATGACTTGATTTTTAAGAACTCTATGTTTAAAGTTCGATCAGATTTGATTGTAATTAAGGAGGATTAAAATGTTCGGTTTTTTTAATAGGGAAAACAAGTGGCGTGCAACGATGCAAGTCGTGAATGGTGTTGTGCTCGTGATGGCTGCGTATGAGATGCTTTCTAAGGGAGAACTTGATTGGGAAAATGGTTTTGATTTGGCAATGGGCGCACTTAATGTCCTTACTTTTAGTCGCAATGATAATGCATTGACCAGTTTAGGGGATACCGCTCTCAGTTTTACAGGCCTGGGTACTGTTTATGCAGGAGTTACTTCGGGTTGTACTGCCAGTTCGCTTGTCGGTAATGCGGGCAAGGCAGCATTACATTTGACCAATGCAATAACGGGTATTTGTTATAAATATAATCCACAGCAAGAAGAAACTGCTCCAGAAACGCTAACTAAATCAATGTAATCGTCCGCGACTCGTCCATCCTGAGGAGTTTACGACGTAAGTAGGCTGGGCTGTTAAGCCCAGCGTTTGCTGAATTAATTGTTACGCTCCAAAATGTTCATCATGAAACCTATCCGTAAACCCAATTAACAAATAATTATCCATTGTTCTTAAGAAAGAAATCTATTGGTGTTATAACAGCCCAGCTTACGGTTATTTATCTTTGCTACAGCAGTCGATGTAGACTGGACGAAAAATTCTGGCCGTACAAAAAACTCAACCCGCTTAAAAATAAATCATTTTTTCCATATAAAAATATCAGTTGTAATGAAAATTTTGAGCTATATTAAAAATACAGGATTTGCACAAATAAAAAAATAAGGACAAATCATGGGCTCACTTCTGCTATTATTTTTAGCAGTATCTACTACATATATTCCGCAGCTGCCAGTGGAATTTCCCCAGGCGCAAGCGATAAAGAATGACGTTCGTTTCATCAGCGAAACAGCGCAGTATTCTGTGCGAATTAATGATCAATCATTAAACGATATTAAGTTGATGCTTACTCATGCAGCGCCTTATTTAAACCCGCTCGTTATCAATAAAGCACTCACTACTTTAAAGTGTGCGACTGAATATAATGTGGATCATAATAATATTTTAACAATTATTGATTATTCATTGCCTTCCAATGAAAAACGGTTGTGGGTATTTGACTTAAATGCAAAAAAATTATTGTTTCATACTTATGTCTCACATGGCATTAAATCTGGTGCCTTACTTACTAATTATTTTTCAAACAAATTCAATAGCAAAGCAAGTAGTATAGGTGTTTATCAGACCCAGCAAGCTTATTATGGTCGTGATGGGCTTTCATTACGTTTGGATGGTTTAGACCATAATTTCAACGATAATGCCTCAGGTCGCTCTGTGGTTATGCATTCCGGGTGGTATGTAGAAGAAAGCTTTATCAAAAAATATGGAAGACCTGGGCGGAGTTGGGGATGTCCTGCGCTTCCTCTGGAAAATTCACAAGCAATCATTAATACCATAAAGGATAAGTCTTTATTGGTTATTTATTATCCAAGTGATGCGTGGTTTGCTAAGTCAAAATTTTTAAATTGTGATAAAAATTCTGCACCGCAATATACCAGTAATCCGACAGTACAAGTACCTGCAACTGCTCCCGATGAGCATCGTGATGCCATCTTTTTTGTAGGCAGCGGATATAAGGGCAAACGTGCTGAAACTAATCCTGTCGCAGTCATTTCCGCAGATACCTATGAGCGTGTATTTCATACGGCAGCGCCATTGTCACGGATGTTGCGAAGACAAATCAATAATGCAGAATATATTGCATTAAGTGCTAGTGAGCTTACTTACTTGGCGAATCACAACAATCCAAATGCTGTAGCTCAAGATGACGGCATTAGTGCAATTCGTTTTGTAATACCCACGATGAAGGTAGTTCGAGGGGGGTATTATGAAACGCAAATGCAAATTGTTGATTTAGGTAAAATCAAAGAAGTTAAAGTGAATGGTGATTTACCTAGAGAAAATATTACGGTTTACTTTGAAGGGAAATCTTCCGTAAGTTTGAATGCACATAATGAATTTATTCGCTGGGTAGGATTGTAGGAGACAAAACTCACATACTACTCCCCCCATCATCCCTCGCTACGCTCGGGATGGTGGGGGAGACTAAGCTATATTTCTTTTTTATCTGAGTCTTTGTCATCCAGTTCAAGCCACATTGCATTTAAGATCGCAAAACAACAGGCCAGACCAGTACCTAAAATCCAGGAAAAATACCACATAATAACCTCCTAATAGGCCGTATCTTGATTTTTCTTAATTGTATTTTCTGTTATTTTTCCTCGCATCACTCGGTAAACCCAAGCGGTGTAAAGCATGACTATAGGTAATAAAATAACAGTTCCTAAGAACATAATGAATAAAGTTAACTGACTTGAAGAACTGTCCCAAACGAGCAAACTTTGTTCTGGATTAGACGAGGAGGGGAGTATGAACGGAAACATACTTACACCTACCGTAGCAATAATGCCCGCAACAGACAGTGCACTACAAATAAAAGCAGTTTTAACATGCCTTGCAGCAAGAAAGGCGAATAATGCTGCAATAATCCCAATCCCTGGAGCGAATAAGGTGATGGGTAGATTGCGGTAATTAGAAAACCATGCTTCTGCTTGTCGAATTACTGTTTTGTAATGTGGGTTGGATGGGCCATCGTGAGCTAGGGCACTGGTTAAACTGTATCCATCAATACCATAATGGAGCCAAATCCCACCGGCAATAAAGACTAATAAAGTCAATAGCGCAGATATTCTTCCTGCCTTTATGGCGCGTTGCTGTATGTGTCCTTCTGTTTTCAGGTTAAGGAAAAAAGCCCCATGCATGGCGAGCATCAACACTGACAGCACACCGCATAACAGGGCAAAAGGATTCAACAAAGCAAAAAAACTGCCCGTATAAAATGGTCGTAAATATTCGTCATAATAAAACGGGATGCCTTGTAATACATTTCCTACCGCAACGCCAAAGATTAGTGCAGGTACGAAACCGCCTACAAATAATGCATAATCCCAAAATGTACGCCAACGCGCATGGGGTAATTTTGAACGGTATTTAAAACCAACAGGGCGTAAAATTAGCGCTAACAAAATTAGGAGCATTGCAAAATAAAAGCTCGAAAATGAAAGCGCATATAGAGCTGGCCAGGCGGCAAAGATTGCGCCACCACCCAGAATAAACCAGACTTGATTTCCTTCCCAGGTTGGACCAATGCTATTAATTAATACACGTCTTTCAATATCTGTTTTTGCAAGCCAAGGCAGCCACATAGCAACGCCGAGGTCAAAACCGTCCATGACCGCAAAACCAATCAGTAATACACCGAGAAAAAGCCACCATATAATTCGTAATGTTTCATAGTCCAAAGGCATATTGAGTCTCCTAGTGAGCCATATTATCTGGGCCAAGACGGATGTACTTAACCATCAAGAAAATTTCAACTACAGCAAGAATTGTATAAAAGAGGATAAAACCTGATATGGAGGTTAATACTTGCGTCGTACTGATACTAGAGGCACCCATTGCCGTGGGTAAAACATCTTGAACAGACCAAGGTTGTCGTCCATATTCTGCGACTACCCAACCCAGCTCAGCAGCAAGCCAGGGCAAAGGTAGTGAGAAAAACGCGATGCGCAAATACCAACGCGTAGTATGTAATTTGCGTTTCATGGACAAGTAGAAGCCTGTTGCGAATAATAGAATAAAGAAGAATCCGCACGCGACCATAATGCGGAAAGAGAAAAATAAAGGAGCGACTCGGGGTTTCAGATCATGTGCCGCTTGGTTAATTTGATCATCAGTTGCGTCAACTACCTTTTCTGTATATTTCTTCAGAAGAAGTCCATATCCTAAATATTTATTGTGTGCAGTAAAATCGGCTTTTGCTTGCGCATCATTAGGATTTTTTTGTAATCGGGTTAACGCTTCATAAGCAAGCATACCTTCTTTGATTCGTTCTTTTCCTTGCTCGATTAATTCAGAAATACCTTGCAGTGGTTCAGTGAAACTACGTGTTGCGATTAATCCCAATGCGTAGGGGATGTTCAATGCATAATCCGTATGCATTGTTTCCTCATTGGGAATTCCAAAAACGGTGAGAGCGGCAGGCGCTTTTTCCGTATGCCACAATGCTTCAATGGCCGCAAATTTCATTTTTTGGTTTTCATTGTCAAGATGGCCGCTTTCATCGCCGAGCACGACTACTGCTAAAGCAGATGCAAGTCCAAAGCTTGCCGCCACAGTTATTGAACGTTTGGCAAAGTTGGTGTTTCTGCCGCGTAGTAAAAAGTAGGCACTGATGGATAAAACAAAAATTGAACCTGTAACGTAACCCGCACTAATGGTATGAACAAATTTGGCTTGTGCCACTGGATTAAACATGACTGCAGCAAAATTGGTTACTTCCATACGCATCGTATGAAAATTAAATTCAGCACCAACGGGGTTTTGCATCCATCCATTGGCAATCAAAATCCAGAGTGCAGAAAGATTCGTACCTAAAGCCAATAACCAGGTGCAAAACATATGCTTCACGCGACTTAATCTATCCCAGCCAAAGAAAAAGATACCCACAAAAGTTGCCTCTAAGAAGAACGCCATCAGTCCTTCAAGTGCTAGTGGGGCACCAAAAACATCACCAACATAATGGGAGTAGTAGGCCCAATTGGTGCCGAATTGAAACTCCATGGTCAGCCCGGTAGCTACACCTAAAACAAAATTAATGCCGAAGAGAATCCCCCAATATTTGACCATCTGTCGCCAAATATCGCGACCTGTCATGACATAAATTGTTTCCATGATTGCTAAAAGTAATGACAAGCCCAACGTAAGTGGGACAAAAAGAAAATGATAAAGCGCAGTTAGAGCAAACTGTAAACGGGAAAGATCGACTAGCTCACTACCAGGAATCATTGCTCACCTCTCATGTAATGTATTGATAAAGTTCTTGTAGCCTGTCTGCAAAATCCACAAAAATGACTAGAAGCCGCGAATTTGCAGGTAGTAGGCTCTTAATCTCTGTTCTCTATGAATTAGGGCAGCATCTTTATCAATTTACATAATGTATGATTTTCACTTTATCCAGATTACAACTGCCATTTTTAGAGAAGAAAGAAGTTATTTTTTTTCTTGTACGGAACCTAACAGCCATTGTTCATTGCTTTGATGTGGTTTTTCCACATTTTTAAAGCAAATTACCCATAATAAAATCAATAAGGTAAATTTAATAATTAAGGTTATTAAAATATCACGTTTAATCATGTTCTTTAACTCCCTTTTCTTGTCTTAGCATCCCAAATTTTAAAGATCCTGCAATTAAGGAGGCTTTTTGAACTATTTCTGCAGCAAGTTCGCTAGGTAAATGATGCTCAGCTTCATGCTGGAATAAGTTAAGCCAACGCACGAAATGTGCTTCTTCAAAATGGGTTAAGTGTTTTAATAGGACATGCTTTTGATAAGCATTGCCGTGATACTCATTGGTTTTCAACATGACGCTATTCCAAAACTGACACAGCAGAGGGATGTGCTCATTCCAATCAACTTGAGCTACATCATTAAAAATAGGGCCAAGAAGCTCATCATTTTGTACTTTTTGGTAAAAATGAGTCACGAGTTTTTCGATATGTGTTTTATTCAGCTCAGTCATAACTACTATCCGCTGATATAAATAAAAGGATCATACTTAAGTTTTATTTTAAATACAACTTTAAATGAGCGCCCAATCGGATTATTTTTTGATTGACTTAATTAACTCAAGCAAGGCTAGTGCATTATTGTGTTGTTCGTCTTTAGCACCGTATAACAAAGTGACTGTCTGGCTTTTGGCTTTAGTAATAATTGTTTGTACTTGCTCTTCTTTGTTTTTAAGTTCCTGAGCGTAACGTTCTTGAAATTCTGGCCATTTTTCGGGTTCATGGTTAAACCAGTGCCGTAGGCCGTTACTGGGGGCCACATCCTTTAGCCATAAGTCTATATCCGCCTTCTCTTTTTTTACTCCGCGAGGCCATAATCGGTCAACTAATATTCTGTAGCCATCAGAAGAACCCGGTTGCTCATAAATTCGTTTGATTTTTATTGGACTCATCGAGCTCTCCTTTCGGTATAATATTGAGTAATGGATACAGATCGATTTTGTTTTGAATGATGTCCTTTAAGGTAAATTGTTCTAAAACGTTAAAGAATGCGTTTTGAGCCTCAAGAAGGACTGCTCGTAATTTACATGTTGGTGCAATGCAACAATTGGCTTTGTCTTTATTAAAACAAGGAACGAGATCAAAGTGGGGCTCAAGCCGCAAAACAAGGGATTTTAAATTGATTTCCGCAGGATTTTTAGCCATCAGGAGACCTCCATTTTTTCCTCTAATTGTTTTAATTACTCCTAGTTTAGATAAATTATGGATTATTTTTATTAAATGGTTGTGTGAAATGTCATAAGCACAGGCAATATCATGAATCGTGCACATATTTTGTTTTATCGCAATATAAATCAAAGCTCGCAATGAATAATCAGTAAATTGAGTTAGTTGCATTAATCACCTTAAACATTAAATAAACGGCTTATTATTTCTTTTTATTAAATGTATTTCAAATGCATATTCAAGATAGCAAAAAATTGGCAGTAATAATATTATTGAAGCATATTTAAGCTATAATTTAACTTATGGACATTGAAAATAGGAACTTATCATGAGCAGAAATATTATGAGTAAAATCATATGTGCTACAGTTTTTGCTCTCGGCCTATTTACTGCTGGAGCAAGTTTTGCGCATGGTGGCGGTGGCGGCTGGCATGGCGGTGGCGGCTGGCATGGCGGTGGTGGTGGTTGGCACGGTGGTGGTTGGCATGGTGGCTATTATCATGGTGGTTACGGTGGCTGGCACGGCGGCTATTATGGAGGCTGGGGTGGCGGCTGGTATGGACCCGGTGTTGTCATTGGTGTTCCTTACTATAATGATGATTATTACTATAACGATTATTGTCAAACTGTTCGCGTGTGCAATAATTACGGACATTGTTGGTTGCAACAGTCTTGTTATTAATTACAAATTAAGTGAGTGATTTTTTGACCTACAGCATAGGCTTGTGGGTTTTTTATTTTAACTGCTTGTGCACCGTAAAAATGTTCTTATGAAATGATTCGCGTGGTAAGTCAGGCAATAAATTTGGGCACGAAAAAAAGTTTATAGTATCTATTGGTGAACATTGATACTATTTTTTTTGTCTTGTATCTTGTTTGAGTCAATTATGGATTACACCTTAGAATATTTGAAACACATGGATTGGGAGCGTATCGCTTTTTCTCTATTTTTGATCTTTTTTGGATATTTTCTTGCAAAGAAAATGAGTCATTTGGTTGAGAAAATCATTGAAAATCGATTCTCAAAACATCATGCAATGCTGTCAAGCCGTGTGGTTTTTTACGGTTTGTTTTTGCTGTTTTCAGTTTCCGCATTACATGAAATGGGATTTAAACTAACCATATTGCTGAGTACTGCAGGTTTGTTTACTGTCGCATTGAGTTTTGCCTCGCAAACGGCAGCTTCCAACCTTATTAGCGGTGTTTTCCTGTTATTTGAACGTCCTTTTCAAGTGGGGGATGTCATTTCCATTAAAGACATTAAAGGGACAGTAGAAACAATTGACTGGTTATCAACCAAAATCAAAACCAAAGATAATCGTTTGATCCGCATCCCTAATGAAGGTTTAATTAAATCAGAAATTACTAATTTAAGTACTTATCCCCAAAAACGTGATGAAATAGTGCTCCGAATTGCTGCGGTACATGATGTCAATACGATTAAATCGTTACTCTATAGAATTTGTCAGGAGTGCAACTATATTTTACCAAACCCCAGTACTCAAATTTTATTAACGCAAATGATTGATGGGGGCGGTATTGAGCTCAAAATATTGTATTGGTCAAAAAGCGATTTAGCGATGGTACGTGACGAAGTACTTTCTGCAGTGAAAACAACATTTGAGCGAGAAGCAATCACTTTTGTTAATGAACGCGTGTTTATGACGCCTATTCCTTCTTCATCATTACCACAGCCTTTATAGGTGGAGCTGTTTACAATACGATTGTTGGTAAACATGCTTTAGTTTTATGTCTGACGCACATATTACCTGTCACTGCTCTTGCGGGCGAGGGCGGATTTGCCATTTCCTTAGCTTGAGATCCGTTAGACAAGAGGGGTGTATGCTGCGTTTTGAGCACACCGCATTGTGCCTCAAGCAAGCAGACCCTTGCATGGTGAAATGAAGCTTAAATTTTGATTATTTATTTCCTGATTGTTTTTTGTTCAGGATTCATTTCATTTTATCCAGATCACAAATTCGAAGCCACTTGCGAGTCACGCATACTAGGTGTATGTTGAATATGAAGGGATTGTAAGTTGGGAGTTGAAATGGAATCAACGATCGAAATTGTAGGCTATATTGCCTGTTGTTTGGTTTTAGTGACGTTTTATGTCAAAAGGATTTTGACATTACGTCTTGTCGCAATCTGCTCTAATGTAGCATTTATTCTGTATGCTCTTGGGAGTACTCTCTATCCGATTTTTGTTCTACATGCATTATTATTACCTTTGAACTTATATCGGATTTTTGAAATCAAGAGAGGCACATTACACTCTTAATCATGTTTTCAGAAGAGCCGGTGCTCTTCTGAAAACGATGTAAATAGCTCTAATAAATGGTTAAGAAAATGTAAATAATAGTTGCAAGAGTCAAAAGAGATACGGGCTATTTGCTATCATAAAAGCTGGATCATGATGACCGTGATCGATGGAGGAATATGCCTGATTTAACGTACTCAGATAGTAGCAAGTTTATGCTGCAAGCTCTATCGTCTGTGCCAAACAGTATCGAAATGAGTAAACAGAAAGCGCCCAAGAGCAGGCCTCTGGATTTGCTATCAAATGAGGAATTAATTGCGCATGATGCAACTGCAATTTGCTTGTTTGATCTAGAAGAAATGATGGAGTTTTTATTATTTAGCGATGACAGTGAGCAAAACGCAAAAACAATTCGTCCTAAGCCCAGTCTTTTATTGTACAATGAAAAAGATATTCAAGAGATTATTCAAATCCTGAAGTTGGCGCTTGAGCAATTCAAAATTGCTTTAGAAAAAAAGGGTGTACCTGTAGACAATTTCACGGTAACTCTGAATAACAATGAGTTAATTGTTAGTCAGGCTTTTATTAAAGAACTTATCAGTAACAACTTGTTGCCTAAAGCATCTATCCTCACTCCAGTACTCGAAAATCAACCCCCGCGTTTAACTCCTTTTACTACAACACCAACCCCCACAATTCGTAGCAAAAAGGAAGAGGAACACGATGAGGTAGAGAATACCTCAGGAGTGGATAGCATCTTTAATCCATCTCCGTTTTCTTTTTCATTGACCAAGCTTTTCGGTAGATCCTAGTAGCTGCAGTTAATCGTACCTCTAAATTCCCAGGTGCCGCTGTGTTAACCCAGACTACAAAACTAATCCGGGTTACAAAACATTCAGGTTGTGTTTATTTATTTTTTTGCTCATGTTCAATGAGCCATTTTTTTCGTGCAATTCCTCCACCATAACCGCCGAGCTCTCCACTGGATGTGATGATGCGGTGACAAGGGACAATAATACAAAGTGAGTTTGCACCATTAGCATTAGCTACGGCTCTATATGCGGTTGGTTTGCCTAATGTTTGTGCTTGTTCTGCATAACTTCTGGTTTCCCCATAGGGAATAAGTGTCAAAGCATCCCAAGCCATTTTTTGAAAGGGACTACCCAGCATATGTATTGGCGTATTAAATTTTTTTAGATTTCCCACAAAATAAGCTTTGATCTCTTCTTCAATAGAACGCAGTGGCGAAGCCTCTCCTGGGATAATGGCTGCTTTCATTTTATTTCTCAGCCGCTCCACTTCACGCTCGAGTCCCCTTCTATCTACGAATTCCAAAAGATATAACGCTTCTTCATCTGCTACTGCAAGCATTGGTCCTAAAGGTGAGTCAAACCAAGAAGCTTTTAAAACGGTATGATGTTTGTCTCGTTGTGAAGGGGCTGCACCCATTATTTTAGAAAAAGCATCACGAAAACCACTACCTGATCCGTATCCAACATTAACTTGTGCTTCAATCACTATTTTACCCTCGCGAATTTGCTTCATGGCAATACCCATTCTTCTTGCACGTGCATATGCAACAAAGGTTATTCCAAAGCGTTTTTTAAATTGTCTACGTGCTGTTGATGTATCAACTCCTAATTCTGCAAAGTCTTTGTCTTTCCATCTCTTTTCAGGATTAGCTTCTACCGCCGCAACTAATTTTTGAATTAAATGCGATGCCTGATTAGGGTAGGACAAGGGTTTGCAGCGCGCACATGGTCTATATGAAGCAAGAAGTGCTTCTTGCACCGTATGAAAGAATTCACAATTTTCAAATTTAGGTTTTCTTGCAGGGCAAGTTGGTCGACAAAATATTCCAGTCGATGTAACTCCCACATAAAATACACCTTCATATTTGGAGTTTTTAGCAAGTAATGCTTGGTAATATTCTTTCTTTACTGAATTAGTTAACATGAATCACTCAATCAGTTGTTCCATTAGTTTTACTATAGTGTTTTTTAAAAAAAGTGCGGCCGAAATTCAGGCATTGAATTAAAATAGGAATTCCCAATTATAGCCTGGGTGTGGGTAAGCCGTAACCCGAGTTTCCGGACATCAAGGCACTTCTTTTCCCAGGTTTCCGCTTACACTGAACCCAGGTTACAAAATACTGATTTGTTTTGTATTAAGTGACATTAAGGCCACTATAACAAGTCGGTTTTTTTATCTCCCCTTGTATGGGCATGATAATTTGGACCATACCACAGCGATCTGTTCTATAAAAGGGGATATTCAAGGAATTCATGCTTGTCAACGTTTGAGCATGCGGGAAGTGAAAACGATTGTCAAAACCTAAAGAAGCGATGGCATAGCGTGGGGCAACCTCCAGCAAAAATCGATAAGAAGAGGATGTTTTACTGCCATGATGTGGAACAATTAAAACGTCCGATGCGAGTGCGTCTCCATAAGTTTTTATTAAATAATCTTCGGCTATTTTCTCAATATCGCCAGTTAAGAGCACCGTTGCAGTTTCTGTACTGATTTGCAAAATGCATGAATTGTTATTCTTATTCTTAAAGTGAGTTTTGATTGGCAGGAAGCGAAAATCTACGCCATCCCAATTCCACTGAGGATAATCATGGCATCGTTGACCATGCTTATAATAATGAGGCTCATTGACTAGTAGCTGCGCTACGTATATTCCATTCTCTAGCGAGTTGAGTCCACCTCGATGATCTTTATCTGGATGGCTAATGACTACAGTATCAATTTGTTTGACTCCTAAGGTTTTGAGATAAGGCAAAATCACCATTTTTCCTAAATCATTTCCTTGAAAAAATCGATCTCCCGTATCATAAATCAGGACATGTTTTTGGGTTCGTACGACAACGGATAGACCTTGGCCAACATCCAGAATGTCAATCATTGCCTCTCCGGGCGGGCGCACCGTATGAGGTGGAAAAAAGACAAGAAGTGCCCATAACCATGCAACCCATTGAAAAGGTTTGATTGGTAATAAAACCCACATTAATAGCACTCCCATCAGGATGAGCACCAGTTCAATACTAGGAATGGACGCATCGATATTTATGCTTGCTAAATGCTCAATTAAATTTAATCCTTTAAATAGTAGGGCAATCAATAAGGACAAAAGTTTCATGAGTAGGCTTGCAATATTCCAAGAGCAGAGGGTCATCGTGAGTAATGCTAAGGGAACAATCAGTAGGCCCACTAAAGGAATAGCGAATAGGTTTGCAATAAATCCATTGATTGAACCATAGGAATACCAGTAAAGAGTTAAAGGCATAAGCCCAATTAAGCAACTCAGTTGTAAGGCTAAATTTCCTTTATATCCTTTTAATCGCCAGCGTTGTTGGGTTAAAAGCAAACAGGCAACAGCCAGAAAGGAAAAATAAAAACCTTGCATGAATACTGCATGGGGCTCAATACATAAAACGCCAAACAACGCATAACGCCATATCTGCCATGCAGAGAAGCGTTGTTTTCCTATACGGTAGATTGTATAAAAGAAACACCCGATTAACGCTCTTTGTACTGGCGGGGCAAATCCTGCTAAAAAGGAGTAGAATACTGCCGCTATAAGTCCAGCTATACTGGCTATATAAGGTGCTGGAATGAGCAAGCAGTAGCGGGCACTTCTGCACCATAGCCAACGAACTAGCCAATAAATCATTCCCGAAATCAGCGCAATATGCTCCCCTGAAATTCCAAATAAATGGGTTGTGCCGGTGCGTCTAAATAAATCCCAATGTTCCTGGCTAATATGGTTCGTTAAATTTAAAGTTAATGCTTCAACAATTCCAGCGGTGGATTGATTTGGCGCTAATTGAGTGAGCTTATTGCTTAAATGTTCACGCAATTGCAGCCAACTCAACCCTGAGGGGGATTCAGCAAGTAGTTTATTGTCTTTAGGGAAAATATAACCGGTCCAAAAGATATGACGTGCAGCAAGCGTACTCACGTAATCCATGCTTCCGGGGTTAAGATAGTTTCGTGGTCTTTTCAATTTGACCGTGAATTGCCAGCGTTGCCCTGAATGCAATTTAGGGGCATTGTTATACCAGGATAATTGAATTAAACCTTGTGCAGGGCGATGATTGTATTGCTCAAGGGCTAATAAAAACTGTGTTTTGCTAAAGTCTTGGTTGGGAATTGAGACAATAGTTCCTACTATACTGACCTTTGGTATTACCTCAATAGCGCTTGTTGATACGGTGCTCGAATCCTCATGTACTGATGTGTACACTCTGGTTTTGTGCTCTACACCTCCTGATATTTGTTTTTCCGCAGCGAATTTCGAAAAAGGTCTAAGGTTTGTTATTCCTTTGGGAAAAACAAAGGATTGATGCAGTCCAGCCAAGAGGACACCGAAAATAAAAAACAAAATTATGGAGTATTTAGGGCTGAGATAAAAAATCAGTAGACCGATTATTGGTAAGGAATAATGTGAGGTATATAGATAGAGAATGCCTATAAAAAAGCAAAAAATTTCCATTTTATTTTAAGTTGGACTGTCCGTTGAGATGGATAGTAGAGAATTGAGTTTTCTTTGTAAAGCAAATTTTGAGACTTGAGTTATTGGCGTTTTACACTGGTCTCCAGCATTCCTTAAACTCATGGCGAGCTATTTTCTTCAGTATTTATTGGATGATTATGTTGGATTCCAGCAAATAGTTTGTGCTGTGCCTGATGAGTCTGCTGCAGTTTTTGCATTGGCTTGATCCACTGCCATACTTGCGCAGGTTGTATCTTCAGTTTGGCTACCTATTGGTGTCGCTGTCAACGTATATGAGGTTGGGCCCAGATTCGTGAGAGTAATACTGTAGAACCCTTGCGCCGATGTTTGCGGAAATGTTGGGAGTGATGCACAGGCAGCATTATAGGCGAAGTTCTGTGAGTAACATCGTTCAAGAGTAATTTGATCTTGTGCCAAGGTAGATATTGCATCTGAGCGACGCGATTTTAGCAAGAAACTAACGTAATAAGGATATGCTATGGTAGCTAGGATGGCCATAATAAGTACGGCCATCATTAATTCAATTAGGGTGAAGCCTTTTGTTCGTGTTTGATTCATTTTTTGCATCCTTATTGCAGTTGCCACCATCCAGTTTTTCTTTGCGTACTATTGGGATTCAAGATGGTCGACTGACTGCCATTGGCTTGGGTAATCAGCAGAACGACATAATTACTTTGATTCGATACAACAGTTGGTGCATTCGCAAAGTTATTGGACAATTGAACGCCTACAACGCCCGAGTATAAATACTGATTATTGGCAGAGCCATTGGCACTAACACCAGTAATTTGTGCGTTAGGAAATGATCCTCCTGTCTTGAAGTTGAGTTCAAGCAACATAGCAGAAAAGCCGGTACTACATGATTGTGGTGGTGTGTTTAATGTGGTGATGAATGCACCATTGAATATTGTGGGATTTGTAACAATCCGTTGTCCGGAGGTAATCATATCAGTATACCATCCAAATTTATTATTCCAGTTAACTGGGGTAGAGGATGCGGTGACCACGGGCACGGATAACCCGGAAGTTGCAGTTGAAACTAAATTCAGAGTTTGTTGTTGAAGATTAGTACGTGTATAAGTAGTACTCGATTGTGGTTTATCTAAAACACCGTAAATAGTTTGGGTTTGAGTATTGAGCAGATCAGCAGTCTGTAGTAATTGTCCTGTACCAAACATAGCAAACAATCCGGGGATGCGTGGGAAGTTGGGGTTAAGGGTTATTACGGGTGCCGTAGTAATGGGTTGGGCTGTGCCTGAAGAGTCTTTTGCTTGAAATAACAAGCGTACAGTCCAATTGGCAGGGTTTGGGTCACTCACATTTACGGACCACATATTCCCTTGTAAATCTCCTGCATAGACATTAGTTATGGGAACCCCTTGAAAGCCATTCTGGTTTGCCACCGCGACAGAGGATAATCCTTGAGGTGTTGACGTGCTGCAGGCGCCTGATACAGCGGTGCACAGATTGATTTTACTGATCAGTGCACCTGTTTGTGGATTGATAGCATACAGTACGGCAGTATTATTAGGGTTGTTGTAACCATTACCAAAAAAGACTGCAAAAGTTGCTGGTGTGGTGCCACTCGAACTAATTTGAGCGATCTGAGGTTGGCTGTAACCAAGGCCCATATCCCCATCAGTAAACTCCCAAAGTACGGTGTTCGCCAAGTTTGTTTCATTAACAAAGCTGGCTGGATTGGTAATATCCAATCCAAAAATACTGTTGCCTCCTCCATTTTCACTACTAACCAGAATCGTATGCCAGGTGCTATCAGAAAATTGCACATCGGCTGATTGAGGTGAACCATCCACATAAAACCGATGGCTTAAGTTGTAAAGCGGGCTAGTAAGGTAGACAAGATTATTGAATACCCCATTGGGAATAAAAGCAAATACCTCTTGCCCATTTACTGCATTAAATGCGTGTAACATTCCATCGTTCGCGCCAACATAAACCATTGGCGTACGATTTGCTTGTGCTTGAGCAAATGAAAGATAACTTGTGCTGGTATAAGGGGCTGATGGGGAGCCTACATACAGAACTTGGCTGTCTATGATATCACCAAGAATATGTGAGCGATTTCGGAAGGTTCCACCATTGTGAAGTTCTAAGGCTGTATTTCCGCGTAGATACTGTAGCCGCTGCTGGCCCAATGAATCTGAAGGTTGAAGCGCCGCTTGTTGGGTAGTGCTTATATTAGCCCATTCAAAAGGAACACCTGCGTTGGTAGTAGGGTTCCAAGTTGCAATAAATCGGCTGGTTGACCATCCTGAGCCAGCAACCAGGCTATCTAATAGTGGTTGTGCATTCCAGTTGGTAGCTCCTGTTGGAATCCCTGTTGTGGGGTTCAGGGGTAAGGCAACTAAACTTCCTGTCCAGTCAAGATAGGGAGTATCATTGGATACAAAACTTGCTTTATATTCCACACTGTTGGTGCTCAGTTGGGTAGAGCTTACCGATGCCGCAGTCGTGGTATAAGATCCATTTTGGATGGAAATCATAATCGAGTTCAGATCATTAACCAGATCGTTTGAACTGGTAGCAGGATAATAATTAGTGGTTCCTCCAGCTACAGCCATGGCAGTGAGTGTCGCTGCTGCCTGAGGGTTTAATGAGGGATTTACCCCTGCACCAAGTCCTATAACATAGGTTGGAATTCCATTTTGTTTTAGGGTTGTAATTGTACTTATTGCATCAGTTAAGGCTTGGCAATTGGTGCTTTTAAGCGAACCATCTGTATTAAAAGTTGCCGTAATACCATAACCTGTAGCGGCGGCGCTACCTAAGGGAGGCCATAGCTTACCACTAAGATCTTGGGTTGGAAGACCATCAGAAATCAAGATAACGTATTTTTTCTGAGGACAACCATTGCCACTGGTAGTGCCTAATGTTGTCAGATAAGAGTTAGCTTTTGAGAGGAGACCTGCAATAGGTGATTGTACTGCCGCAGATTTAATTTCTTTAGTTGACGTCGAATTCGTTTCAGGTTTTAAGTAAGGCGTAAATACACCAATGGCACTATTGATACTTGCTGTGGTAGGGCTTGTTCCGGCACTGGTCATGGGAACCAGAATGTTTCCTGTTGTTGCGGATTGACTGCCGTTATATCCAAAACCGCGCTGAGAATAAAGTACCTGTGGGGAAAATGGCACGAACCCTGCGTTGGTAGGGCTTGTCCCAAAACTACCAATATTAGGCAATGATTTGGAGTAAGTAATTAACACACTGCCGCTATTGTAATTGCTAATAGAAAAATTAGGTGGATAGGGGGTTGCTGGTGAGGGACCACTGTATGTAAGAAATAATCCTGGGATTCCGCTTCCCGCATAAAGCACATCATTAATTGAGGGAAAGTCGCTTGATGAGCCAATTTGCATGTATAAATTGGAAGACACTACTGAAGAACCATAAAAGCTGGCAATGGAGCTGCAATTACTTTGTACGGTAGAAGAGGCACTGGTGTAGTTGTAACAAGGATTATTGACGTAGGTATTTCCTGCAACCTGTGTACTGGTGAATGAAAAATTACCGCTTTGCGGCGACATGTAATAAACCCAGGTGTTAAATACACTGGCACCACTGATACTGTAGGTTTCCAAAGCAAAATCAGTTGATTGCATGTAGGTATTGAGAATTGCTTGAATACCTGCTTTAGCTACATTTAAACGACTGGAGCTGTTATCTACTAGTGTGCCACTTTGGTTGACAGTAAAGGGCGCTTGTCCACTACCATTTGCTGCTTGTACTGGAGGAGTAAATCCTGCGGGGACAGTATAGTTGATCGGGGAACTGGAATTGCTTAGTGAGGTTAAACCGCCAGTAAGCGATCCTGAGCCGGTCATGATGGCACCACTTAAGTCCCCATCCATTGATTCTGAATTGCCAATAGCAATTAAGATTTGTGGATGAATCGGGCTGGCTAAGATCAATGGAACTTGAGGAATATTCAAGGTAGGTTGGCTCGCCGCAATGGCAAAGGATGGCAGTAAGATGAATAACAAAGTTTTTAATCCTTTACCATAATGTCTGCTTCGTGCATCGTTCATAATCAGTTTTACCTATGGTTGTATTTGTACCGTACTTTGTAACATCACTGCGGTATTGCCATTAGCACCTAAAGCGCGCGCAGTAATTCGATATACATAAGTAGGCGTTTTCATATTTTGTCCAGGCTGAATAACCGAGGGAAGTTGTTCTATGATATAGCTTGCTTGTGTATTGGAGTAACCTTGGAAACTGGGTATTACAGATGTAGTGCTTGACCAATTAACTGTTGTCCATAATGGGGGATTATCGGGGTTTAATAGATATAAGCCATTACTATTTTTTAAAAAATCGTTGGTGTTGTAAGTTCCATTCAGTAAATTATTAATTGCATCGTTTAAGGCGCCTTCGGTTTTCTCCAAGCTTATTTCACTGTCAGTGGCATTGGCAGCGATTCGGGTTTGTGTTGTGTTTAATGACACATCGGTAAGGGCTAAAACAGTCAGCATAATAAGTAAGACCATAGTCAGTAACAGGATATAACCTTGCTCATGTCTCGCACCATTCTTCCACAAGGGTTTGCTCAATGAAACATGCTCATCCATAGAATATGTATCATTTTTGGATGAGAAAACAGGCATTGTATTTTGCGAAATAGGTTTCATGAGCTTGCATTCCTTAACGCAATATTGATTTCATATACGTGGCGAAGCCGATTATCATTTGGCACTGTAACTACCGTATCTAACACATTATATTGAGTGGTATTCTTATTGCCGGAAGAAGCTTGCCCTTCAATTAAAAAGCCCAGACGAATCGCATATACTTGGGCCCAGTTAGGAACGGCGTCGGCTGTGACATATTGAGAGATTGTGCCATTGCCTCCTATACCATATTCGACTTTCATGACTTCAACTCCAGGAACAAGCGGTTGAATGGACCAGCCTGCCGAGGTCAGGATACCGCGCATTAATGCGCTTTGTCCGCCTTGCCCTTGTCCTACAAAAAAAGCAGTTTGCTGTAAGGGAATGAATTGTGAACCGGGTTGATAACTGACAATAAACGTAGACGTCGAATTGTCATATTCTCCAGAGCCTGCTGCATGGGAAATGGCAGTGCCTGCTATTCCAGTAATGACAAATATAGAGGACTTCACACAATCAGAGGCCGCTGCAAATTGCCCGGTTGTAAGGTTAAGTCCAGTTGTACTTTCCACCGTGAAGGAGCTGCTACTTGAATCAATAGCTGTTATTGACACTGGAAAGCTTCCTGGAGCTGCGCCAAGGACAACTAAAACATCACTGGTCTTTTCTACACTCCCTGCCAAAGATGAATCCAGGGCAGGGGTCCAATCAGCAGAGCTGCCATCATTGGCCGCATTATCCTGAGAGATCGAAATGGTTGTACCATTTAGATTATAACCGGCAATTAACGTTGGGTTGGTATTTAGTGTTCCGATAGGACTTGAACCGCCGCCATTTAAATCAGACATTGCCGTGCTGGTAGCGCCACATCCTACAAATCCAGTGGAGCGAATAATAGGTGTTACTAAGTTTGTAATAGCATTTTCTGTACTTTGAATCAGTGCTTGTGAGTTTGTTGTTTTATAGATTTGAGTTTGTGTGACATATACTTCCATTACTGCATAACTCAATAAGAGCCCTATCGCTATGGCAATCATTAATTCGACGAGCGAAAAACCTTGTTGATGTTTTGTATAAGTGTTCATAATTGACTTTGTACGCTGAGTTGAACATAGTTAGGGTTCGTTGGCGATGGATTACTGCTAGCCCCCACCAGTTTTTGTGCCAGGCTATCATCCCATTGCACGGTTACCGTAATGATTGTATTTTTTCCTGTACCAGGTGCGGGAGCAGATGTAATCGAACCGCTGCCACTAGGCAGTCTACTCACGTCAAAGCTTAACCAATACCAAGTATCATACGAAGCCAATTGAGCACTCGAACATGCTGATTGGTTGCACATTGCTCCTGGTGCGGCTGGAAGAACGGGGGCGCCGCTGCTGTTGATGTTACTGATATTGTAATTACCATTAATTGCCGCTTGAGTATTCGCGCGAATTTTATCAAATATGTCATAAATACATTGTACTGCCTGTTGTTTGGCATAACTTGAATTATTGGCTTTACTGGATAGGATTAACATACCTGCTATCCCTAACATCCCTATAGCTAAGATTACAAAAGCGATGAGGACCTCAATTAATGTCATGCCTCTTTGTTGTACTTTATATCTTCCTAAATAACTCATAAATAATCTCCATTAAGGGCATGCCAGTGCGCTGTTGTCCCAAACAGCTTGCCCAGGTGTTGCACCAGACTGGACAAATCCGGTTGCCAACACTTCCACGGAGCGTGCAAATGTTCCACCTCGACTATCACAAAATTTGAAATTACTTGGGGTGGAGGTTATACCATGAGAATCAAAACTCACACTCACAACATTTCCTGAAAGGGTGGGATCTGAGGGAGAAAATTGTTGGCTTTGTAATAAGATACTGGTTCCTATCGCAGGCTGGGTTACCACTATCCAGCCAGCGCTCCAATTCCCGCCACAAGTGGTCGATTGTACTGCGCCAAACGGGCAAACCATGACATTCATTGATTCATTAAGGGCATGGTTACGTGCGTAATTCAGTGCATTCACTAGCATATCCGTATAAGAGGTTAGACGACTGTTCATAAGCATATTACTTAAGGCTGGAAGCGCTATGACCAAAGCAACGCAAAGTACCAGTAAGGTCACCAACAGCTCAATTAAGGTAAAAGCAGCCTTTTTAACTAACATGAGTATCAGTCCCTTATAACTAGAGTAAGTCCATTATCTATTAGTTTAGGTGAAAGCGAATGAAAAGTGTAATACGTGTAGAATGGTTCCTGCAACACTCCTGAATGAAAGTCTGTTGCAATGCTACTTTCTTGGCCAAAATGCCCTCAACTGGTGCCTGATAAATTGTAGCCTAGGTGCAGCGAAGCGGAACCCGGGAGAGGGATGCCTGATTTTTTATCTGCAATCCGGGTTACGGCTTTGCCTTCACCCAGGCTGCTTTTTGATTATCAAAAAGCGCAGCAATTGCCTTACCTCTGGAATAAAGTTTATGGGGGCTTTTCTCCTAATCCCATTCAACAAAGGTCTCTATATTTGCATCACGTTTCGTTTTTTGTGGCTGAGGCCTTTTTTTGTTTTGAGCGAGAACAGAGTGTCTGCTGCATTGGATTGGATATTTAAAGGTTTTTAATGCATCTTCTAAAGTGACAAACGTATAGCCCTTTTGCTTATACAAATTGATAATATCAGGCAAAACATAGGCATTAAGCAAATTCGCATGAATCAATAAAATTTGTGCTCGCTCTTTATTGTGAAATTGATTGTTCTCTTCGGCGCGAAGCGTTTGTTGCCAAATAAAATCAAGATAAAAAGATTTCAATTCATCGAGATAAGCACGTCTATTGAGCTCCGGTACGGATAACAAACGTTGATTAAAGACGAAGTCTTTGGAATCTATGGTAATGGGTGCAACATGGTAATTTTTTTGTGCAAGATAACACAGTATGTCTTCTTTTTTTTGTCCAGAACTCATCGCCAAATAGGGATAACGAAAATATTTAGGCTCAGTCATCACCGGATGCAAAATATGGTCTGCTTTTTTTATTTCTTGAATGTACTCCTGAGTACTCATTTTATTTAAATTGGCATGAGAGAGGGTGTGGTTACCTAATCCGAAACCGGCATCGCGAAATTTTTGGAGTATTTCCCAGTTATCTTTGCGGACTTCTCTGGCGATAATAAATCCTGTAGCGGGAACTTGTTCCTTGGCCATGGTATTGATCATCATGTTCAAGTGAAAGTTTCGATATTCACCAACAAAGGGTAGATCATCAATGGTAATGGACAGCATTTTTTTGGAGACTACAGGTCGTTTTTTCCTAAGCTCTTTGTTCTTCTGCTGGTGCTCTTCCAGAGATTGATTTTCTGAGCTGATAATGTTGTCGCTTTTGTTAACAGCATCTTCGGAAAAACTCGGTTCAAATGCAAAACTGATATTTTGACTCATCACTACAAGCATTAAAATGAGTGATATTTCTTTAAGAATAAATTTAATTTTCATTGGTATAGGGTACAAACAAATTCAAGAAAGATGGCATTGTAACAAAAAATTAACCTAAATGGCTTATCTGAAGTGACGCAGCGACTAAAATATTTATAAAGATAAGGTGATGAAATAAGAATAATTCAGTCACCTTATCTTAGGAGCCTTCACTTAAAGAGTAAAGGCTAGGTTTTTACAGGAGCAGACTTATGTTCCAGTACCTCATCTTCATCTTCGTCTTCTTCATCTTCTTTCTTGGCATAGAGACCACCTAAAGATGCTAAAGTAGAGGCGATACCACCAAGGTAACTTTTAGACGCTTTTTCAGGTCCTTTAGTTTCCTTTTTAAAGTCTTCAACGACTATTTTTAATGAGTCTGTGCGACACGCGAAGATCATATCAATGAGTAAATTAAAAGTAGCTTTTAAATCAAAGCCAGCGATTGCTGAAAATATATGATTGCCTCGAATTGCTTTTTTGCCCTCTGTTTTTGGGCCAACTGTCATAAATTGTGCAAATTGAGTGGCGGATGTAATCAAGGCTTCAGTATCTTGTGGCGTGACTTCATCTGCGGCAAGGATTTTACTTAATCCCTTGAAAACAACGGAATTTTCTTTTTTCTTAAGATATGATGCGTCGCAAACGTCCTTGATTTGCCTACGGATGAGATGCATTATTCCTGCGAGAGTAGCCACCTTTTCGGATTCAGTGAGTGCAGAGGTTTTGAGTGTTTCTCTAGTCGCGTTCAGCAAATGAAACTGAGCAATACGCTCACTTGATAGCTTTTCAATCTTGTGTACATTTTTATCAGCAAGTTCGTCCTTGATTAATTGATCAAGATCCGCATTCAGTTTATCCCAGCCACCAAAGCGAACGGTTGCAGAAGCTGGAGATTTTTTAACTGGCTTGTACTCAGCAAGCACAGGAACGCCTTGTCCATCAGCGGTAAACGAAGCAACAATTGCTTTTTGAGCATCCTGCTCTTGTTTATAAGAGGTTTGCATCAACTTGTCTAAGGTCTCTGTTGGGACAGCAGCCAACATATGTCCTTTTGCAAAACCGTTACGAGAATCATCAGCTATAAACACCTGATTCATAAATTTGTTGAGTGCGGTATGGAATTTAGAAACTTGATATAAGTCAGGTTTGTCTTCTGCTTTAGCATCAGCATCAATTCCAATTAAGTCTTTTAGGCGATTGCTGAGTAATCCGGATGATTCCCACGCTGAGCGATTATTTTCGATGTCTTGGATTACGGTATACATCGCGCCATAAAAAACGGTCTGTAGATATACTAGGTTGGCATTTTTTTCTTTTGCTTGTTCTTCTACTTTAGCAAGTATTGAGGAAAGAAATTGAAGTTCAACTTTTCTTTGGGGGTTTTTAGTAAGATCTTCAATTTTTCCTTTAGTTTCACGTTTTAATATAATATCAACGGTATCGTCAAAATGTTTTCTTAATTCACTTAGGTCCTTTAATACAAACGTCATGTTAGTCTCCAAATGTCCAATGGATAGATAATGTAAGATCTTCTTACAAGGTCTCAGTGTAAACTAAAGTAAACCGCGCGTCATGTATTTTCATTATACAATTTATTCTTTATATGAAAATATGTGAAAATTCATTATGTTAACCACTTTTTTTAGTTAAAAATCGAACTATTTTTTATCGAAAAACATAAAAAAATTGTATTAATTTAAATAATGAGTAATATTTCTGTCATTTTTATTAATTGCTTAATTAATGTAATCGTGGTGAAACTATATGAGACTTGGTTTTGTATATATTTTGCGCACATTACCTGCCTGTTATAGGACGTTCTTTTAAAGAGGTTTGTTTTGAATATCGAAAGCGATAAACAGTTGCAACAACAATTTTTTAATAATGCAGTATTCGCATTAATTTTTCTGCTTGTCTGTCGAATCATTTCGATGTGCCTTATTCCGTTAAATGATGTTTCCGAGTCGCGTTATGCCGAGATTGCCCGTAAGATGTTGGAAACGGGGAACTGGGTTACTCCATTACACGATTATGGCGTCCCTTTCTGGGCGAAACCGCCTTTGTCTACCTGGCTTTCTGCTTTTTCAATGCAGCTTTTTGGGGTTAATGAATTTGCGGTTCGCTTACCTGGGTTGCTCTTATCTTTGGCAACGCTATGGCTTGTTTGGGATTTAGCTAAAAGACACAGTGGGTCTTTTATTGCCATGATTACCACTTTAGTTCTTGCGGGAACTTTATATTTTTTCCTTGATGCAGGAACTGTGATGACGGACCCCTCTTTGGTCTTTTGCATTACTTTGGTCTTGGTTGCATTTTGGCATGCAGTGGTTGATAGCAGTACGCGTTGGTCTTATGTTTTTTTTATAGGTCTGGGGTTAGGACTATTAGCAAAAGGCCCAGTGGCTGTAGTGTTATCCGGATTGCCTATCTTTTTTTGGGTTTTATTACGCAATGAATGGCGTAATTTGTGGCAAAGATTGCCTTGGATCAAAGGCATCTTGTTAATGCTTGTCATTGCGCTTCCCTGGTATATTTGGGCAGAGCTCCGTACCCCTGGCTTTTTAAATTATTTTATAGTTGGTGAGAATTTTAATCGATTTTTAAAGCCAGGATGGTCAGGTGATAAATACGGTTATGCGCATAAACAGCCTTGGGGCATGATTTGGATTTATGCTGCAAGTGGCATTTTTCCCTGGTGTCTTTTAGGACTTACCTGGTTTGTTAAATACCGACATAATGTGCGCAAGGTATTTATAGATAATGATGGGTGGTTGAGTTATTTCTTTCTGTGTACGGTAGTTCCTTTATTCTTTTTTACATTTTCCAGCAACATTATTTACACCTATGTTTTTCCTAGTACTCCTGCCTTTTCATTGTTCTTTGTCGAATATTGGAACCGTGTTGGTGCTATAGCAAAAGCAAAGCAACTCATAATTGGGCTATCCATGGTGATCGGGGTAATTTTTTTGGTAGCAACCCTTGCCTTTAATGCAATGCCTCAAGCCGTATCCAAAACCCAAAAATCTGTAGTTGCCGTTTGGTTAAAGCAACATCCGGTTGCGGGAAGCTACCTTATTTATTGGGATTATAAAGCAGACTTTTCAGCGCAGTTTTACTCGGCTGGTAGAGCAAAATTTGCTTTAAGTCATAAAAAGTTGTGTAGTTTGTTGCGCAATAATCGAGAAAATTACTTAGCAATTGAGCCCAGTGAGACCCATAAAATTTCTCCTGATTTATTCAACAAGATGGTTCTAGTTCAACGTGTTTATGCGGGGGATAAGCCGTATTTCTTGATGCGTATTCCAGTTTCTGCAAAGGACTCTTGTCCAGCACAAGCAGAATCCTAGAAAAATATGATTACTTTATATGAGTTTTTTCTTTATGGCGCGTACGTTCTAAGTTTGTTCAATAAAGATACCAATTTATTTAGAGTTTTGATATAATCGGGCGCAATTTTTAAGCCATAAGGAGTAACTGTGTCACAATCTATTACAGTGAATTCAAGTACCTTCGTACCTCGCGGTGACTTAATGGCTTGGGTTGTGTGTCTGTCAGCCGGCTTATTTTTTTTATATGAATTCTTCCAGCTCAATATTTTTGATGTAATTAATCAGCCTTTACGAGATGATTTCGGTATTGATGCAACTCAATTAAGTTGGATGTCCAGTGCTTATTTGTGGGCGGATATTCTATTCCTTCTTCCTGCAGGGATTATCCTCGATCGTTTTTCTACGCGAACCGTTATTTTAAGTGCGATGTTTGTTTGTGTGCTGGGTACTGTAGGCTTTGCACTAACCAACTCATTCATTCTGGCCTCGTTTTGCCATTTTCTCTCTGGAATAGGTAATGCATTTTGCTTTTTATCCTGTGTCGTGTTGGTATCGCATTGGTTTCCACCGAGAAGACAAGCGCTTGTCATAGGCTCTTTAGTGACTATGGCTTTTGTTGGTGGCATGATGGCTCATACTCCTTTTGCTTACCTCTATGAGTTATTTGGATGGCGTAAGGCATTATTAATTGATGGTGCAGTTGGTGCTGTATTACTACTTTGGATTTACTGGGTGGTAAGCGATAAGCCTGCAGATTCGCCAATGAAAATGAATACCAATCAGGGACAAGTCATTTCTGGATTTATTAAGGCATTATCTAACTCTCAAAATTGGTTAGCTGGATTTTATACCTCGTTTCTGAATCTGCCCATTATGGTTTTATGCGCTTTATGGGGGGCTAGCTATTTGCAAGTGGTGCATCATTTACCAGAAATGTCAGCGAGTAATGTTGTGAGTCTGATTTTTATGGGAAGCGTCATTGGTTGTCCATTGGCTGGATGGTTGTCTGATTCCCAAGGACGTCGTAAACCGTTAATGATAGCAGGAGCTATTGCGACACTCATCACCGTCATTCCTTTATTCTTGGATATTGCCTTATCGCAACTTACTCTAAGCATTATCTTTTTTGCCTTAGGCTTTTTTACAAGCACACAAGTTATTTCCTATCCATTGGTTGCTGAAAGTAATTCTGCTGAAAATACCGGAGCGGCAACAGGTATTGCCTCAGTAATTATTATGGGCGGCGGTGGCGTAGGACAAGTTCTATTTGGTTGGTTAATCGCGCAACATGCTGGTGCTGCAGTCACTACGTATTCTGTGGCTGATTTTCAATATGCGATGTGGATATTCCCAATAACTACGATTGCAGCTTTGATAGCCGTTTTGATAACCCGCGAAACATATTGCAAGCGATAAAGCTGAGGAGTAAAAAATGCAAATGGTTGATGAGTTTCAAGGATATAATGCTTTTAAGTCGTCATTATTACCTTGGATAGTGTGTTTTGCTGCAACTTTATTTTTCTTTTATGAATTTATTCAGGGGAATATGTTTGCATCCATCGCGGCAAACATTATGCAGGATTATCAGATCCAAGCGGATAAAATGGCTTGGTTATCCAGTATTTACTATCTTTCCAATGTGTTATTTCTTTTTGTTGCTGGCATGGTTCTTGACCGCTTTTCGATTAAAAATACATTGCTAGTTGCTATGTCTTTATGTGTCGCCAGTACGTTTCTTTTGGCATACTCTCATTCTTTTTATATGGCCTTATTGTGTCGGTTTATTACGGGCATTGGCAGTGCATTTTGTTTCTTGGGTCCAGTGCGTTTGGCATCTCATTGGTTTCCTCCAAAGCGGATGGCGCTAGTAACTGGCGCTATAGTCACTATGGCAATGGCTGGAGGCATGTTGGCTCAGTATCCTTTAACCCAATTAGTTATTTTGGTTGGGTGGCGTCAAGCAGTACAAAACGTAGGAATCCTTGGTTTTGTCATGTTGGTTTTGATGTTTTTTTGGATAAAAGAAAGACCTAAAAACGCAATAAAACCAGTGGCTCAACCAATTAATGTGATTGCAGCTGCTAAGAAAGCCTATTTTAATACCCAATATATCCGGGCTGCATTTTATGCCAGTTTAATGAACATGGCCATTGCTGTATTTGGTGCCATGATGGGTACTTTATATTTGGTCGAGCGCTTAGACATTAATTCTG
This sequence comes from Legionella sp. 39-23, assembly GCF_001897665.1. NCBI lineage: Bacteria > Pseudomonadati > Pseudomonadota > Gammaproteobacteria > Legionellales > Legionellaceae > Legionella > Legionella sp. 39-23. Next base: position 183,846 of record NZ_MKTO01000037.1, on the reverse strand, counting down.
CGCAAGCATCTATGGTCAATGGCATGTTATTTCTAGGTGCGATCATTGGCTCGCCGTTGGTGGGTTGGATATCTGATAAGATGGGGTTACGCATTATGCCTATGAAAATGGGTGTGATTGCTTCCTTATTGACTTTGCTTGCAGTACTTTACCTTCCAGTTTCTTATAGTGTGATGGCATTTTTATTTTTCTTGCTTGGTTTTTTTACTTCTGCACAAGTGATTAGTTATGCTTTGGTTGCTGAAAGTAGTCCGCCAGCAATGACTGCAACTGCTGTTAGTGTTATTTCGATATTGACTCAGGGCGGTTATATTGTATATCAAAATCTGTTTAGTTATTTACTGACAAATCATGGTGGTATGCACATGGTTGATGGAACTCCTGTTTATCTACTTAGTGCGTATCAATATGCTGCAATTATTTTACCTATAGGCTTATTAATTGCTTTTCTCATGCTTTTCGGTTTAAAAGAAACACATTGCCAACATATTAAGGATTAAGATGACGGGGAGAGTTTGTATATTACTCATGGATTCTTTTGGCATAGGCGCCAGTTTGGATGCGCCTCGCTATGGTGATGCAGGTGCTAATACTTTTGTGCATATTCATCAAGCCTGTGAGCGTGGCGAGTGCGACAAAACAGGGGTGCGCCAAGGTCCGTTAACTTTACCACATCTTGCGCAATTAGGGCTTTATCATGCTGCCTTAGCCAGTAGTGGGTTGCGCTTTGTTGAGTTATCCACTTTTCCTGACCCTGTCGGTTATTATGGCTATGCAGTTGAGCAGAGTTTAGGCAAAGATACTCCGAGCGGGCATTGGGAATTAGCTGGAGTTCCAGTGACATTTGAATGGGGTTATTTTCCAGAGCAACCTTTTTGTTTCCCTAAAGAATTAATTGATACATTTATTCAACGCACGGGTTTACCAGGAGTACTTGGTGAGAAGCATGCATCTGGAACTACAATCCTCGAGGAATTAGGTGAGGAACACATACGCAGTGGTAAACCGATAGTATATACCTCTGCGGACAGTGTATTTCAAATCGCAGCTCATGAAGAATATTTTGGTTTACAGCGTTTGTATGATATCTGTGAAATTGCTCGCACTTTAGTTGATGACTATCAGATTGGTCGTGTGATTGCTCGTCCATTTATAGGCCAACCAGGAGCATTTAAACGAACTGCAAATCGCAAGGATTATGCTACCCTACCTCCAGAAAAAACATTACTTGATTATTTAAAAGAAGCAGGACGAGAAGTAATCGCCCTAGGAAAAATTGCTGATATTTATGCGCATCAGGGGATAACGCAAACCATCAAGGCTGATGGGAATATGGCTCTATTTGATGCCACTTTAGCTGCAATGAAAACCGCTCCTGCAGGAAGTTTGGTTTTTACTAATTTTGTAGATTTTGATTCTTCATTCGGTCATCGACGTGATGTAACAGGTTATGCACACGCTCTTGAGGAGTTTGATGCACGTCTTCCTGAGCTTGACGCTGTATTAAATCCCGATGATCTCATTGTTATTGCAGCCGATCATGGATGTGATCCTACGCTCCCTGGTTCAGATCATACAAGGGAACATATTCCAGTTTTAGTCTATGGACCAGGCCTTAAAGGACGTTTTATTGGACGTCGAGATACCTTTGCTGATGTGGGACAAAGCATTGCACAACACTTAGGGTTAGAGAACTTATCTCATGGCGTGTCTTTTTTAATCTGATCAAATTTTGCTTAGTAAATCATTGTAGCCTGGGTGAAGGCGTAGCCGTAACCCGGGGCAGAAAATCGTACTTCGTAACCCCGGGTTACGTTGCACTGCACCCGGGCTACAGTCTCTATGAAAACCACGGTCCCAGCATAAAACAGTTAAAATTTATTCATTATGAGACCCCTTGTTTTTTTGTTTATTATCCCCATGTATGTTATTCCGGTTTGATTTGAGGATTTAATTTTGGAACAATTTCGTGGGACAACCATACTTTCAGTAAGACGCGGAAATCAGGTGGTTATCGGCGGTGATGGCCAGGTAACTTTAGGTAATACCGTAATGAAGGGCAATGCACGTAAGGTGCGGCGCCTCTACAAAGATCAAATTCTAGCGGGCTTTGCTGGCGGTACTGCGGATGCGTTTACTCTTTTTGAACGTTTTGAGAGTAAGCTCGAAATGCATCAAGGTCATTTAGTCCGTGCAGCAGTTGAGCTTGCGAAAGATTGGCGAACGGACAGAATGTTGCGACGTCTCGAAGCAGTTCTTGCTGTAGCAGATAAAAAATCCTCCTTAATTATTACAGGTAATGGCGATGTGATCGAGCCTGAACATAGCTTAATTGCTATTGGTTCAGGAGGACCTTTTGCGCAAGCAGCTGCACGAGCACTGATGGAAAATACAAAACTATCCGCCCTGGAAATAGTGCGTAAAGCATTAACTATTGCTGGGGATATCTGTATTTATACCAATAACAATTTAACTATAGAAGAATTAAATAATGGCAACGAAAAACAGTAAAGTGATGACTCTTCATGAGAGTATCCGAGAGGTAATGACCCCTCGTGAAATTGTTCAGGAATTAGATAAATATATTATTGGCCAGGATGATGCAAAAAGATCTGTAGCAATTGCATTGCGTAATCGTTGGCGGCGCATGAACATTAAAGATTCGGCTTTGCGCAATGAAATCATGCCCAAAAATATTCTCATGATTGGACCAACTGGTGTGGGTAAAACCGAAATTGCTCGACGTTTGGCTAAGTTGGCGCGTGCACCATTTATTAAGGTAGAAGCTACAAAATTTACCGAAGTGGGATATGTTGGACGTGATGTAGATAGCATTTTACGTGATTTAGCAGATATTGCGATAAAACAAGAACGTGAATTTGCGATGAAGAAGGTGGAACATTTGGCTGAAGATGCAGCTGAGGAACGAGTTCTTGATGTATTACTACCGCCTGCACGTGGTAGCTTAACTCCTAGCGAAAAGGACAGCACTGCCAGACAGGTTTTCCGCAAACAATTGCGTGAAGGAATTCTCGATGACAATGAAATCGAGATTGAAATTTCTGCAACGCCTATGGGAATCGAAATTATGGCTCCTCCAGGCATGGAAGAAATGACGAGTCAATTACAATCGATGTTCCAACAAGTGGGGACTCATAGAACCAAAACACGCAAGATGAGTATCGCTAAGGCAATGAAAATTTTACGTGAAGAAGAGGCTGCCAAGTTAATTAATGAAGATGATATTAAGATCCGTGCTATAGAAAATGTAGAGCAAAATGGTATTGTCTTTATTGATGAGTTGGATAAAGTCGCGCGACGCGCTGAAAATGGCGGCGGTGGTGATGTTTCACGTGAAGGGGTACAACGCGATTTATTACCTTTGGTTGAAGGAACTACGGTTACAACTAAATATGGCATGATTCGTTCTGATCATATTTTATTTATTGCATCGGGAGCGTTCCATGTAGCCAAGCCATCTGATTTGATTGCTGAATTACAAGGTCGATTACCTATTCGTGTTGAGTTGTCAGCTCTTTCTGTAGATGATTTTGTCCGTATTCTTACTGAGCCTAATGCATCGTTGACCTTGCAATACAGTGCTTTGATGTCGACTGAAGGGTTAACGTTGACTTTTGATGAAACGGGAATTAGACGCATTGCTGAAGTTGCATGGCAAGTAAATGAGCGTACAGAAAATATTGGTGCGCGTAGACTTTACACGGTGATGGAGAGATTATTGGAAGTTGTTTCGTTTGAGGCTACAGATAAATCAGGCGAATCAGTCCATGTTGATAAAGCTTATGTCGACAAAAATCTCGGACAAATTGTCGCGGATGATGATTTGGCTCGTTATATTCTTTAATCTGTAGCCTGGGTGAAGGCGAAGCCCTAACCCGGGTTTCATATCCCGGGCTACGGCTTCGCCTTCACCCAGGCTACAAATATCTAGGATCTATTTTCAATCCCATTAAAAATAAGTAATTATTCAAAATAGTCGCCTTTGTCCTAAAAATTAAGGTATGCTTTTATTTGTTTGTTATGAAAAACGTTGTCAAATAATTAAGGAAAATTATTACAACAATTCCCTTGCTGATTCATCTGGAATTTTGAGATGTGACTAAAAATAGCTGCTCTCACGGAGGAGAAAAAAATGTCATATGATTCACATTCTATTGCTACAATAATAAGTGAAGATTTTGATCTTATCGAAGATGGTTCTGCGGTTAGTTCAGTCGATTCTCGTTCTCATTCTCTTTTTTCGTGTGGCGGAGTAAAAGCATACTCTTTTTTTAATCGTTCAAAATCTACTATAGATTTTCCTGATTCTTATACTAAGAATTGGAATAAGGTCGGCGGGGACTCTAATTACAGAAAAATTAAAGCATTGCTTATAGACTACACCAAAGAAAGTTGTTTCTTTGGTTCATTTATTGGGCGAGTCATTTCAGGGCATTGGCATAGAAATCATGTTAGTGCTGTAAGTAAAATTATCGCGAATATGTCGGTTAAGAACTATTATGAGTCCGTTGATGACATTGTCGCTGATTTAAGGTCATTAAAACCTGCACAAGGGGGCTCTTTGTATCGGCGGATTAAATTTATTGAAATGAAGTTAGAAGGGCCACTAAAGTATGAATTTAAATTTTAAACGAGAAAAACCAGTTGAGTTATCGTGAGCAAGCTCATACTATTGTTTTTTTGAAGTGTACGGAGCTGTTTTGATGTCTGATCCTTATATTTTGGTTTTATATTACTCACGTACCGGTTCTGTAGCTCAATTAGCACAATACATTGCACGTGGTGTAGAGCGTGTTGTGGGGATTGAAGCACGATTAAGAACGGTACCTCCTGTATCTACAACTTGTGAATCGGTAGATAAGACGATCCCAGATAATGGGGCACCATACGCTACTTTGGATGATTTACGCTATTGCCATGGACTTGCTTTAGGAAGTCCGACTCGTTTTGGCAATATGGCTTCTCCTTTGAAATATTTTCTGGATGGTACTTCCTCTTTATGGTTGGCAGGCGATTTAGTGGATAAACCTGCTTGTGTTTTTTCTTCTTCTGCTAGTATGCATGGAGGTCAGGAAACTACTTTATTAAGTATGATGCTACCCTTGATGCATCATGGCATGGTCTTGTTGGGAATCCCTTATTCTGTGCCGTCTTTAAATGATACTGTGAGCGGTGGAACACCCTATGGAGTGACCCATGTTTCTGGTGTGGCAAATGATCGGCCTTTGAGCGAAGATGAAATCAATTTAGCCAAACATTTAGGCGAGCGTTTGGCTCGAGCTGCAATAAAATTGAGTGAAAAACATGAAAGTAATTAGTTTTAATGCCAATGGTATCCGTTCAGCAGCACGAAATGGATTTTATGAGTGGCTTGTAACGCAAAATGCTGATTTTGTTTGTATTCAGGAAACGAAAGCACAACCTGAGCAATTAATTCCGGAAGAATTGTACTATCCGCGCGATTATTTTTGCGACTATTATTCTGCGCAAAAAAAAGGATATAGCGGGGTGGCAATTTATGCTCGACACAAGCCGGAGCGTATTGTTAAAGGTATGGGCTTTGACTATTGTGATAATGAAGGGCGATATATTCAATTTGATTATCCTAAATTCAGTATTGTCTCGCTTTACTTACCCTCAGGAACAAGTGGTGATGAGCGCCAAGCGGTGAAGTATCATTTCCTTGAGCAATTCGCTGAGCATTTAATGCGATTAAAAAATGAGGGGCGGGAGCTAATTGTATGTGGTGATTATAATATTGCCCATAAAAAAGTCGATTTAAAAAATTGGCGCGGAAATCAAAAAAACTCAGGATTTTTACCCGAAGAACGAGCTTGGATGGATGAGTTGTTTGGGACAATGGGGTTTGTTGATGCATTTCGTGTGCATAATCAAGAAGAAGAGCAATATACCTGGTGGTCTTATAGAGCCCGTGCATGGGAAAAAAATGTAGGATGGAGAATTGATTATCAAGTAGTTACTCCTGGTCTTACAGAGCACGTAGTGGACACCCGAATTTTTCGCGAAGCACGCTTGTCCGATCATGCTCCTTTGTTAATTGAATACAAAGGAGATTGGTGTGCTTAAATTGGCAAGTTGGAATGTGAATTCATTGAAGATACGACTAGAGCAAGTATTGGAATGGCTTGACTCTACTGGGGTCGATGTTCTTGCCTTACAAGAAACAAAATTGCTTGATGAAAATTTTCCTGCGACTGCGTTTACGGATAAAGGATACTATGTCATATTTTCAGGACAAAAGACCTATAACGGGGTTGCGGTGATCAGCCGTTATCCTCTCTCTGATATTGTAACTGATGTCCCTGGTTTTGAAGATCCACAACGACGTATTTTAGCAGTTACTGTTGCGGGTATCCGTTTAATCAATTTATATGTTCCTAATGGTTCAGAGCTAACTTCGGATAAATATCAATATAAGCTGAATTGGTTGCAACAAGTTACAGCATTTATTCAACAACAAATGAGTGTTTTTCCTAATCTGGCAGTCGTAGGCGATTTTAATATTGCTCCCGAGGATCGCGATGTTCATGATCCTGCTGAATGGATAGGCTCAGTGTTAGTAAGTCCTGCTGAACGAGAAGCATTTACGCAATTATTATACCTGGGATTGCATGATAGCTTTAGAAGTTTTATACAAGACGAACAGGTTTTTAGTTGGTGGGATTATCGTGCTGCTGCTTTTAGACGTAACAGGGGCTTGCGTATCGATCATGTTTTGTTGAGTACGCCACTCAATGCATTGTGCAAACAATCCGTGATTGATAAGGAGCCACGCAAAGCAGAAAGGCCGTCTGATCATGCGCCAGTTTGGGTTGAATTGGATTTGCATGTGAGTTAAATGTAGCCTGAGTTACGGCTTCGTCTTTACTCAGGCTACAAAAGCGTTCTATGGTTTTTTACTTTGTTTTCATTACTTATTTTGTAACGTTTCAAATAAAAACCAAACGCGTCGTTCTGTTTCATCGATATAAGTTTCTAGGACACTTGTTGTGGCAAAATCATTTCTTTTGCTACACACTTCATGAACTTTCCGTAAGTTTTTTAGAAAAGCTTTATTATCATCTAGTAGATTTTGCAGCATATCATCTGCAGAAAGGGATTCGTTGACATCTCGAAGTGTCTGCAATTGTTTGATCTGTCCAATAGAATGGATCGTTTGTTCCCCTAATTTGCGCACACGTTCGGCTAACACATCAACCATTGCAAAAATTTGTTCGCTGTGTTCATCTAACAACAGATGATAGTCACGATAGTGTGATCCTGTCATATGCCAATGGAAATTCTTGGTTTTAACGAATAAAGCAAAGGTGTCCGCTAGAAGTGGATTAACCGCCTCAGCAATTTTACGACGGTCTCTGATATCAAGGTCATTTGGTGTTTCAAGTTTATACAATTCCAATTTTTTCATGTTCACTCCTCTAAATTCATTAGCTTTTATAAGCGTAGACCAATCATTGTAAATTTGTTACAAATTGATAAAAATATTGCATAAAATATGGCAGGCAATGATGATTAGAGTAATTCATGGTTATCCATGAGGATTTTGTGAATGTACTTCCTCACGTTCGTCACCCTCAAGTGGCGGTGGCTCGGAGATTTCTTTTTCTGCGGTTAAAGTAATAGCCTGTTGTGTGCTTTCTACTTTGCTTGGTTTAATCTCATGAACAGGATGGACATCGAGTTGGGTCAATACGCTGCCACTGTCAGGCGGGATTTCTTTATTTAATGCATTTAGAAATTTGATCTTTTGCTTCTGCGTAATCTTCTCCCAAGGAATCCATTATATGCACTTTTTTATTTGCTTTATCGATTACTACCGCAACTGAATGTTCTCCAAATTTTGTAGGTAAGAAAAAAACACATAACGTGGTTCGGTTATAGAAAAATCGATCATTTTTTCCTTTAATTGATTTGCCAAATTAAAACTTTGGCCCGCTCGATCTGGGCCTACCATTATTGAGGTAAAATTATGAATCTTTAGACTCTTAAGGACTCTTGTGGCACTTTGAACTATGGATGAATTATCAAAATCTATTTGACTTTCTCGATATCTCTTACCGAGTTGTAATTGAACTTCAGGTTCCAATTCGTCAAACGGCTTGTATTTAACTGCCATAATAATTGCCACATGAGCGAAATATATACAAATTATGGTCTATAAATTAATAGTAGGCAGTGTGCTATTAGGGCTAATAAGAAGCAAGCATCATAACTATAGATTCCTATTTTTATAAAAATTGCTTTACAGAGGTTTTTCTGCTATTGTTTTGCGTCATTTGTCGAGTATGGTGCTTGACCGTGGGTTCAGGTGGCGATACTCATTATTATAGAGAGTAGTATTATGAAGGCATCAATTCATCCAGAATATAAAACAGTAAAAGTTACATGCAGTTGTGGCGAGCAATTTGAAACTCGTTCAACCTTATGTAAAGATTTGAACATTGAAGTATGTTCACAATGCCATCCTTTTTATACCGGTAAGCAAAAATTGGTAGATACTGGTGGACGCGTGCAGAAGTTCCGCGATCGTTACAGTCAGCGTTCTGCGCAAACGAAAGAATAATAGAAATAAGGGCGCAATTTTTTGCGCCCTATTTATATATACTTCACTCGAAGTATAGCTTATTGACAGATTGCTCCTGCAGTGCTAATTTGCGGTGCTTGTAGGTTCTTGTCGTTCGATTCATGCCTCAATCCTCATCATTTTATGGCTTTTCTCTTAATTGCTTTAAGAGTTTCATAGTCAGATGTTTGTGTGTCTGTGACACTTTGGATGAGTAATGAATTGCTCGTGGTTGGTAGGATTTAGGCCTTACTTAACTTAAGTTTTGTTTTATGAGAGGGTGAGTACTTTGGATAATGAAGTTTTAAAGCAGTGCGCATTAGATTATCACGAGTTTCCAAGCCCTGGAAAACTTGGTGTTCATGTTACCAAATCAACTGACTCTCAGAGTGATTTGTCTCTGGCTTATACGCCAGGCGTTGCAGCCCCAGTGATTGCAATCGCAGAAAACCCCGAAGATGCTTATCGTTACACGAATAAAGGAAATTTAGTCGCTGTAATGACTAATGGCACCGCGGTATTAGGTTTGGGAGATCTTGGACCTCTCGCCAGTAAGCCGGTTATGGAAGGTAAAGCCGTTTTATTCAAGCGTTTTGCAGGTATTGATGTATTTGATATAGAAATTGATGCTCATGATCCGCAAGCTTTTATTGCTACCGCAAAACGTATTGCCCCTACTTTTGGTGGGATTAATCTGGAAGATCTTAAGGCCCCTGAATGCTTTGAAATTGAGCAGGCTTTAATTGAACAATTGAATATTCCTGTATTTCATGATGACCAGCATGGCACGGCTATTGTTGTGGCGGCGGCGTTGCTTAATGCGCTTGAGTTACAACAAAAGAAACTATCTGAAGCAAAAATCGTATGTATAGGTGCTGGTGCAGCAGGAATTGCTTCTATGCGATTACTTGTTGCTTTAGGTGCTCATAAAGAAAATATGTTGCTTCTAGATACTAAAGGCGTTATTCATTCAGGACGTGCTGATCTCAACGCTTATAAGTTTGCTTTTGCGCGTACTACTGAATGCCGGACCCTAGCAGACGCACTGGTTGATGCTGATGTGTTTATTGGTGTTGCCAAGCCTGATTTATTAGATGCTGATTTATTGAGATTAATGGCACCTAACCCTGTTATTTTTGCTTTATCAAACCCTGATCCGGAAATTAGACCCGAAGTGGCTTTTGAAGTACGTGATGATATTGTTATTGCGACTGGACGCAGTGATTATCCTAATCAGGTTAATAATGTATTATGTTTCCCATATATTTTTCGTGGCGCGTTGGATGTACGTGCTAAGTGTATAAATCAATCAATGCAAATTGCTGCAGTTGAAGCAATTCGTCAACTGGTGCATGAGCCCGTTCCCCAGGTAGTAAAGGATAATTACCCAGGTGTTACGCATTGGGAGTTTGGCCCGAACTACATTATTCCCAAGCCCATAGATCCTCGTTTAAGAGAACGAGTTCCTGCTGCTGTAGCTCAAGCTGCAATAGCAAGTGGCGCAAATCAAATGAGTAGTAATTTAGAATAAAAGTAGCATCCTGCTTGGCAATAAGGTACCTCAAGGTATAGCAATATGCCGGATGAGCTCTGCCTAATTACATTCAGGATAACAATAGGTAAATTATAAAGATAAGAGGTGTAACTGTTGAAGTTTTGGACAGTGTGCACCCTTGCTTTACAAATATTAAGGAGATTGCCTTGCTTTCTGAAAACCGTAGAAATTACGCATTAATTGGATGGCTTATTTGTGGTCTTGGAGCTTTGTTTTACAGTTACGAATATTTGCTTCGAATAGCACCTAGTGCGATGGAAACTGCTCTACGCGAGCATTTTAATTTATCAGCCACAGGATTTGGGCACATTTCATCTATATATTATTATGCATATGTTCCTATGCAATTGCCTGTAGGGATAATGATGGACCGATATGGTCCACGAAGATTGTTAACCTTTGCGTGTATGGTCTGTGTTATTGGAACTTTTTTATTCACAGGAACAACCTCTTTTTGGGTTGCCGCTTCAGGACGTTTTTTAGTTGGATTAGGTTCTGCATTTGCATTTGTGGGGGTATTAAAACTCGCTACCATTTGGCTACCTGAAAATAAGCTCGCTATGGTTTCTGGTATCACTTCGGCATTAGGAACTGTTGGCGCCATGCTCGGCGATAATTTTTTAGAAATATTTGTTGTTCGATTAGGATGGATTAAAACCTTAAATATCACAGCTTTTTTTGGAATTGTATTAACCTTTCTTTTATGGTTAGGAATTCACGATAAAAAAGGTCGACACAGACAAAGTGGTACCGTTTCTGACTTTAAAACAGGTTTAGTCGATTTAAGTATCATCATCAGTAATAGACAGATATGGATTAACGGATTGTATGGTTGCATGGTCTATCTACCGACAACTGTTTTTGCTGAATTATGGGGTATCCCATATCTAAGACATGCTCATGGGTTATCGGCGCATGATGCTGGTTTAGCGAACTCACTTCTTTTCTTGGGTTTTACTGTAGGTGCGCCACTGATGGGCTATTTTTCTGACCGAATAGCGCGCAGAAAGCTACCGATGTTTTTAGGTGCTAGCATTGCAACGGTTCTGATGCTGGTTATTCTCTATTTCCCTGGCCTGACGGAAACGAACGTGCAAATACTCATGTTTTTCTTAGGGTTATTCTATAGTGCCCAAGCAATCGTATTTGCAGTTGGAAGAGAGTTGAGTCCTGGAGAAGCAGCAGGTACCGCGATGGCGTTTACTAATATGATCGTCATGCTCGGTGGCATGTTATTGCAACCTTTAGTAGGACATTTATTAGATTTCAGTTATTCCTTACGAAGTGGTGCTTCAGTATCTTCAGCTTTGGTTGTGGATAATGTTAATAAGTTGTACAACATGACGGACTACCGCATTGCACTTGCTTTTATACCGCTTAGCATGCTTATTGCGGCTTTATTAACATTCTTTTTAAGGGAAACTCACGCTCATGCACCTAAATGATATCGTTTCAAGGAAACAATTGCTTTGTGGCATGTTTATCTGCTTTGTTGGGGCTATTTTTTATTGCTATGAGTTTATCTTACGCATTATCCCCGGTGTTTTGCAGACCGAGTTAAGCATTGCCTTGGGGCATATTTCTGCGACCACTTTTGGTCAGATATCTGCCTTATACTATTTTGCATACTCACCTATGCAAATGCCTGTTGGCATGCTGATGGACCGATTTGGCCCCAGAAGGCTTTTAACTTTTGCCTGTATCTGTTGTACGGTTGGTTCCTGGATGTTTACCCTGACCTCATCCATGTTTTTGGTTGGGGCAGGACGTTTTCTAGTGGGTTTTGGTTCTTCGTTTGCTTTTGTGGGGGTTTTGTCTCTTGCATTACATTGGTTACCCAGACGTTACTTTTCTTTAGTCGCAGGTCTGATGACAACCTTGGGAATGTTAGGCTTGGTCTATGGTGAAGTGAAGATTACTGAATGGTCTGAGAGCATGGGCTGGGAACAGGTATTATTTTCGATAGCAATTGTAGGCGCCGGTTTGAGTGTGTTGATGTTTATTGTGGTTCGTGATGGACCTGAAGGGCATCAGCCGAATAAACATCCTTTGCCAGAGTTCTTTCAAAATGTTCTTAAAGTATTAATGGCTCCAGAGGTTTGGGTTATCGGTTTTGTCGGTGCTTGTTTGTATACTTCTTTGTCCGTATTTGGTGAGTTATGGGGAAAGACTTATTTAGAGCAAGCGCATGGTTTGACTAAAGTTGAAGCGGCGAAAACAGTTTCCGCCGTTTTTTTAGGTTGGGCAGTTGGTGCTCCTATAGCAGGTTACTTATCAGATCGTACGGGAAGACGTTTGTTGCCTTTAGTTTTAGGGGCAATTTTTGCCTTGATTTGTATTAGCATTGTCTTGTACTGGCCTGGTTTATCTTATTTTAGTTTGAATGTTTTCTTGTTTTTGTATGGTGTATTCAGCGCCACGGAAATTATTGTATTTATCATGGCCAAAGAATGTACTGGTGCTCAATTATCAGGTACGGTATTTGCGGCAACTAATATGATAGTCACCCTTGGTGGGGTCGTTTTCCAACCACTAGTTGGTAAATTGCTGGATACTTTTGGTGATAGTGGTATTGTTGAAGGGGAGCATATCTATACTGTGGTAGATTATCAGGTTGCTTTATCTATATTGCCTCTTTCATTATTACTCGTCACGATTCTTGCGTTCTTTATCAAAGATCATAAAGACCATCCAACTAATTAAATTGTAGCCTGGTTGCTTGCAACCAGGTGTTGTCGATTATTAATTCTGGTTGCAAGCCACCCAGCCTACATGTAATTATTAGCTAAATATGGCGATTAACTCGGTTACTGGCCGACGTAGTGAGCCTTGGCAATTAATAAAACGTGATACTGGGAAGCTCTTGATTTCTGCTTTTCTATAATGGTATCGAGTAAATTCCGTGTCGTGATTGGACAGAATGACAGGAATCCCTTTTGCTGCTGTTTCTTTAGCCAGCTCAGTGAGTTCTATTTGATCTTCTGTAGTAAACAGTTTTTTAGTGTAGGGCAGATGGTGTGATTTCTCTGAAAGAAGTACATAAGGTGGATCACAATAAATGACATCACCGCGTTCGGCGTTTTCAAATGTTTTTCTAAAGTCTTGATGGATGAACTCCGCATGTTGGCTCTTCTGATGAAAAAGCTGCATTTCCTTATGCGGAAAATAGGGTTTGTTGTACAGGCCAAATGGAACATTATAAAACCCTTTAGAATTATATCGGCATAATCCATTGTAACCGTGCCGGTTTAGGTAAAGAAAAGAAGCTGATTTTTGTGGTGAATGAGCCGATTCATTAAAATCAGATCTTATTTGATAATATTTTTCTTTCTGGTTGAATTCTGGACTGAAATAGGTTTCACAGAGCTTAATAAATGCACTTCCTTGCTGTTGCAATGTAGTGAAAAGATAAATTAAATCTTGATTGCTTTCTGCCAACAGATGGGAGGAATAATGCGTATTCATAAACACAACGCCTGAACCAGCGAAGGGCTCAATTAAGCGTTTGCCCGGAGGAAGAAAGGGAATAATCTTTTCTAGGCAGTTGTATTTACTACCTGCCCATTTAAGGAAAGGCCTTATTTTAACCATAGGTTTTACCACGATTTATTCAGAAAGAAGTATTGCTTATTTTTAAGAAAAAAAACAGAATTTTTTGTTGTAAAATTTTATTTCATGATAATGTTTATAACCATATTTACAATGAATTAATATGTTCTTATCATTGATTTTTGTTGCAAAAATCAAATGTGAGGCATGATGAGTCAACGTGGAGGTAAACGAGAAGGAGCTGGGCGCCCTTTAGGTAGGGGGAAATATGGATTAGAGCCAACTAAAGCAATACGGATTCCCCTTTCTCGTCTTCCGGAAATTCACGACCTATTGGAAAAGGAACCTAAAACATATCAATTGCCTCTGTATTCCAGCAAAGTCCAAGCAGGGTTTCCTTCTCCAGGTGATGATTATATTGAACACTATTTGGATTTAAATCAACAATTAATAAAACATCCTGCCGCGACATTTATTCTTACTGCGACCGGAGATTCGATGATTGATGCAGGAATTCATTCGGGTGATCTTTTAATTGTGGACAAGAGTCTTGAAGCACAGCATGGAAAAATTGTGATTGCAGCGCTCAATGGTGAGTTAACTGTGAAGCGTTTATCTAAAGTTGGCGGACGCGTGCAGCTTCTTCCTGAAAACCCAAAGTACAAACCAATTGATATTACAGATGGACAAGATTTAGTGATTTGGGGCGTAGTGACTTATGTAATTCATATGCCGAATTAATAGTAAGTGTTCAACAATGGCGTCAGCTTTAGAATAGCCTGGATGAAGGTCTGAAGGACTGTAACCCGGGTTTCACTTTCGTTGAACCCAGACTAGATATAATCAGTTCAGCATTCCCAAATTACAGGAAATAGAGGATGTTCCATTGGCGCACCTGCAGGAAGCTGTTCGAGTAGCCCTGGAAAATCAGGTGATGTGATCCATTGTCTTGGCGCATGCGTTATGTCATCGCCGAGGAATCGTAGAGAATATACTCTTCGTCTTTGGTTATAATGCACCCCGCTTGCAGAGTGCAGCGTGAGCATATGAAAGCAAACAACATCACCAGGATTTATTTCCCAACTTATGATGGGATAATATTCGCGTTGCGCATCAATATTGGGCAGTTCAGAAAGACTTCCCTCCGGAAACCATTTGGCTTGATTATCCATAAAAGAGCGGGGCATGAGCCATGGTCCTAAATGAGAACCCGCTACGAACTCTAAAGTGGACGCACGCGGTACTGGATCAACAGGTATCCATAAACTGCAATTTTGCCTCCCTGCCACATTGTAATAAGGTTGGTCTTGATGCCAGGGTGTCCTTTGTCGAGTACCTGGTTCTTTAACTAAAAGATGATCATGATACAGTCGAGTTTTTTTACTCTCCATGAGTTTGCCTGCAAGAAGACTGGCTGGTGATTCAAAAATAAATTGTTGGTAATGAGGGTTCGTTTGCCAGGTACAAAAGTCTTCAATAAATTGTCCTGGATCATCGCTTTTGCTGGCTATTTTGGCCCTATGGCTGAGCGATTTGAGGTTGAGCTCAATGCCTTCACGCAGTAACTCTATTTCTTCAGAACTTAGCATTTGACGAACACAAACGGCACCATCTTTTTTATAAGCATCAAGATGAGCTTGAGTAACCGTTGCTTCAACACGTTGAATAATTTGCTGAGAAATGGAATGGTTTTTCATTTGTTGGTGCAGAACAATATATTACTTCCATTGATAATACTCGAACTCAAGAAAAAGAACTATTTCTAGAAGAATTTATAAAAATGAGAATGATAACAAAAGCTTGTTTTAAAAAAACTCATGAGAGCAATGAAAAGTTATGATATTTTACTGCTTTGCTATAAAACAAGGATTTGTAAATGCAAGAGTTGAAGTTAAGTTCGAGTGAACGAAAAATTATTTTTCTTGCCTCTTTAGGTGGTGCTTTGGAGTTTTATGATTTTGTCATTTACGTTATTTTTGCACCAATAATCAGCCAGATTTTTTTTCCGGAAACTGACAAATTGGCGTCACTGATGAGTGTGTATGCTGTTTTTGCGATTGGCTATTTAATTCGTCCTTTAGGTGGGGTTGCTTTTAGTCATTTTGGGGACAAATACGGTCGCAAGAAAACGTTTGTTTTTTCAGTTATCCTAATGGCTGTTCCAACGGTTCTTATTGGGTTTTTACCTACTTATCAACACATAGGCATCTTTTCGAGTATCCTTTTGATTTTTTTACGCTTATTACAAGGATTATCGATTGGTGGAGAAATTCCAGGTGCATTAACGTTTACTTGTGAGCATGTCAATCCTCGTTCCCGAGCGCTTGCTTGTGGTGTTATCTTTTCTTTTCTTAATTTAGGTATTTTTCTAGGGGCTCTGATAAGTTTAATCTTAACGAATCAACTTTCAAAAGCTCAATTATTAAGCTTTGGTTGGCGCATTCCGTTTATATTTGGCGGACTGCTGGGAATATTTAGTTTCTACATCCGTAAACGATTGGCTGAAAGCCCATTATTTCTTGCCTTTAAGAACTCATCCGAAAGTACGCGCGTGCCTTTTGTTGAAGCAATTACCTTGTATTGGCGAAAGATTTTGCAAGGCATTGGGGTAACGTGTTTGGGTTCGGTCATGATTAATTTGTTATTCTTATATATGCCTACGTACCTTTCAACAATCCTTGCTTATCCAAAACAGCAAGCGACCTTATTTAATACGATTAATTTGGGTTTTTATTCCTTGTTATTGATATTTTTTTGCTGGTTTGCTGATCGAGTGGGCCGTAAGCTAGTTCTTTTAATCGGCGCAGTTGGGTTTATTTTATTAAGCCATTTTTTATTTATTATGTTATCCCAGCAAACTACATGGTCATTGACTACCTCTTTAGCTATTTTTGCTATTTTGAGTAGTTCCATTATGGTTTATCCCAGCTTACTGGTTGAGCTATTCCCTGTGTCAATTCGTTATACTGGGATTGCTATTTCTTATAATCTTGCATTTGCCTTTTTCGGAGGTTTAACTCCATTCATTGTTACTTATTTAATTGAGAAACTAAACAACAATCTTGCGCCGAGTTTTTATCTCATGCTGAGTGCAATGCTGTGTTTTATCGCCGTATTAACTATTAAAAAACTCTATGCAGAAAAGGAGGTTTTATCGTGAATTGTGCAGTAAAAGCTTTTGTCTTATTCAGTTTGTTTTTGTGCTTGTCTCTGGCAAATGCGGTGAGGCCTTTTATTATTGATACGGATGTGGGGGTGGACGATGAATTGGCAATTCTTTATTTGTTAGCACAAAAAGATATTGATGTTAAAGCGATTGCTGTAGTGGGCACTGGGGAGGCTCATTGTTCCGCCGGATTAAGAAATGTTGCTGGATTGTTGTCCTTGATGCATCATGAACACATTCCACTGGCTTGTGGTCGTGAGACACCTATGGCTGGAACGCATCAATTTCCTGATTGGTTACGTAAACTCGCTGATAATTTAGTCGGGGCTGCTGATTTATTGCCACAAGTTCAAGTAACATCTTCGCAGACTGCAATTCAATTGTTGGAGTCCACCTTAAAAAGCGCAAAAGAGCCTGTTGAGATTTTAGCGATTGGCCCTTTAACCAATCTGGGTGAGCTTGTGACCCAAATGCCAGAACTAAAAAATAAAATTAAAATGATTTATATCATGGGTGGGGCAGTGGATAGCCCTGGGAACATAGTAGAGGTGGAACCTTCAATTAAAAATAATACTGCAGAATGGAATATTTATGTTGATCCTTATGCTGCAGACAAAGTATTTCGTTCTGGAATCCCTATCACCATGGTTGGCCTGGATGTGACCAATCAGGTTCCCGTAACCAAAGCTTTTTATCAGAAACTGAAACAAAACCAATCGAATCTCGCCAATCATTTTTTCTATGAATTGTTTCATCACAATGAGGCCGAAATATTTGAACACAAGTGGTATTTTTGGGATGTACTCTCGGCGGTAATTGCCTATGATGATTCAATTGTTCAATCCAGCAATAAAAAATTACGTGTTGTATTGAGCCCAGAAGAGCGGGCAGGGACTACAGTAGTGGATAATGAGGGTAACACGGTACGAGTATGTACTTCCGTAAATCAAGAACAATTTGAACATGTTTTAATGGATACACTAAAAAAGAAAATGTTCTGATTGGTGATTGTAGCCTGGGTAAAACGTATCGAAACCCAGGCTACAAAACACTTTTTTAATTAGGGACAGAACGCTTTTCTTCAAAAAATTCTATCTTGCCTGTTTTGATGTCATGTAGTCCCGCCACAATTCCTATTTGTTTTTTACTAATTAACTCTTTGATTATTGGGCTTCTTTCTTGTATTTCTTTGACTACTCTCAAAGCATTCGCTTTAGCGATCGCATCAATTAATTTGGGTTCACTGCAATTCTTTGTTCCCTGTTCTTGCATACTCATTTGCACAACAGGCTTAATTTTGTCTAAAACATCGGTGAGATGTCCTAGCTGAACCCCATCACATGCACCAGCAACGGCACCACATGACGTATGTGCCAAGACAACAATAAGACGAGAGCCCGCTGCTTTAGTGGCAAACTCCATACTGCCTAGAATGTCATCATTGAGTACATTTCCGGCGACGCGTAAGGTAAATAAATCAGCTAAACCTTGATCAAAAAAGAATTCAGGAACACTACGTGAATCCATGCAATTAAGAATTACTGCAAATGGGTATTGTCCATAAGAGGATTGATGTGCTTGCTTTAAATAATCTCTTGATATTTGGGTGTTGGTTAAAAAACGTTGATTTCCATCTTTTAAGCGTTGCAGCGCTTGTTTCGGGGTCATCTGTTGTTGCTTTGCTTGTGTTATTGTTTTACCTAAAACAGGTGCTTCTGGGGTATTTGAGTTTGCAAAGCTCGTGGAAGCACAACTAAAACCAAATATTAATATCAAAATTTTTGTCAGATGCTGCATTGTAAATGCTCCATGTTAATTAGAAATTATCCCTTATTGAGAATAACTTAATTTTGCATAATGTACACGCTAAAAAGAGAAATAGCGGTTTTTGGGGAATCGTAGCCTGGGTTTTGCTTCGCTTCATCCAGGCTACACTTTTTAAAAACCAGCAGGTTTATTGGTCATTAGGTAAAAAACAATAATCAGACTAATAAATGCTGGCCAACCTAAGCAAAACCAATATTTAAAATAGCGGAAGTAAATAGGGGGCAAGGGGGTATTTTTTTGTTCTGCCTCCGTGGCAAAATCGCGCATTTTAATCTGGAGATACACCACAGGAAACCAGCAAAACGCTGCGATTAAATAGCCAATAATTGATCCCATCACCCATAAAGAAGTCCATGCATAGCCGGCTAAATAGACCATCCATAATCCCGTAACTGGTTGAATAAAACCAGAGGTTCCAGTAAAGATCCAATCGGCAAGCACAACATAGTGTGTTGTTGCTGCAATCACTTCAGTTTTACCAGTTCTATGTCCGTACAGCATGGTACAGGCAGTTCCTATACCCGTGCCAAAGAGAATAGTTGAACTGATAACATGAATAAATTTGAGCCAAAAATAGAGCATTATCGATCAGACTCCAGGGCTAAAGAAATGCATATTGCAACCAAAAGTGGAATATTTTTCGCTAAAGGCGCAAACGGTTCAAACCATAAATTAGGAAGTTTCCACGTTAATAGAGCACTATAACCTAAAATAATAAGGATTTGTAATAGGGTAATTTTTTTTAATTGATTGCTGAACAACACAGCCAAACCAATAACTGCATCAAGAATGCTCGCGCCATAAAATAAAATCGGTTGCCAGAATGCGTTCACCCCAATTTGCGCCAAAAGTCCATAAGAGGCTGCTTTAGGGTAGAAAAACAGGCAACTGATTGCCGTAAATAACCAGATAAATGCAATACTAAACTTTAAAATGGGTTTAAGAAAATAAAGTCGCGCATGCCAACGATCCTGAATGGAGCTGGGATGGCGATACATTCCCTCCGGAAATGCTTGTGGTGTAAAACCAATTTTGTTTTGAAACGTTTGTGTTTCTTCCGAGCTTGTAATGCTGTTTTGCACAAGTAACTTATAAGAGTTCGTATTCAAGACAGAGTATGGGATTAAATCGCCAATAAATGATGCAAGTCGGATAAGTGTTACAGGCACAAAACATAACCTTGATTTGGCAAAACCCAGCCAGGAGCGCATGTGGGTTAGGATATTATTTAAGTTAATCTGTTTGGCACTTACAGCATGTAACAGCAAATTCTGTTCTGAAGGAAGCTCCATGAGTTTGATGATGGCTTTAGATAAGTCTTCAACATGAATGGGTTGAAATGCCTGTGTCCCGTGCCCTGGTACAGGGGTAATCCAAGGTAATCCACAAAGACCACGAAATAAAGAAGAACCTCCATAAGAGCCGCGTCCATAAACTAAGGAGGGGCGAAGAATAATTGATGGAATAGGGAGGGTTTGTAAATAGTCATCAGCCGCTTTTTTACTTTGAGCATAAACTACATCGGATGTCTCAACACCAAGAGCAGAGATTTGTATAATCTTTTTTACTCCGACCTGGACGCATGCATCAAATAATGCTTTCGGCGTCTTATAATGAATCGACCATATTATTTTATTATTTGGATGGTAGAGAATTCCTACACAATTGATTACCAGGTCAATCTGTTGTAAACGTTCTTTCCAGTGATTGATGGATTGATCATGGATAAAATCACAGCGAATGACACGTGTTGTGGAGAATAGTTTTTGCGTAAACGCAACATCACGGACACAGCATGTAACGGCATGTCCGGCGGCAATGAGATCAGTTACAATGTGAGAGGCAATAAAACCTGATGCACCAGTGACCAATATATTCATTGCAGACCCTTAATCGTTTTTCTCTTGGCGTAATCATAAATTATCTGAGACTTTTTTTCAGCTGACATGCGTTTGAAAAATTAAGTCAAGAAATCCCTTCTCCCTAAAAGGGAGAAGGTGACTGCAGGGGCGAATGAGGGATGTCCTCGTTCCGACCCTCTCTCACGTGGGAGGGGGAGCTTCTGGGAATTTGTAGAAGATTAGTGATTAAGCCTCTTTTAATTGCGGATTCAAAGAGAAAATACGAATCCTATGCTGATCTGGATCAAGTGCTACAAAAGTATAACCAAAATCCATCATTGTTGGTTTTTGGGCAATTTGTATTCCTTGTTGTTGCCAAAGTGCATAAAGCTCATCAATTGCGCGATCATCTTGTACTTGCAGTGACAGCTCATTTCCCCCGCCAAGCAGGGTAGCATGGGGTTCAACAGAGTGTTTCGACCATAAACCAAGACGCATCCCTGATTTCAATACAAACATGACAAAAGTAGGTGATGAACCTATGGGTTGGCTCTTAAGTATTCCTTCGTAAAAAGGTGTACTTATTAGAGGATTATCGACGTAAAAAATTATTAAATTTGGATCAAGATGCATAATAAACTCCTTTTGATTTAACGGAGATAAGAGTTTAAAGGATAGTACTGACAGTTTTTGTCAGCAGTGATTGACTCCGATAATACAAGATATGGATAAGCAAAGTGATTGGTGTTTTAATATCGCCAAAGTGGCTCTGGCCAATAAGTAAAGACAGGAATATTTATAAGGAAGTTGATCATGAATAAGTTTTACGTCGATCCTGATATCGCACAAGCCTCTACTTTACCTGCACATTTTTATACGTCTTTGGAATGTTTTGAACAAGCAAAAGAAAAGATATTTGCCAGGACTTGGCAATTTTGCTGCAGTACAGAAAGCTTGCGGTTAGAGGGGCAACTGGTGCCTTTTACCTTATTGCCAGGATTGTTAGATGAACCTTTATTATTTGTGCGAGATGAACAAGACCGTTTTCGTTGTCTCAGTAATGTATGTACTCATAGAGGGAATATCTTAATTGATGCACCATGTTCTGCCGAGAAAATTAAATGTTCCTACCATGGGCGTAGATTTAATCTATGTGGTGAACTTCTGCATATGCCTGAATTTGAGAAGACCTGCAATTTTCCAACGGCACAGGACAATTTGTCGCAGATCCCATTTGATTGTCTTGATCCCTTTCTTTTTGCTTCATTAGCGCCGCAAATATCTTTTAAGGATGTGTTTGTCGATATTAAGGAACGCCTTTTTTGGTTACCCATGGAAAAAATGCGTCTCGACAGCAATCGTTCACGTGATTACTTAGTTAAAGCGCATTGGGCATTGTATTGTGAAAACTATCTCGAAGCATTACACATTCCCTTTGTCCATCATTCGTTAAGAAAAGTGATTGATTGTACCACTTATACCACAGAACTTTATCGCTATTGTAATTTGCAATTGGCGCTAGCCAGTCCTGGTGAGGAAAGTTTTGATTTGCCTAAGGATTCCCCTGATTATGGCAAACAAGTTGCTGCTTATTATTATTGGATTTTTCCAAATACCATGCTTAACTTTTATCCGTGGGGATGTTCTGTCAATGTAGTAAAGCCAATGGGACCTGAATTAACTAAAGTTTCCTTCTTAACGTACGTTCTTGATGAATCTAAGCTAGGTAAAGGTGCTGGCGGTGATTTGGATAAAGTGGAACGTGAAGACGAGGCAGTTGTCGAGTCAGTTCAACGAGGGATTCGTTCGCGTTTTTATGAGACGGGTCGCTTCTCTCCGACAAAAGAACAAGGAACTCATCATTTTCAGCGTCTACTTTGTGAATTCCTTAATGATTAATAGATAAACAATAGTGACTATTAACACCGGATGATTTTTCTCTGGAATCAAGGATTGAATGATGCACGAATTAGCTCAAGAGCCTGTGCTGAAACGAAAGCTCAATGCACGTATATTGGGAATGATCACCTTGGGTGGCTCTATTGGAACGGGTATTTTCTTAGCGAGTGGTAATGCTTTATCCGTGGCGGGGCCTGGTGGTACTTTGTTTGCCTATTTGATCATGGGAATCATGGTCTATTTCTTGATGGCTAGCCTTGGTGAAATGGCGGCATTCATGCCGACTAGTGGATCATTTTATGTTTATGCCGCGCGCTTTTTCGACCCATCTTTAGGGTATGCGCTGGGATGGAATTATTGGTATAGCTGTGCCATTTATATCGCGTCAGAAATTTCTGCTTCTGCATTAATCATGCATTTTTGGTTTCCTGAGAGTTCATCATTACTTTGGTGTTCTGTTTTTCTCTTTTTGATTATTGGTTTTAATGCAATATCCACTAAAGCATTTGGTGAGATGGAGTATTGGCTTTCATTTATCAAAATTTTTGTCATTATTTTATTTATTGTCACCGGTGTTTTCTTGGTTTTTGGTTTCACAGAGTACAAAGCAGGTGGTTTTCAAAATTGGCGCATTGGTGATGCTCCGTTTCATAGTGGATGGATTGGTATTCTTGGTGCTTTTGTCGCAGCAGGTTTTTCTTTTCAAGGTACTGAGTTAATTGGAGTTGCTGCAGGAGAGAGTGAACAGCCTGAGAAGACGGTTCCCAAGGCGATAAAAATGGTCTTTTGGCGTATTCTCATATTTTTCATTTTATCACTTTTTATTATCAGCCTGTTAATTCCCTATACTGCATCACAGTTGGCCAGTTCTGATGTGGTCACGAGTCCTTTTACCTTAGTGTTTCAACAATACAATAAAGCGTTTGCAGCAATGATTATGAACGCGGTCATTCTTATCGCAGTCATATCAACAGCAAATTCAAGTATGTATGTTGGCAGCAGAATGCTTTGGTATCTTGCCAAAGAAGGGCATGTTCCTCGTGTTTTTTCTGTCGTCAACAAAAGGGGAATACCTATCTATGCTTTAGCGTTAACGAGTGCCATTGCCATGTTGGCTTTTTTATCTTCTATTTTTGGTAACGGGACGGTTTATTTTTGGTTGCTCAATGCAACAAGTCTTTCCGGTTTTATTGCGTGGATGGGCATAGCAATCAGCCATTATCGTTTTCGCAAGGCTTATTTGCATCAAGGCAACGATCCTGCCAAGCTTCCTTATTTGGCTAAAGGATATCCTTTCGGACCTTTATTTGCTTTTGGCGTATGCATTATCGTGATTGGCGGACAAAATTATACGGCCTTAATGGCAACTCCTATTGATTGGTATGGCTTGCTTATTTCTTATATTGGTGTGCCATTGTTTCTCATGCTCTGGATTGGAAATAAATGGATTAAAAAGACCAAAATGATTCCTTTGAGTGAGTGCCAGTTTCACTGCGAATAAGCGGTAATTGCTCAAGATAATGATTTACAAATTGCTTTGTGCAGCTTATATTTGATTGATGTACATTAATCAAAAAGTGACCTAAATCATGTATGCATTAATAGACTGTAATAATTTTTATGCATCGTGTGAGCGTCTTTTTCGCCCTGATTTACAAGGGAAGCCTATCATTGTGCTGTCCAGTAATGATGGCTGTGTTATTGCTCGCTCCAATGAAGCCAAAGCTTTAGGCGTTGGTATGGGAGAGCCTTATTTTAAAGTTAAAGGGTTATGTACACGTCATCAAATTCAGGTATTTTCCTCTAATTTTACTTTATACGGTGATGTATCTCAGCGTGTGATGGCAACTATAGAGCAAGATTGGCCACAGATGGAAATTTATTCTATTGATGAGGCTTTTCTTGATTTAAGTAGTATGCCTGCACATCTGCATGATGCATTTTGTCTTGCATTGCAAAAAAAGATTCTAAAGCATACGGGGATTCCCACCTCTATAGGTATTGGGCAAACGAAAACACTGGCAAAGCTTGCAAATTATCTGTGTAAAAAAGTCTTAAAAACGCCTACTTTTAATATGAACAATCAAGAGGGGTGGCTGAAAAAAATTGCCATCAATGAAGTATGGGGTATTGGTAGAAAGTGGAGTAAAAAGCTTATTGATTATGGTATTTATACGGCTTTTGATTTGGTATCGACTAATATCCATATGCTGAAAAAACAGTTTAATGTTGTGATGATGCGTACGGCTTTAGAGTTGCAAGGTATTCCTTGTCATGATTTGGAAATACAAGAAGCCAAGCAAAGCATTCTATCCTCCAAAAGCTTTGGCTCCATGCAAACGGAGTATACAGCCGTAGCTGAAGCTTTGAGTAGTCATTGCGCACGTGCCGTTGAAAAATTGCGTGGACAACACTCATTAACACATGGCATGCATCTTTTTATCTACACCAATCGCTTTCGAGACGATTTGGCGCAACATGTGCAATCTATTGCAATCCGTTTTGCTTATCCAACAGATGACTTGCGAATCATTACTCACTTGGCAAAGAACGGTTTATCGCAAATTTTTAAGCAAGGGTATCATTATAAAAAGACGGGGGTATGCCTTGTCGATCTTATTCCTAAAGAGTTACGCCAGCTGGATTTACTTCATCAAGTCAGTCAAAAGGAGTTACAAAAGACAGAGGACTTTATGTTAATTTTCGATAAAATTAATCAAAAGTTCGGCCGCAACACTTTATATCTTGCTGCAGAAGGCTGCAATAGTAAACCTTGGGGTGCGCGCTTACAAATGCGCTCACCACGTTACACCACGTGTTGGTCAGAATTACCTGTAGTGCGAATTGGCAAATGAGCTGTTATACCCGTAAATGTATGCTTACGGTATAACAGACGTAGATCGGGCATTGGTCCGGCAATATAACTGCTCTGATGTTACTTTGAGTTAACAAAGTTGTTGAGCCAAGACCCAACTTACACCAGTGAAGCAAACCATATTGGACACGCATATGTTTACAGAAATAGCGCGTTGCAAAGGTTCAATTGAAAGATGTATTGTTAAGCCCTACTATAATAATAATTTATTCTATGGAAGTGTTTTTATGGCAAATAAAGTACCAAACATTGTGATTGTAGGTGGTGGTGCCGGAGGAATGGAGTTGGCCGCATTGCTTGGGAAGAAATTTGGAAAAGCAGGTACTGCATCCATTACTTTAGTTGATTGCTCACCAACCCATATTTGGAAACCACTATTGCATGAGGTTGCAGCAGGTAGCTTGTTTACCAATGAAAATGAAATTGACTATCTTGCATATGCTGCGACACACCACGTTCATTTTGTTTTAGGGGCGCTTGAAGGTTTAAATCGAAGCAAAAAAGAAATTTATTTGTCCCCTTTTTACAGCCACGAACAAGAGATTTTGCCCAAACGTGCAGTTGCATACGATATTTTAATTATTGCGGTGGGAAGTGTTGCTAATGACTTCGGTATTCCTGGGGTGCGTGAACATTGTTTGTTTTTGGATAATATAGAGCAAGCCGCTTATTTTCATCGTGAGCTATTAAACCGTTGTATGCGTCTTTCACAACAACCACAGCAGGGCCAATTTAATCTTGTAGTGGTAGGAGGTGGAGCTACTGGGATCGAATTAATCGCCGAATTAAATAGCACAATCCATGAAATTATCGATTATGGTATTGGCATTCAACCCGAACTTATTTCGTTTACTTTAATCGAGGCGGCAAATCGATTATTGACCGCACTTCCAGAAGATCTCTCAGAAAAAGTGGCTACTGGATTAACACGCATGGGAGTAAAAGTTTGTGTCAATCAACAAGTTGATACAGTGACAAAAGAGGGTTTGCATACTAAATCGTCACAATTTATTCCTGCCGATCTTGTTGTATGGACTGCTGGCATTAAAGCACCAGATTTTCTGCATCATTTAGATGGTTTGGAGGTGAATCACATCAATCAGTTATTAGTGAAGCAAACTTTACAAACAACCTTGGATGATTCTATTTTTGTGTTAGGGGATTGTGCGAGTTGTCCGCAAACCAATTCAGATAAAATGGTGCCGCCACGTGCGCAGGCAGCACACCAACAAGCACGTTTTTTGTATAAAAATTTACATAAATATTTAGAAGGTAAACCTTTGCCAGTTTATCATTATCATGATCATGGTTCTTTAGTGACTTTAAGTCATCAAGTGGTTGGTAATTTAATGGGCAAAATGACTCAGCGATTCATGATAGAGGGTAAATTGGCGCGTTTATTCTATTTATCTTTATATAAACAACATCAAATGTCATTATATGGTGGGTGGCGAGTTTTCTTGCTGACCTTGTCGAATGTGTTAAGTCGTAGGGTAAAGCCTCGACTCAAACTGCACTAGCATTATTCAAAGTTGTACCTCAATGATGCAGTGCATTTTGGGTATAAAGTAAGAATTGCAACATAACAAAGCAGGAAGCGATCATGTGGGACCAGAATAAACAAGAATATTTAAAGCGCTTGTCCAAGATTAAACCCTATCTTAAAAACAACAAATTTGTTGAGGCAAATGATTTAGTCACCGTACTTTCTCTGCTGATACACTCAGGTGACCGAGTCTGCATTGAAGGGGATAACCAAAAGCAAGCCAGTTTTTTGGCTATGACAATGGCTCAGTTAAATCCTGTAGAGATAAATCATTTGCACATGATCCAATCGGCGATTGCCTTGCCTGAACACCTGGATGTTTTTGAAAAAGGTATCGCTAATCGAATTGATTTCTCTTATTCTGGCCCGCAATCTGTGCGACTTGCCAATATGGTAAACGATAAAAAAATTGAGATAGGTAATATCCATACCTACAATGAGCTTTTTGGACGATTAGTAGCAGATTTGACACCTAATGTGTGTTTGTTGATGGCAGATAAAGCAGACAGGCAGGGTAATTTATTTACCGGCGCGAACACCGAGGAAACACCGGCCCTTATTGAGGCGACCAATTTTAAAAATGGTGTGGTTGTGGTTCAAGTTAATGAACTGGTTGAGCACTTACCACGAGTTGATATTCCTGGCGATTGGGTTGATGTTATTGTTCAAGGTCCGGAAACCTCCTATATCGAACCATTGTTTACCCGTGATCCGGCACAAATAGACGAAATAAAAATATTAATGGCTATGATGGTGATCAAAGGGATCTATGCCCCTTATCAAGTGAATATCTTAAATCACGGGGTAGGATTTAATACCTGTGCCATTGAATTACTTTTGCCGACCTATGGCGAATCATTGGGTTTAAAAGGAAAAATATGCCAACACTGGGTGGTTAATCCTTTACCTACTTTAATCCCTGCCATTGAAGCTGGATTTGTGAAAACAATTTATCCGTTTGGGGGAGAGGTAGGCATGAATCGTTACGCCGCTGCACGTCCCGACATTTTTTTTACGGGCAAAGAAGGGGAGTTACGTTCGAATCGTATGTTAGGCCAGTTGGCGGGGCATTATGCCTGTGACGTTTTTATCGGAGCAACATTGCAGATGGATCTGGAGGGCAATAGCTCGACCGCGGTTGAGGGGCGTATCGCGGGTTTTGGTGGCGCGCCTAATATGGGCTGTGATGCTCCTGGTCGACGCCATTCTTCTTATGCTTGGTTGAAAGCAGGACAAGAACGCAGCCAGGCATTGGCGACCAAAATGCCACGAGGAAGAAAACTGGTGATTCAAATGGTCGAGACGTTTCAGAGTTCAACACAACCTACATTTGTGGAGCAGTTGGATGCTTGGGCTTTACAAAAAGCGATGAATGCTGATTTGCCTGCGGTGATGATTTATGGAGATGATGTAAGTCATGTAGTGACTGAAGAAGGGATTGCCAATCTCCTGATGTGCCGCACGCTCGAAGAGCGTGAGCACGCCATTCGTGGGATTGCAGGGTATACTGAAGTTGGAATAATGCGCGATAAGATGAAAGTCGAGGAATTGCGTCATCGAGGAGTAATAAAACGTCCAGAGGATTTGGGGATTAAGGTGTCTGATGCAACTCGTGATTTATTGGCAGCCAAGTCAATTCGCGATCTTGTTGATTGCTCCCAAGGGTTATATGAACCGCCTGTAAAATTTAGAAATTGGTAGGACAAAGAATATGGAACATATGGAATTTCGTTTTACGCTTTCAGGGGAACGCCTTCAAGGTAAAAAAACAGTTTGTGGTGTAGTTGGCTCCGGGAATTTGGAAGTCATTATTGAAACCAATACTACTGCAGAAACGATTTTTAATATCCAGACGGCAGTTGAACATTACAAACCCGTTTGGAAAATGGTTATTGGTGATTTTGTGAGTCAACACCAACCCATCGGTTTGCAATTCACTCTCAATGATAATGGCGCAACACCAGCTGTTGTTTTATTACGCTTAAGCCAAGCGTTGGACGAGTTTTATGGCAACTGCAAAATAGGAAGTAACTATGAAGAGCTTGACGCGCGTGAGCGCATCCAGGTTATTTTTGATGAAGACTCCTTTACTGAGTGGCTTGCTGATGAAAAACTATACAGTCCCTATTTGGCCGCTTTAAATTTACCTGGTGAAGCAGATGACGGCGTTGTGATTGGCTCTGCATTGCTACAAAAGAGTAAAGTGCTTGTTGCCGCACAACAAAAAGATTTTATGGGTGGTGCCGTGGGCGAAATTCATGGTGCAAAGCTTACTGGTTTATTCAAAGCAGCGGTCGCGACGCAAGCTAAGGCCGTGGTTCTTCTCATTGATAGTGGTGGTGTGCGTTTGCACGAAGCAAATGCTGGAGAAATCGCAATTTCTGAGGCGATTCGCTCTATTTTTGAGGCACGACATCATGGAATAACCACTATAGGTGTGATTTGTGGTAAGAATGGTGCTTTTGGAGGCATGGGAATTATTTCAGCATGTTTGGATTATCTTGTGATTAATGAAACAGGACGTATTGGGGTATCAGGTCCTGAGGTGATTCAAGCAGTGGCAGGTATTGAGGCCTTTAATGCACAGGATAGGGCTTTGGTTTGGCGTGTGTACGGAGGAAAAACCCGCTATCTACAGGATATTGCGCAAAACTATGTCGGTTCGAATGTTGCAGAAATACGTACTCAATTGATTGCTGCTCTTGATAAAAATCTGCCGCTGAATCTTAGCTCTGTAAAACAAAAACAGGCGTTGTTAAAAAAACGGTTTCAAGAAACACAAGGATATCAAGAGCAGGGAACTTATCTGCGTCATGTTGCGCCAAATTATGCGGCAACTCTTTTTGATATGGATGAGCAGGAATTTTTACAGGCAGCAAAAAATATAAAAAAGAAACTGTAATTCATTGTAGCCTGGGTGCAGCGCAGCGGAACCCGGGAATGTGATTTAGATCGATCACCGGTTCCCCTGTGCTGCACCCAAGCTACAAAGTATTCAGTCTGTGATGATACAAAAGGAATAAAAAATGGTGGCATTAAAGGATCTTCTCAAACAGATATTTTCTCTGGAAGTTAAGTTGACTGAAAATCAATCCGTTGTTTATGGACATGCGACTTTGAAGAAGCAACGGGTACATATTCTTGGGGTCAAGGAATCAACATTTTTGGGGGCGGAGCAAGCACTGATTATGGCTCAGCATGTAATAGATATTCTTGAAAGCCAATCTAAAGATCCCGTTTTGCTCTTAGTGGATGTTGCGGGACAAGAGTTAACAATGCGTGATGAGTGGTTGGGGATGCAACAGTATTTTGGCCATTTACTCGAATGTTTGGAGTGTCTACGTCAACAAGGGAATGTGTTGATATCACTGGTTTATAACCAGGCATTAGGAGGTGCTTTTATTGCCTATGGTTTGATGGCGGATACCATTTTAGCTTTGCCTGATGCTGCTTTGGCTGTGATGTGGCTGGAAGGTATTGCTAAAGTAACAAAAATAGAATTAGCGACACTCCAAGAGCTTAGTAAAACATTCCCAGTTTTTGCTCCTGGGGTGCAAAATTTTTATGAGCTTGGTGGGGTGCATGAAATCGTCCGCATCCCCGAACTTACTGAAAAAATTGATTTAGCGATCCAAAAACACAGGACACAGGACGAACGAGCTTTCTTGGGAAATGAGCGTGGAGGCAGGAAGCTGGCGTTCTCGATTATCAATAAAGTAGCCAGTCATTTATGAACTCGCAACGGCATCATTTGATTTATCTTAAGCCTTATGCTGATTTTGTGATTACTTCATGTCATGAAGATCAGAAGATGATTGCCGGAGAGGTAGCACTTTGGCTAACACGAGGATTGCCTTGCATTTATGCGAAACAAGTTTGCTCCGCAACGAGTTTCGAAAGAGGCCTAATTAATTTGGGGGTAACTCTTTTTCACGAAAATAAAAAGCATCGAGTTGGCATGCAAGTTGCTCCTTCATTCGTGCAAAAACAACAGCCATTGCCACAACTTCTCGAGATGCAGAATTTTTTCTCCTCTTATTATGGGATAGAGGATTTAACGAGCATTACTGCTACATATCCAATTTCTGATATTGCTGTCTATGGATCATTTTTATTCCAATATTTATCTGGCGCCCCTTTTGTTAATGATGCTTCAGATCTTGATTTACTGATTCATTATCAAGAATATGCTTGGACTGATTTGCATGAAACAATTAGCGCGTTAACAAAGAAATTTAATCGTACGATTGATGGAGAGGTACGCTTTCCTAATTTTGGGGATATTCCAATCAAAGAATTACTCGATTTATCTGCAAAAAAATTGTTATGTAAGCGTAAGGACAGCATTACGTTATTATCAAGAGCTGAGCTTTATGAACACTATCCCTTGCTGTGAAAGAACGCTCGCCAAAATGGCGGTTCGAGCACTTTATTTGGAAGTGAAAGCTTATCCAAAACCAGGTTTAGTCAGTTTTGTGGATGCTGGGGCTCATCGCGATATGGACGGTGATACATTCTATCGTAGCCTGTTTGCTTTGCGCCATTATTTTTATCACATTACAAAAACAGGATTAGTCACCAATTCTTTTGAAGAATTAAAACAAATAGCGATTGCAGCAGAAGCGCACATGTTGAAAAAAACTTGGGGGGTGAATACACATCGTGGCGCTATTTTTGCCTTAGGTATTGTTTGCGTTTCGGTGATTCGTTTGGCTCAGGCAAAAAAACAATTCACACCTGCAGATGTGCACCGGCAAATATTAAATGATTGGCCAAAACATTTGCAAAACCATTTAGGTAATCCGGGAAGTCATGGTGCTTTAGTCCGTCAAAAATATAAGGTTCTTGATGCGAAGCACATGGCGATGCATGGTTATGAACTGATTTTTGAATTACTTCCTGCCTTTATGTCAATTTTTATGGAAACCCGATCGCTTGATACAGTGTGTTTATATGCTTACTCAGAGCTTTTATTGCGTATGGATGATACCAATATCTTGCATCGGAAAGGCAAGCTGGGGTTGAATTATGCGCAAGAGCGGGCTGCAGAATTATTGACGATTCAATGTGTGCAAACCCGCCAAAAAAAAGCGTTGGAATTGCATCACGTTTTCTCCACTATAGGGATTAGCCCAGGAGGGGTCGCTGATTTGCTCAGTGTTTTATTGTTTCTTGGCCAATTATTTTGTGAACCATTACGCGACTATTCCAATCTTAAAAAATTTTAGAAAATTCAATCTATACTATGATTAAGACTATGTTATTTATACGGCAATTCATTTTTTGAAAAGGGAGAGTATATGGAACCGTTCAATCATTTATCTCAAGCAGAAATAATACCCATACTTTCTCAAGCAACCATTTTTACAGGAATTGGCCTTATTGAACAAAAAATGCTTGCTGACAAATGCGTTATTGCAAGCTATAGAGCTGAAGAGATCGTCATCGAGCAAGGTGAAGTGGGGGATAAGCTTTATATTATTATTCGTGGTTCGGTGCAGGTTTCTGTAAAAACACAATCTATGGGTTGGAAGCGCGTTAATACTTTGGGAGCCGGTGATGTGTTTGGGGAAATTGCTATTTTACGTAATATTCGCAGAACGGCGCGTATTAGTACACTCACGGCATGTCAATTTCTGACGATTAATGCTAGAGATTTCTTGGCCGTTTATCAATATTTTCCTGCGCGAGCAAGAGACAATATTCAATTAGTTGTTGCAAAACGATTGCAACAAAGCGGTGCGCACATTCGTTTGTAAATACAGTTGGATATCTTCCGTGGGATATCAACAGTTGAAATAAATTGCAATTTCCGGAAATAAAATGGAAGCAAATTTTTTTAATATTATTTTAGGGTTTATCGAAGGATTTGGCCTGATTATTTCCCCTTGTATTTTGCCCATCCTACCTATTTTTTTAGCGGGTTCACTCACTGGATCCAAAAAAAGACCGGTAGGGATTATTGTCGGCTTTACTTTATTTTTTGCCTTATTCGTTTTCTTTTCGCATCAATTAGTACGTTATTTAAATATTGATTTTAATATCGTGCGCGCTATTGGCTATGTCGTTTTACTTCTTTTAGGGCTCATTATGCTCTCGAATTATTTAACAGAGCAATTTGGCAAAATAACACAGGGATTTACCCGCATAGGTAATTTTTTTTCTTCAGCAAATAAACCAGAAGCAGGATTTTGGAATGGGGTATTCTTTGGTGGAGTTATTGCCATTATTTGGACTCCTTGTGCGGGGCCGATTTTAGCGGCAATTATTGTACAAACCGCATTACAGAAAACGACAATAATTAGTTTCTTCACTTTGACGGCTTTTGCTTTAGGCGCTGCGATTCCTATGTTTATTATTTCCCTATACGGGAAAAAAATAATGAATACTTTTGCTTTTTTTAAAACGCGCGCAACTCTTTTCCGTAAATTTTTAGGCGGAATAATTATCGCGAGTGTCGTTTATATGATTTACTTTGAGGGCTATGTGGTTTCCTCTTCAGTGTCTCCGCAAACCGGGATTAAGACGTCAAACGCACTCATCAACGGGCTATGGTTTACCTATCCCGCACCACCGATACAAGGGATTGACGCGTGGATTAATTCTCCTCCTTTACGCTTAGTTGATTTGCATGGAAAAGTAGTTTTAATCGATTTCTGGACTTATTCATGTATTAATTGCTTGCGTACTTTACCTTATACCAAAGATTGGTATGCTCGGTATCATGATAAAGGATTAGTTATTATTGGTATCCACACCCCAGAATTTGATTTTGAAAAAAATCTAGATAATGTCAAAGCAGCTGTGACGCGATATGGGATTTTGTATCCTGTAGCACTTGATAATCAATTCGTTACCTGGAGGAACTATCAAAATAATTATTGGCCTGCACATTATTTAATTAATAAAAAGGGCGATGTGGTTTATAAGCATTTTGGTGAAGGGGATTACGATGTTATGGAGAATAATATTCGTTTTTTATTAGGGGTTAAGGATTTATCTACTTTAAGGGCATTAAAGGATACTTCATTTAACCTCATGCAGACACCAGAAACTTATTTAGGATATGTAAAAGCTGATGCGGACTACAGTCCGGAACTTATTAAAGACAAGACGGCACAATATCATTTTTCTAATACATTATCTCCTAACGCATGGGGCTTAGAGGGGGCGTGGCAAGTCAATGCTGAGAATATCATTGCGCAAGAAGCAAATGCTGCTCTAAAAATACATTTTAATGCGCGCAAGGTCTATGCGGTTATGGGCAATAGCGCTACAAAACCCATTAAGATCACTGTAATTTTAACCGACGCACCATCCGGTAAAAAACTTCAGGAACACAGTATCTTAATCGATAAATATTCCATCTATGAATTAATTTCCCAAAAGCAATTCACCAGTGGCTATCTTCAGATTATTGTTCATGAGCCTGGAATCAAAGTATACACATTTACCTTTGGCAGTTGATACTTGATTCCAACCTGAATGTTTCAATTTGATTTTATTGGCTAGGGGACGCCTGAACAACTGAATTATGAATTATTGATGCTTCCTTTTTTTCTTCCTGAAAGAAAGATGGTGTTTTGGGTCTGCTGATGCTGGAACCAGGTTCTTTTGTAGGAGTTTCACGAGTTGCTACAACAGCTTGGAGGGGCTTTGGTTTGAACTCTGGGTATTTTTTTTGCAACTCCAAAAAAGGTTCAATTTTAAATAAAAATTTAAATAATTCGATGGTCTCTGCGTCTTTTACGATTTGTTCTAAAAACATTCCAAAGTCGATAAAAATTTGTCCGTTGTGAAATACAGCAACCTCGGGGTTAATTGCACTTTCAATTTCTTGTTGTGTATATCCAGGAGAACTCCATCCACCAATTGCCTTAATTGCAGCATCTTTTTTTAATGCAAAGGAAAAGACATTCATCAACGCATCGCAAAATTTACTTGCATTCCCCATAGGGAGATCTACGAGCAAGCTTTTACCATAAACGTTAGATTTACTCGTAATTTTGATGCCAATTCTTTTATGATGAACGCTAAATGATTTTAAAAATAAAAGCACATTATCTGCTTTGACGAGTTCTCTTTTTGGGGTTATTGGATAAGGGGTAGTGATATCCATACTGCCCGGAATTTTTGTTAAGAGGCTTGCGAAGTTAAAAGCGCCAATATAAAAAAAGTGGCATGCACCACCGCCTAGAACATGTTCATATTTTATTGACTCAGTTGCATCCTTGGCTACGCTAAATAAGCTTACCTGTAAAAGTGGCCAGCCTGTATGGTAATTACGTAATAGCTCTGGGATTTTATCGCGGTCACTTTGCAATGCATTGTAGCGATTTAAGACGGAGCTCTGCTCTTCTTCCAAAAAAGAATGTATTGGCATGATCTTTCCTTTTATCAATTAAATGATGCTTCATAAGACACTATTGATTTACTGTGTATATAGGGGCTGTGTACAATACTACTGTCTTGACTAAAATCGCGGCATTTTAGCTTAAGCGAGCAATTGTAAACAGCCCCTATTTTTTGATAATCGAAAGAATCTTTTTTACCTCAGCAACGACTTTTCCTTCTTCATCAGTTATAGGAACAAAAAATTCGGACTCAATTTTTTGTTTTTCGTTGACTTCAAGTCGAATTTTTTCAACAAGCTCTGGGGATAATTCGAATCGTGCATAAATAGTTCCTTTGGCAGGTATTTTATAGCGAATAGACGCTGATTTATCCCATACAATGTACCCCTTTCCTAATAAATTCATGAGCATCAACATATAAAAGGGATCGGTCATTGAGTACATGGAACCGCCATAATGTGTTCCCACATAATTTTTATTCCAAAAGCGCATTTTCATCTGAACAACAATTTGAGTGCCATCAGCATGAAAATTTTTTACACTAATTCCAGCTCCCCAAAAAGGTGGCCAAAATCGCATCATTTTTAATAATGTCGAGAATTTCATTCGCTATTCCAGTACAATGGAGGCTATTTACAGATCTTATTTTTCATTTTAAGTCTATTGCAGTCAACAAATATTATATACTTCGACTTTTTTTAACGGATTGATTAGGTTTTATTATGCATCGTTTTATCGCAAAAAAATTTTTTATTCTCGCTACTCTACTTCCCCTCGCGGTAAATAGTGAAAGTAACTCCTATCTTCCACCTATTTTTACTGAGAAGGATAGGCTTGCAGAAATTCAGGAAGTATTTCCACTCATTGATAAACTGTATCAGAAGTACGCAGAGAAAAATCATGTTCCTGGCTATGCATATGGAATTATTGTGGATGGTCGTTTGGTACATACAGGAAATGGTGGCTACACTGATATTGCAAAAAAAATTCCTGCAACGCCGCAATCGATGTTTCGCATTGCGTCGATGACTAAAAGCTTCACTGCCATGGCTATTTTAAAACTTCGAGATGAGGGTAAATTAAGATTAGATGATCCTGCCTCCCTTTATATTCCTCAACTCAAAGATCAAAAATTAACTCAAGATGCCCCAGAGATTACGATTCGTGATTTATTAACGCATTCTGCGGGATTTCCAGAAGATAATCCCTGGGGTGATAGAAATCTGAATCAAACAGATGAAGAACTAATTGCTTTGGTGAAGCAAGGAATTGCACTATCTAATGTTTCTGAAACCTCATTTGAGTACAGTAACTTGGGGTACGCACTCCTGGGGTTGATTGTTAAAAAAGTATCAGGAGTTTCTTATCAGGACTATGTCGCAGCAAATATTTGGCAGCCTCTAAATATGAATCAGGTCGCTTGGGAGTTTGCGCAAGTTTCACCAAATCAATTAGCGCATGGTTATCAATGGGTGGATGGACATTGGCAAGAGGAGCCTCTCTTACACGATGGCAGTTATGCTTCTATGGGAGGAATGATTGCTTCCATAGAATCGTTTAGCCGTTACATGACATTGCATCAAACTGCGTGGCCTGCACGAAATGATGTGGAAACCGGGCCAATAAAAAGGAGTTCTATACGTGAAATGCACCAAGCGTGGCGATTTTATGCTGTAGACTCAAAAAATAAGGATCATGGCAAAGTATGTCCCACAATAAACGCTTATGGTTATGGATTAAGATGGTCTAGGGATTGTAATGCTCGAGTCGCTGTCGGACATACTGGTGGGTTGCCTGGGTTTGGAAGTAATTGGATCATATTGCCTGAATATGGCATAGGTGTGGTTTTATTAACGAATGTGACCTATGCAGCTGCAGAGGCAGTTAATGCGAAAGTGATTAACACACTCATTCATGAGGCACAACTTAAGCCAAGAGAGTTACCGCCCTCACATATATTAAGTGAACGACAAAAAGCATTGATGAAATTACTGCCTGAATGGAAGGATGCAAAAACAAGTGGAATATTTGCAGAGAATTTCTTTTTGGATTCATCTGTTGTGTTGTTACAAAAGAAAAGCCAAGAGCTTTTTGACAAGACAGGGAAAATCCTCGATGTTGGCGCGATCATTCCAAAAAATCAATTGCGGGGATATTTTATTCTGAAAGGGGAAAAAGCAAGTCTTAAAGTAAGTTTTAGTTTATCACCACAAAATGCGTTAATTCAGAATTATGAAATAAAAGTAAAAATGTAACCTGGATTGTAGTTGATTTACGTGAACGTTCGCGTGTCCGGAAAGTCTCATGTAGGTCGGGCCTTGGCCCGACAACTCCTTTCCTTAAAAAACTAACTTAATATGGATATTGCGGCAAATTTTTCCGGGAATGCTCAAGGGTAGGTACACGTTCATTTAAAATGGAGGAACCTGGGTTTCGTTTGGCTTCATCCAGGCTACGTTTAAAGAATACTTTGTGCAGATACAGCTTTTTCGCAAAGCATGCGCAATGCGCTGGCAATTTGTTTTAATTCTTTATTGTGTAATTGGTATTCCTTACCTAATTGAATTGGATCGGCAAAACTTAACCATACTTGAGCATCATGGTCTTCAGTAGCCATTATCCGTAAAGGTAAATCCAGTGCGATTGCCGCATTTTCTTGCATTAATGGGGTGCCTTTTGCAGGATTACCTATAATAAGAACTTCAGTTGGAAGTAGGGTGAGATTCACCTTTTGTGCTTCCTTGCTGTGATCAATATGAGCAAATATTTTTCCGCCTTGTTGCGTCACAATATCAACTACTCGTTCTATTGTTTGTGTGACAGAGTAAGGACTTTGTAACGCTTGTGAACCCGACCCTTCAGGAGCGCCCAGCTTAAAGTCAAATGCAGCCGCAATTTTTCGACCGAGAATATCTAAATCAATTAAATGTTCCTTATTAGCCAAAAGGGTAACGCATAAAAGTTCGTTTGCTGCAGTAAAACGACTTAAGAATGCTGAAAAGCCAGGAATATTGCCTTTGATTTCCATTAACCCAGGGTGTCCCGGAAATAGCCAGCCTGCATTGCCTGGAATGGTGGTTTTGTTATTTAAGGTAATACAATGATAAAGGAAATCTCTGTTCTCTGTTTCTTTAACTAAAATGGTCCCTGCCAGGCTGATATCCCATATGCTAATGTCCTCTGCAGAGGCGATAACGCCACTATGTGACATAGTGGTTGTCCAGGTGACCTCTGGGATTGCTTCATTCTCTGTGTTATAGCCTAGAGCAACTTCCATAGGGTCTATATAGATAGGATTATGCAAAAATTCGCTATGTTTAAAGGGAGGAGCATCTTTGTTCAGTTCATTAGCAATTGATGTTTTATTTTTGACAAAAAATGTTCGTTTTAGACCCACACGATTAATTTGATTTTTTGTTACATAGTCCTCGTAACTCATGTGACTGACTTTTTCAATAATAAGCCCCAATAAGTAATAATTGGTGGCACTAATTTGCATTTTGGTGCCTGAAGGAAAATATAAGCCTGGATCCTTAAATAAACTAAAAATGTCTTTAGGTTTATAATCTTTATGGAAAGAAAAACCGTCACATTGGGTGTAATCGGGTATTCCTGAACTGTGGGTTAGTAATTCTCGAATGGTGACACTTTGCCATGTTTGCGGAATTGAAATATAAGCAGACACTAAGTCATCTAGCTGCAGTTTCTTTTCTTCTTTTAATTGCATGATGGCTACTGCAGTAAATGCATGGGTTAATTGACCCACGTGAAAGAGTGTACGTGTCGAGACTAAAAGCTTTTTTTCTGTATCCGCGAATCCATAGCCGACTACTCGTGTAATATAGGGCGCTTGAACAATCGCCAGAGACATCCCAGGAATATTATTTTCTTCCATATACTCAATAATGAGATCGTCTACAGATCGGCCTAGATAAAGAGTATGAAAATCACCACGTCCGCTACCGGAAAGAGTATTCATTATTATTCCTTTCTGCAAACAAATTATTTTTTTAGTATAGATGAATATTGATGATAGTTTAGAGTGTGGTGAAGCTAAGAGTGCTCTAAAAAACAGATAATTTATGAGATAATAGTTTTCTAGAGTAAGCGAGCATGACGGTAGTGCATCGAAGTAAATGGAACATTCATAGGCATTTAAAAATGATAAAAATTGATCTTTTGCAAAATAATCTTGATGCGATCCCTGAACTTGCCCGGATTTGGCGAGAAGTTCTTGGAAAAATTTGGTTACCTGATGTGCCACTTGAAGTTGTAGAGCAGCGTTTTCTTGACCATGCGAATAACGATAAAATGCCTATGACGTTTGTCGCATTTGATGAAAAAAAACCAGTAGGGATGTGCAGTTTACGCGAAAATGATGGTATTCGCCCTGATTTAATGCCATGGTTAGGCTCCTTAACCGTAAAGCCCGAGTATCAAAACCAAGGACTCGGTAAACGCCTTATTGACGTAACTAAAGAGCAAGCAAGAAAAATGGGGTATGAGATTCTGTATCTTTTTGCCTTTGATCGAACGATTCCCAATTACTACCAATCTTTGGGATGGAACATTATCGATACTGACCGTTTTAAAGGACATCCTGTTACGGTAATGGAAATTATAATGTAAACCTTAATTATCCTCAGGATAATCACGAATACAACCCCCCCCCATAATTTTGCCTATATTTTGCATATTTTGTTCTCTTTTTTTGCATTTTTGGAAATTATTGACTAGCCTTTACTTGCACTAATAAGAACTCTTCTTATTGGTTTAAACATTTTAGGGAGAACATAATGAACCAGAATATTTTTCAAGGAAAATGGATGGAAATCAAAGGTCAAATGAAGCAATTTTGGGGAAAACTTACGGACGATGACCTAAAACAAATTGAAGGAAATCAAGAGGAAATTTTTGGAAAGCTAAGAAAACATTATGGCTATACGGAAGAGCAAGCCAAAAAAGCAGTACACGACTTTCAAAAGAAAATGCATCATTAAAAATGAACAGTGATTTCGCTTTATAAAAAGGAGTTTAATTATGGAAAACAGAGGAATTGTTAAATCCGGCGAGCTAACAGGCTCTAAGGTAATGAACCCCGCACATGAAAACCTCGGTGAGATAGCAGAGGTTGTTATCGATAAACAATCCGGAAAAGTAAGCTATCTCGTATTAGATTTTGGTGGTTTTCTGGGATTTGGAAATAAATACTTTGCGGTGCCCTGGAATCTTTTTTTATACGACAATAAAGATGATTGCTTTATTCTCAATGTTGAGAAGCACCATTTGCAAAATGCACCTGGTTTTGACAAAGATCATTGGCCAAAT
This sequence comes from Legionella sp. 39-23, assembly GCF_001897665.1. Lineage (NCBI taxonomy): Bacteria > Pseudomonadati > Pseudomonadota > Gammaproteobacteria > Legionellales > Legionellaceae > Legionella > Legionella sp. 39-23. The sequence continues at coordinate 143,301 of NZ_MKTO01000037.1, read as the reverse complement.
TTTTCAGCACCTGCATTTACGACGACAATAACTGGTTTTTATACAGGAGGTAAAAAATCATGAGCTCCTTATCAAAAATATTTTTTACCAGTTTACTTTGTAGTCTCTGTCGCTTCGTTTGCTAATGATAATACTATGGGTTCAAATGCCACTGGCACGAGCTCAAGTTCTACTGCAAAAAGCCCTAAGACTACTATGGGAACAAATTGGGTTTGTACTACCAATGCAAGTTCTAGTGAAAAAAGAGCAGATCAAGACGCGGATAAGAAAATGTCTGATCATACTGGTTCTGCTTCTAAATCATTTGCTTTTGCACAAAAACATTGTCGAGACTGTACACAAATCACTTGTAATGTGAAAAAGTAAATCTAATTACCTGCATGCCTATCCCAGGTATGCAGGTAACTTTTTCTAAAAAATATATTTTTTTCAATTAATTAGGCGTTTACCCTAGTTCCCTGTAACTCATGAATGAATTATTTTTTAATAGATTTGAAGAATTTAATAATTCTTCCTATGCTAAAAGGAGTTTTTAGTAATTCATTTTATGCCAAGGAAAGCAAATGAACATTTTAAAAACCCAAGTTTTAAATGGGCCTAACTATTGGTCAAACTACAGAAAAGAACTCATAGTTATCAAACTCGATCTAGGGAAATATGAAGAGCTTCCAACAAATCGTATCGCTGGATTCAAAGAGCGACTGATTCAGGCCTTACCTAGTTTACACAGTCATCGATGTTCTTTGGGGATTGAGGGTGGATTTTTAACACGAATTGAGGATGGCACATGGTTAGGACATGTGATTGAACATATTGCTTTGGAGTTGCAATGCCTTGCAGGCATGGACTGTGGTTTTGGTCGAACTTATGGGACTAAGGACTATGGGGTTTACCATGTGATTTTTGCCTATCAGATTGAAGAGGCTGGATTGTATGCCGGAAAAACAGCAATCGACTTCATAACCGCTATCGCAGAAGGCAATAAATATCCGCTTGCTGAAGCAATCAATCATTTAAAAGAGATTTTTAAAAAACAAGGTTTGGGACCAAGTACTCAAGCACTTGTAGACGAAGCCCAAAAAAGAAAAATTCCTTGGAAGCGTTATGAAAACAGTTCCTTAATTACATTGGGATATGGTCGAAATCAAAAAAAGATATGGGCTTCTGTGTCTTCGAAAACAAGCTCAATTGGTGTCGACGTTGCCTCCGATAAAGAGTTGACTAAGTGTATCCTTAATGCAAATTTTATCCCAACGCCTAAGGGAATGATTATTAGTTCTGAGGAGGCACTAAATGAGGCGATTGAACAATTAGGTTTCCCATTAGTAATTAAGCCACTTAATGGCAATCATGGAAAGGGCGTAACGACTAATATTAGCGATCTTAATAAAGCAAATTTTGGTTATGAGCTCGCAAAAAAATTTTCCGATCAATTGATTATAGAGCGCTTCATATCTGGAAATGATTATCGATTTTTAGTGGTAAATCATAAAGTGGTGGCGGTAGCCAAGCGTACACCTGCGCAAATTGTAGGTAATGGAGAACTGACAATTAATCAATTAATTCAACAGGCGAATGAGGATCCCAATCGAGGTGACTCTCATGAAAATATCCTGACAAAAATCAAAATTGATGAATCGACGTACTCTATTTTAAGACAAAATAATCTGACTCTGGGAAGTGTTTTACCTAAAGATCATATTTTAGATTTAAAAGAAACTGCAAATTTAAGCTCTGGTGGCACAGCTAAAGACGTTACCGATGCGGTTCATCCTTTTAATGTCTTTCTTGCAGAACGTGTAGCACGTCTCGTGAATTTAGACATTTGTGGAATAGATGTTATTTCAAAAGACATTAGTTGTCCGCTTAATGAGAATCATGGAGCCATTATTGAGGTTAATGCAGGCCCAGGATTAAGAATGCATCTGGCACCTAATGAGGGTAAGCCACGTAACGTAGCTGAGCCGATTTTAAATATGCTGTATCCAGCAAATTTAACGTCAAGAATTCCAATAGTCGCAGTTACAGGTACTAATGGAAAAACAACCGTAGTCAGATTGATTGCTCATCTTGCACGTGCTGTAAATCATTATACAGGGTATACAACCACTGACGGCATTTATATCAATAATAAATTAATCTATAGAGGAGATTGCAGCGGTCCAGCTAGTGCGCAAGCAGTTTTGTATGATCCTGAGGTTGATTATGCAGTATTAGAATGTGCTCGAGGGGGGATTTTACGTTCGGGCTTAGGTTTTGATGAGTGTGATATCAGTGTGATAACTAATATTACTGGCGATCATCTAGAGTTAAATGATATTCATACATTGGAGGAGATGGCGGAGGTCAAGGCGGTTGTTGGACGCAGCACCAAAGAAACAGGATATTCTATTTTGAATGCTGACGACAGGCTAAGCTATGACTTAAGACATGATTTACACTGCAACATTGCTTTGTTTAGTCTGTGTGATGGCCCACAGATTAGAAAGCACTGTAGTTTAGGTGGCTTGGCTGCTTATCTTGATCAAGGGAATATTGTTGTTCAACGAGGATCGGAACGGACTATTCTGGCGGATGTCAAATCAATACCGCTTAGTTTCCAAGGTTCTGCAACCAGCATGATCCAAAATATCTTAGCGGCGGTATTAGCTGGAGTTATCAGTCATTTCTCTTTAGATAAAATAAAAGAAGCCCTCCAGATGTTTTTCCCCACAGTTGAAAATCTTCCTGGCAGGATGAATCTTTTTCACTTTCCTCATTGTCAAATTATGCTCGATTATGCACATAACGAAGGTGCATTTCGTGAGTTAAAAAATTACCTTGCTTCGATTCCTTGTGCTAAAAAAATCGGAATTATTGGGGTAGTAGGTGATCGCCGTGATGAGGACATAGAGCAGTTGGGTTATCATGTTGCCTCCATGTTTGATGAAATTGTCATTCGTCATGATAAGGATGGACGCGGACGAACCCACCATGAAATGAACCAACTTTTTATTGCCGGAATCCTTCGTTCAGACTTTAAACCGTCTTTAAATATTATTTCAGATGAGATAGAGGCGATTGAACATATGATGGAAATGGCGGAACCCAATACTTTTATCTTTTGTGCGGTTGAGGATGTATTTGAAACCACCAATTTTCTCAAGAGAAAGGAAAAACAATTGATGATGGTCAATGAGGTTTACAATGATACCCAAAGCTAAGTTATTGATTATCGGTGGTGCAGAGGATAAAGGTGACAATGAACCAGTAGATATTTTTGAGCAAAAAAGAGAATTTACTCGTTACGAGATTTTAAGTGAATTATTACCTCCATCAAATAAGAAAATAGAAATTATTACAACGGGTTCAGAAATTCAGGATGAAGTAAAACAAATATACCAAAAAGTTTTTCATGATATGGGCTATAACAACATTGGGTTTCTTCCTATAAAAAAAAGAAGTGAAGCACGCAATAATGAGTATTTAAAAAGAGTAGAAGATACTGGAGCTATTTTTTTTACCGGAGGTGATCAGTTTCGCTTATCAACAATATTAGGTGGCACCCCTATTGTTGATATTATTAAAGAACGATATCTGCTGGATAGTGATTTTATTATTGCGGGTACCAGTGCTGGAGCTATGGTTATGGGCACGGTAATGATTACCGGGGGCGGTTTATCAGAGGCTTTAAGGTATCGAAACTTGTTAACCTCTTCAGGATTAGGGATCTTATTGTCTTGTATTATTGATACACATTTCATTAAAAGAGGTCGATTTAGTCGACTTGCACATGCAATTATTATGAACCCAGAACAATTGGGTATTGGCTTGGGTGAGGATACGGCTCTGGTCATTCGCAATGGCTCAGAGGCAGAGTGTTATGGCTCGGGTATGGTAGTTATTATTGATGGCAGAAATATTGATCAAACGAATATCACCGATGTTGAAGAAGGGGAGCCTGTATTTGTTGAAAATTTAATTGTGCATCTTTTGGTCAAGGGATGTCAATTTTCTATTGCAAATCGCACCTTAGCAAACCCCGCAATCCCTCCCAATAAATTATCTAAATGACGGAATAACGTGATGAATAAAATTGCAATCGCAGTACATGGTGGCGCTAGTGAAAACTATTCTTTCTTGCAAGAACATCAAAAGGAATTTGCATATGGTCTAGCTCAAGCAGTTGAAATGGGTTATTCAGTGCTTGATAAAGGTGGTTCTGCTTTAGATGCAGTAGAGTCGGCAGTTGGTATTCTAGAGGACAATCCATTATTTAATGCAGGAAAAGGTTCTGCATTAAATTCTCGCGGTGAAGTTGAAATGGATGCCTCGATCATGAGTGGCAAAGAGTTACAAGCCGGCGCTGTGTCTATGGTACGCACTGTAAAAAATCCGATTTATTTGGCAAGGTTAGTGATGGAGAAAACGAGACATGTCTTTCTTTCAGGATACGGTGCTTTAGAAATAGCAAAAAAGTATGGTTTAGACATGGAAGCAGAGTCTTATTTTATCACCCCTCATCAGTATGAAATGTATCAAGAGCTCAATAAAATAGAGACTATGGAAGACATTCAGAATAAGAAAATGAAAGGGACAGTAGGTGCCGTAGCTTTAGATGTACAAGGAAATCTTGCTGCAGCAACATCAACAGGTGGAACCAGTAATTGCCTTCCAGGACGAATTGGTGACAGTTGTGTGATTGGTGCTGGATGTTATGCTAATAATGCAACATGCGCAGTGTCTGGAACAGGGGTAGGCGAATATTTAATTAGAGGCGTGGTTGGTCATACTATCTCTATGATGATGGAATTTGATATGTCCATCCAGGAGGCATGTGATTATGTAATTCATGAACGCAATAAGCAGTTAAATAGGGAAATGGGCGTTATTGCGCTGAATCGAAATGGTGATTTTGGTATTTCTTTTAATACTGAAATTATGAAAAGAGCATGGCGAAGCTCATCGCAAGCAATGCAAATTAAGTTATTTGATTAGACCAAGCATATTGTACTTGAATGCAGTGAGGTGAACTCCTCGTCATCCCGAGCATGGCAAAGTATCTCCATTCTGTAGCTGTGTTATGAAAGAGACCCCTCGCAGTTCTCGGAATGACTTGCTGTCCTATTTTATAGTGGGGGAGGAGGACGTCGACCAAGTAGCCCCATTACAAGAAATACGACAAAGATAACAAGAAATAAAAAGAATAAAATTTTTGCAATTCCTGCAGCCGCTACTGCAATTCCACCAAATCCAAATGCAGCGGCAATGATGGCTACGATAAAAAATATGAGAGCCCAATATAACATAACAACCTCCTTGTGTTTTTATTGAACAGAGTATTCATTTAAATTATAGCTAAAAATTAGGAATAAGAATGATTATAGCCTGGGACTGCGTAGCGGATTCTGGGAAATCAGGTTATGCCGGCATCGCAAGGGATAGTGTAGGTTCCTGTTTTGATGAGAGTTCCAGGGTTTTGGTCCTTCGGACCTGCACCCTGGCTACAATGTTTTAAAAAAAAGGGGAATATTGCGCTATTTAAGTGACCGTATTAATACAGAATCGCAATCATGAGTAAACTGGTAGCAATTAAACCAATTAGTGCAAGACTGGAATTGCCTCCAGGAACCAAGTGGCTTTCTGTTGTGATTAATGTTTGACGGCCTCTCCATGCCATGATCGCAGGCAATAACAACAGTAAAATAACACAACAGATACCAGCATAGCTTAATGCATGCAGATAAATCCCTGGATTTAATAGAACTACTGCGAGTGGAGGAAGGAATGTTAAGAGCAAAATATATTTTCCTTGGTTTCCTGATTTCTTTAGTTTTAATCCATCCGCCAGGAAATCAAATAATCCTAAAGAGACACCTAAAAATGCGGTGAGCATACAGATGGAAGTAAAAAAGCCGAAGAATCCGCTAATCCATTGATTTTGAACGGATTGGCTTAAAGCTTCTGTTAATCCACTGGTAGCATGTTCTGAATTCATGAGGGCAAGCAGTCCATTTTCTCCTTCACGAGAGACAACGCCCATAATGACCGCATCCCAAACAATGTAACATGCAAGAGGGATAAGCGAACCGAAGAGTATCACTCGCCTTAGGCTGCGTACATCATCCCCAAAATAGTCTCGTAAGCTGGGTATTATCGATGCATAGCCGAATGAAGTAATTAAAATCATTAAAGTGCCTGTAAAAGCACGTGCTGAACCATCAGTTAGGCCCAGCGTAGAAGCATGAGGGCTAATAATTGCAACTAATAAAACGTATATGCCTAATTTTCCAAACATTAAACCACGGTTCACATAATCTACAGAGCGTATGCCTTTGTAAACAATTAAACTGAATAAAAGTGTAAATAGGATCGCAGTGACGCTGGGAGGCAAATTAATATTCATTTTATGCAATAAGCTATTGAATACGTCGCTGCCACCTGAAATATAAGCTGAGAGGAGGGTATAGAGTAAAAATAAGTACGTGATCCAAGCAATGATTTGGCCCGGTAAACCCAAAGTGGATTTAGCCATGGATATCATGTTGCTGCCTGGTGGAAGACGTAGATTAACCTCTAAGAGTAATAAGGCACCTGCAGTCATGACCAGCCAGCAAAAGAATAAGAAGAAAATTGAATTGCTAAAGCCTACTTCCGCTGTAGAGACAGGTAAGGCTAGCATTCCTCCACCTATTGACGTTCCTACTATAAGTAATATTCCACCTATTAGTTTTGAATTGATCATGAGATATAATCCAAAATAGTATAAAAATAATTCAATATGATACTTTATTATTCATTTATAGTCAATCGTATCATAGCCCTTAAAATTCAGAATTGATGCATAAAATTCTAATTTATATTCCCACATGAAGGTAAAAAATTTTTTTCAGATGAGATATTCCTTGCCCTGACCTCTCTCCCCACAAGTGGAGGAGGGATCCTCTCTTAAGTAAAGCAAGCATCCCTTCTCCCGACAAGGGAGAAGGTGCCCGTAAGGACGGATGAGGGCTCACCAGATTGTCTACATCAAATTGTAAAACTCATGTATTAATAGCCCGATCGAAACAGCAACTACAGCAATCGGGGTCCATTTGCCGCCTGGAACGATAAAGGCAGAATGATGTTTTCTCCTGCCAAAATAACACATAAGAGCAGGTAAAAGTAGTAGTAATATGATACAAAAGATACCGGCATAACCCAAAGCATGGATGTAGGCGCCTGGATAATAAATGACTATAAGTAGTGGCGGGACAAAAGTAAGTAAAAACAATCCCAGACCATGGCCTCCTTGTTCGCGTAACTTTAAACCATCGGCAAGAAAACTGTATAAGCATAAAGAAACACCAAGAAATGCAGTGAGCATGCAAATGGAGGTGAAGAAGTTAAATAGGGCGCTGATGGTTGTATTTTGTACTTTATTCGAGAGCATGCTTGCCAGAGCACTTGTCGTATGCGGGTTATGCATTAAACTCTCAAGATTTTGACTGCCTTCAGAAGGCAGGGCGCCCATAATTACCGCATCCCAAGCTAAATAACAAAATAAAGGGATTAGCGAGCCAATAAGAATAACTTTTTTCAACTGCTTTACGTCATCATCAAAATAATCTCTTAGATTCGGTACAATGATGGCAAATCCAAAAGAGGTAATTAAAATCATAATCGCGCTACCGATATAGCGCATATCGCCGTGATACAAATGTTGTATTTCTATGTGTGGTGCGATAAGCAGTATTAACAAAAAATACACTGTTAATTTACCAAACATTAAGCCACGATTCACATAATCCACATAGCGGATGCCACCATAAACGACTAAGCCAAAAACAAAAGTGAACAACAAGCTGGCCTGCCAATCCGTCAAATGTAATCCTATTTTGAAAAGAAGACTATTTAAGACGTCAGCTCCTCCAGAAATATAGGCTGATAGTAGGGTATAAAGCAAAAAAAGATAGCTTATCCAGGCAGCAAGCAAACCATAATTACCTAAAGTAGCTTGTGCCATAGAAACCATATGCTTCCCTCTAGGTAAATAAAGATTTGCTTCAAGAATAAAAAATGCCCCTAAAGTCATAAATACCCAGCAAAGGAATAGAAAGATTGACGATTGCCAAAACCCTGTAGCCGCATTGGCAACAGGCAGGGCCAGCATACCCCCGCCTATAGATGTTCCAACGATTAAAAGAATTCCCCCGATAAATCTTGAGCGCATTAAATTGCCTTACTTGGTTGCATAAACTACAGGTGATGGTACTGGAGCTGGGCAGGTTGCACAAGTCTTAGTCCCATAACTATTGAACCATTGAATTTCAATGCGTCGATTAAATGCACTGCCATGAATCAATTTATTATCACCTACATCATTTTTATCGCCATAACCTTCGGCTTTAAGAAGCTGAGCTGGAATATTATTTGCCCATAAGAAGGTCATCATTGTTTCTGCCTGGGCTTGGGACATTAATTTTTTATGGTGGCGCGAACCGACATCATCGGTGAACCCGGCAACATAAACGGGGCTTAATGGGTAAAATTTTAACAATCTTATAATGTTTTCCAAACCCGGGTAGCAAATTTCATTAAGACGAGGACTTTCAAACATAAAATACTTATCAACGGGTACAACCAAGGTCATTGTATCCCCGTACTGTACATACTGGATATTTTCTTTATTTAGTTCTTTAATGATGCTGCGTCGACTGGCTTTGTTAAGCGCTACAATGGCACCCACAGTACCTCCGGCAACGGTACCTGCTAATGCACCAGCCACGTTACCGGTTACTGCTGCGCCTACTGCAGTACCGAAAACGGCTCCTGTAGTTACTCTTTTAGGCATAGGGTGTACCGGTTTAAAATTATTATAAGGTGGATGAAAGCAACTACTCAGTAAACTGGTGATTAAGCCACAACATAGAATCCGAGTTTTAATTAGTTTGAGTGACATATTCACTCCCTTGTCCAGTGATTTAATCATTATTAAACATCTGCTTAAATTTCGCAATTGTAACGTCTTAATACTTAGAGCATATGCAGTCAGAATCTTTGGATAGCGCTGCCTGGGTAAAGCAACGGAAATGATGATTTCCGTGTTTCAGGTTCGCTTTACCCAGGTGCTTTGAGAGTTAAAACAGGATTTATGAGAAACAACACGACTTATCTATCTCAGCATCCTCATCGATATTTATCGGATCTAAGGTTACTGTTTTTGGTAGTTTTGGCTTAAAGAAAGAAATCAAACTGACTTCATTGGTGTATTCAGCATCATGGCGGCTAAATGATCTGAACTCAGTAAAGCACGACAATGCTTTATATGCTGCTGCAAGCAGGCCTCCAACAATAGTTATACCTACGGCAACACCTAAAACAGGTTGGACAATCAGTACAGGTAGTGCAATGCCAAAGATTCCTGCATACAGGGAAAATGCGGTGGCCGCATAGAACATTAATTCGCATGCCTTGGCGAGATTATGAAATAAAATGCTAATTTTTCTCGATTCACAGGCACTTCCAGTTTCATCTATTAATTCTTTGGGTTTTATTACCCCATTTTTTACTTGTTTTAATCGCGCTATAAATAGTTCATAGCTGATTAAAATTTCTGTGATTCTTTTTTCAGAAACTGCTTTGGTATAAGACAGGTTATAGTAATCTTTTACTTGATCTATTTGCCATTGCAGTTTTCCGTCAACTTGCAGACCATCAAATATTTTTTGTAATTCTTTGTCACAGTTGCTTAAACGTGGTTCAAATTTACTATGATTAACAGGCATGATTCATCTCTTTATTATTATTGTCCGGACCATGGGTTATAACCATTTCAATTGAGAGGAATGGTCTAAATGTCTTATATCATAATTAAAGTGAGTTCGACATAACAAGTAATCTTATTTTTTTAGGTGCTATTTCCATTTCTATTTTCTTGGTCAAACTGCCCTGATTTTCTACGATTCAATGCCCATATACTATTTTTCGTCATACCTATACTGGAGATCCCTGTTGGCTTAGATGGCGAGGGGATTACTACTCGACTTGAAATCGGCATAAGTTTTGAAAGTCACAATGTTGGCAAATCGTTAAATGAGCCGGTTGAGGGGGGCAGTGGCCTTCTTGAAATTCTTGAGCTAAATCCGTTAGTTGCCTTTTCCAGAGCTCTCTATACTCTGTCCATGTCTCTTCTTTCTTTAAAGGAGTAATCCCACTGATATTTAGTTTCTCCTCACTAAACCCCATGGCATTTATTTTTCCAGTTTTTACTTGTAGGAGTAATAACGCATTAATCTGTTCATCTAGTAGTGCATAAAGTAATAACTGTGATTCTTTAGGTCGTTCTTCATTCCAAGGTTTGCTAGCAGGAAGACTACTCTTGTAATCAATAACCCATTTTTTATCTTCCACCTGATCCAGGCGATCGACACGTACTTGTACCTCAAGACCTGCTAAATTAATTGCATAAGATTGCTCTATGGCTGCAATTGCAAAAGGGGGACGTTGTTTTTCCCATTCAAGACAAGTTTGTACCAGTCGTTTTAGGCGTGTGTACTCCACTTCTTGAATTGAATCGGAGAGTAATTCACACAGTTGTTTTTTTAGAGGCTCTAAAGCCGTATGAATGGCCTCTTCAATATACTGTTCCAGAATATTGGGCGCTAAATGAAGAAGGTTATGCTGAGTTTCCAACTTTTGCCACAGCAGTTCCATAACCCTATGAATAATTTGTCCTCGCTTTTTATTGTCCAAACCATCGGTTGTTGGCAAGGAGGCTTTTGCGCGAAGTCTGTGTTCAGCGAATGCTTTAAAAGGGCATTTCGCTTGATTCGAAAGGATTGCTGTGCCTCCATGAATGTGCTCTTCGGTCAATAATGGAACATTAAAACATTCCTCCGCACTCATTAAATCAGGTTGATTTTTTAATGCGTCATTTGTTGGTAGTAATTCAAAATTAGGAAAATCAGTGATTAAGGCGCACGGCAAATTGGGTGTATCAGCCTGCAATTGTGCGTAGCTCAATACAACGGAATCGGCACTTCTTTGTAATCGTTGGAGAATCTGGCGTGCAAATTGTAGTTCACGAGCGGGTAAGCTATGAGGCATACATAATTCTCGTTGTAACTGTGGCGGGATAAAGGCAGATAAATGTACTTTTTGAGGCAAGCATTGATCAGTTAAGCCCATAACCCATAAACTGTCGAACTCACATCCTGACGCTTCCAGTAAACCACAAATCTGAATCGGTGCACTTGTTTTTTGTGCTTGAAAAATAGTGTTTCTTATCAGATGTTGTACCAGCTCAAGTACTTCCAATTTGGTGAAGCTCGAGTTAAATAACGCGAATTGTCTTAGCTCATCAAAAACCGTGATAAAACGATTAAGACACTGATAATTTTCTGAGTTGAGATTATAGTCTCCAGGAAATCCTAAAGTATTGAGACGTTTTTGAAATAAGCGTATCCATTCTTCTACCGTAGCTTCTTGAGGATAGGGAGTGAGATGATTCAATAGTGTAGCAAGTTTTGGGACGTGATCTTGCAGTTCCTTGATTAAATGTTTTAAGGGGATCGAATGATTTGTCAGTAACGTTCCTTCTTGCAAATACTCAGAACGTGCAATGAATTCTTCTTTAGAGCTGCCTATGTAAGGTGACTGCAGCAGCAAGTTGGCTTGATGTGGATTGAGATGGGTGTCATCTAAGTTAAGCCAGCATAAAGCATGGGCTACTAAAGGGAAATTACTTAGAGATTGGCCTAAGGAGATATTAAAAGAAGTTGTTTCAAAGTGCTGTGCTAAAGTTCTTTGTAATGCATGAGATTCTTGCTCTAAATTGGGAACAACGACTCCAATATGTTGATCCCCTTCTTTAATCTTTAAATGCAACCATGCTATGAGCTGTTGATATTCTTCTTTGTTATCTTCGGCGGCTAATAGTTCAGTTTTCGACAACTTGTCCTTTAAATCGTATTGATATTGAAGGAAACCCTTTTGTGCCAGGCATTGCTGTAAAAGCACTTGTTGGGGAGTGAAATCATCGAAACAAACCCAGACAACATTTTGAGAAAAGAAAGAACTATTGGCTTGGAGTAAATAGGGTATTAACGCATGTTCAGTAATAAAATTGTGGTGTTTTAATTGCTTATCAAACAATTGCCACCAGCGTTGAAATTGTCGCGTTTGTGCTGTGTGATTGAAGGCTGAATCATGCAGATTAATTTGCCACTGCTGACAGCGCTCCCAAGCACTAATTACTGCTTGAAGAAGTCCATCACTGTAGGTGATGTTGGATTCTTCTTGGATTATTTTACGCCATAAATACTGGCATTGAGCGTTGTTTAATAAGGTGGGGTGGGTATTATGTGGGCTAATAAAGTTGAGTTGTTCATAGGCTTTACTTAGCGCAACACGAAACGGCATACATGCGGGCTTATCTACGGTCTGCTTCTTACATTGAGCAAAATAATACTGCAGGATTGTTTCACTGAGTCGGTTATTGGGAGTGAGTACAGTGGCTTTTTGCGCTAAAAGAAGAAAAAGCTGCTCTTTATCAGTAAACGTATGTATTGGCATAAAAATCCAGATCAAAGTAGTTCATTGTAGTCTTGCGCCACTCCGGTCATCCCTCGTTGAACTGGGGACATGCTCGTTAATTCGTAGACAAAAATGGCAGATGTAGGCTGGGCTGTTAAGCCCAGCTTAGGGTTATTTAGCTTTTTTTGTCTACGAATTACCTAACACATACAAGGATGACGGGTTCCGTTGTTGAATAGTAAACGATTTTACTTAAGTTTTTTTGCGCTGCAAAGTACGCGTTTTGCTGACTGGTTTTTTGGATACGGATTTGGGTTTTGGTTTGATTCTATCAGCGGCACTTACATAGCGAGGTAAACTATGACTTTCTCGTCTGTCTGTTCGCAAGATATGATAAACAAAATGACCGCGTAAATAGACTGAAGCTAAACCTGAGGCAATGGCGAGTAAAACACCAAAAAGGATATAGCTGTAACCAAGGACAATGAGGTACACATGCACAAAATCATGTACATTGGTTATTGGTAATACTTGGTTATTTGATGTGTCCATAGAGAGTACCAGACCTAGATCAAAAAATGGCAAGGAAACCAATACCATAATAAAACCTAATAAAAAGGTTTTACGCTTGTAGGGTCTAGGGCAGTGAACAAGACGTTTCCCAAATATCGCTCCAGTTATTGAAGCGACAATCATTCCTAGAATAATCGCTTTAAAAAGAGGAACAAGTTCTTCGATGCCAATTGTTGTGAGAAAAGCATCGATAAGTATCGTTCCGACAACGGATAGCAATCCATAATAAACAGTCGCCAGTAAACGTGGATTGGAAAAGTTAAGTGCAGGATCTTGCTTATTCATTTGGCACTCCATAGCTCCACCTATATATGTATCATTTTAGTATAAATATTGTACAATTGAGGGTTTTATTCATTTTTTTATTTATTGTTTTACTTGTTTAGGTCAATTAGACTCGTCATGTGATAGAGGTGTATCAATAGGATAATTTGTATATACTAAAAAAAAATAATTATAGATTTTGCTTATGAAAAAATTCGGTCGTATGGTTTTAAAACTGTTTGGTTGGAAAGTTGTCGGAGAACTACCACAAGATAAAAAATATTTGGTTGTCGTGGCTCCTCATACAAGTAATTGGGATTTTGTTGTGGGTTTATTTGCTCGTTTTTCAGTAGGCGTTAAAATTAACTTTTTAGCAAAAAATCAATTGTTCTTTTTTCCTTTAGGTTTATTGTTAAGGGCATTAGGAGGGGCGCCAGTCGATCGTTCCAAAAAAAATAAGACTGTAGACCAGGTAGTAGAAATATTTCGTTCTCTTGATGAATTTAAATTGGCCATTACTCCAGAGGGGACGCGTGGCCCAGTCACACGCTGGAAAGAAGGGTTTTATCATATTGCCTGCCAAGCAGGTTTGCCTATAGTGATGGTTGCACCTGACTATGCAACTAAAGAACTGCGAATTCATGAGAAGTTCCAACCTACGGGAGATATTGATAGTGACTTTCCGAAAATTCTCGATTTCTTTAGAACTATAAGAGGTCGTTATCCAAAGGAAATTCCTGATTATCATTCTAAAAAATAGCTGGTTTGTGATGTAGCCTGAGTGTAGCTACGCTGCATCCAGGCTACAAAGCATTCACTAATTTTATAAATATTTTATCATTTTTAACATTTTAAATTGTTTCCCATCCGGGAGAGCAAAATATTCTGGTTGCTCAATTTGATACCCACAGGTTTGGTACAGTTTTACGCCAGGTAGCGTTGCCATCATTTCCATTTTTGTAAATCCATGGAATAAAGCTTGTTGTTCACAATATTCTAGAAGCATGGTTCCAAACCCTTGCCGAGCATGGTGTGGATGGACAAAAAAAGCTCTTATCTTGGCATAATCTGTTTGTGGATTTAAAAATCCCTCCTCACGTGTTTTGCATTGATCGCCACCAAACAGAGTTTTGCGTTTGCTCCATCCACCACAGGCAATAACAGTACCTTCTTTTTCGATGACGTAGTAAGTTTGATCCATGACCAGTTCTTTATCCACCCCAAAAATGGAGTGGATTGCGCCTTCGATTTCTTGTTTTGAATAGTCCTCTTGGCTTAATCCACGTGCCGAATGCTCAATGAGCTGGTTTAAGAGATTAATTTCATCAATCTGAGCTGTTCTGATCACGATAGGTTCCTTTTAGGTCTTTTAATGAGGTGACGAATGTATCATGAAATAAAAATTAATAAATTTTTAATTTAATGATGTTTTATTTCATTTTATAATGGTTAATTTTGAAATTTGGGTAATATATGAAAAAATATGGAGAAAAACGTTCACTGGAACAGACTACTGAACCAGTATATTTAGATAAAATTGATAGAAAAATTTTAAATTTGTTACAAAAAGACAATCAAATTACTAACTTGGCTCTTGCTGAAAAAGTAGGGATTTCTGCTCCTCCTTGTTTTCGTCGCGTAAAACGGTTACGTGATGAAGGCATTATTGTGAACGATGTTTCTTTAGTCGATCCTTTTAAAGCGGGACGAGGGCTCATTGTTTTTGCAAATATTACTTTGGAAAAGCAACGAGAAGATTTGCTCGCGCATTTTGAACGTAAAATGGCGGAGCAAGAGGAAGTGAAGCAATGCTATTTTGTTTCCGGCGAAACCGATTATTTACTTATAATTCATGTTGCGGATATGAATCATTACAATGAATTTGCACGTAGAGTATTTGCAAATGAAGCAAATATTAAAGTTTTTCGCAGTAGTTTTTGTCTTAATCGTACTAAGTACAATACAAATATTCATTTTGCAGAGGATTAAGAAATAGAGCGTAAAACATGTAGCCTAGGTAGCGTAGCGGAGCCCTGAATTTTATGGTAGAAAACCCGGGTTTCGCTGTGCGCTGCACCCAGGCTATTTATGATGTTACAATCTATCTTTTCAAAATGGTTTTGCCTGCATAAGGTAATGTGGCCATTTCATTGATGCGCAATAGCTGATTGTATTTGGCGACGCGATCGGTACGGCATAACGAGCCGGTTTTAATTTGACCGCAGCCTGTAGCAACAGCAAGATCGGCGATAAAGGTATCTTCTGTTTCACCGGAGCGATGTGACATGACACAACGATAGCCATTTTGATGGGCCAATTGAATTGTTTGTCGGGTTTCACTTAAAGTACCAATTTGATTGACCTTAATAAGTATGGCATTAGCTACTTTTTGCGTAATGCCTTCTTGCAGAATTTTTGGATTAGTAACGAACACATCATCGCCGACTAATTGAATTCTTCCACCCAATCGGGTGGTCAATTGTTTCCAGCCATCCCAATCTTTTTCATCCAGGCCATCTTCAATGCTTATAATAGGGTAATTATTGACAAGATTATCATAATATTCAATGAGCTGTGTTGCGGTGAACTTTTGATTTTCGGACGCCATATGATACATACCTTGCTCATATAATTCGGAAGCGGCAACATCCAGAGCAAGCACTATCTCATCACCTAACTTATATCCAACTTTTTCGATTGCCTCACATAACAGATCCAGAGCTTGACGGTTCGATTTAATATTGGGTGCAAAACCACCTTCATCTCCCACTGCTGTATTTAATCCCTGTTTTTTTAAAACGGATTTTAATCCATGAAAAATCTCAGCTCCCATTTGTAATGCGCTTGGAAAATCAACAGCACCTACAGGCATAATCATGAACTCTTGAATATCAACATTGTTATCCGCATGAGCACCGCCATTTAGGATATTCATCATAGGTACCGGCATGCTCATTTCTTCGCCTTGATTTAATGCAGCATACAGAGGCAACTGATGTTCATTTGCGCGCGCTCTAGCTGCAGCAAGTGATACAGCAAGAATGGCATTGGCTCCAAGATGTGATTTATTTTCTGTGCCATCTAATTGGCATAATTTATGATCTAAAGTGTCTTGATCTTCAACAGAAAAAAGGTGCAGTGCTTGGTTAATTTCATGATTAACATGAGCAACTGCTTGTTGCACGCCTTTGCCAGTATAGCGTTTTGCATCATTATCGCGTAATTCACACGCTTCACGGCTTCCAGTTGATGCCCCGGAAGGAACACTTGCTCTTCCTAGGGTCCCATTTTTTAAAATAACGTCTGCTTCAACAGTAGGATTACCGCGAGAGTCTAAAATTTCACGGGCTTGAATTTTTGTAATTTGCATGTTGAGTCCTGGTTACGAGTAAAACTGTTTCATCTAAACAAGCGATAGACTTCTACCACTCAAAGGTTCATTAGGCTCTAGTATTGTTTTGATATGCACCTGTTTTGTCAAGGCATACATTTTTTTCCTTCGGTGACTTGTTCAAGATATTCATATTCTTTCGCTGTCACTAGTGATTGTGAGCATCCAAAAAGATAACTTATCAAGCGTTTAAATTGCGCCAATAAGGATTCATTTTTATTTTCTACGTTCTTGGCATGCAACGTATTGTGCATTTTAGCTAAGATTTCACTTGGAGGAAGTTTACCACGTTGCGCTAGGTGATCTTTTAATTCATAAACACCTCGTGGTACAGACACTTTTTTATCACCCTGGATTACTTTATGACGTGAACCAAAATATCCTAATGCCCATGGATGAGAATTGCTTTTCAGCGCTTGTGCTATTTTTGTATCAAGATAACTATTAATTTTTACCAACAAATGATTGATTGCCGCATTTTCTTTTTCGGCAATAAATTGTTTATCTGCCTCAGCCTGGGTGTGTTGTTGTAAGGCAATAAAAATAGTGGGGGTTGCTGAGGTATATTCACGTGCCGCCAAAATGGAAGCGAGAGATTGAACCATCCCACTATCTTGATGGCTAATATGCTCGATTTGCTCATCGCTAATTTTTGCAATCAGTTCAGGTGTTTGAATAATGAGTAGTGCAGAAGGTTTATTTTTTACAGCTTCCTGAAATAATTCACTTGGATTTAAAGAGAATAAAAATTTTAAAGATTTTGTTTTGGCGAGCTGTGCCGTTAATCCTTCTTTGTATTTGTTTTGTCTTTCTATTTCTCTCGTAATTCGAGATTTAAGTTCTTCTCCATCCTCTCCATAAAACGCTACCTCGCTAATTCTCTTTTCATTCTGTGCAATTTGCTCCTGGACTGTTGCAATCATCCTTTCATGGGTAACAATAATGCCACTGTAGTTATTTTGTAATCCTTCAATTGCTCTTTGAAAGTTTGCTCTAGAAAAGCCACAATCTAGAACGAATCGCGAATGTTGTTGTTTTAATCCCTCTAGACTTAATCTTCGTGCATCGGTTGAATTAGAATATGGAGTGACACTTTTTAAGTACATTTTGATTTCTCAATTCATCATCATGATGAAGCATCATATCAAAACGTTCTTTATATATACAAATAATTCATTAGGCGATACTTGAGTGTATTTATGGAGGAATTGCTCCGGGCTACAATGGTGTGTAGGCTGGGTTGTTAAGCCCAGCATTTGCGGAGTTAATTCCTTACTTTCCAAAATTTCCATCATGCGACCCCTAACGCAAGCCCCACTAAACAAGTGCTAATCCATTGCTCTGAAATAAAGAAATACATGCTGGGCTTAGCTACAATAGAGGAAATAATTAGAAACTCACCGCACCAAGTTTCATTAAAGCTTGAGCTAGAGGAAGCAAAGGTAAGCCCAAAATGGTATCCTCATTTCCCTGAACCTCTTTAAATAACCATTTACCTTGGTTTTCATATTGGTAACTACCACAGCTATGATAAGGTTTTTCACTGTGCAAATAAGCGTCTATTGTTGTTTCATTTAAATGATGTAGCGTTAAGCGGGCTGTTTCATGATGCTGCCAAAGCATTTGATTATTTTTTGCAATGCAAAGGCAAGCAATTTGCACATGCTCTTTGCCACTTAATAGGCGTAATTGTTCTATTGCTGCAGGATGGTTTAAAGGCTTATTCAGTATGATTTGACCAAACAAGCACAGTTGATCGGCGGCAACAATAAAATGGTCTGGATGGTGCTGGCTTACTTCTAAAGCTTTATTTGCGGCAAGTGCATAGCCTAACTCCAATGCGCTCCCCGTCTTGAAGGATGCCTTAATTGCTTCTTCATCACAATGAGAAGGAACCACGGAAAACTCAATACCCAGAGATTGCAGCAATTTGCATCTTATTGCGGAGCTCGAAGCAAGAATGATAGGTTTTTGCTGTAAAAACTTAGACATATGCCGCGACCAGAGCCATAAGTGAAAAACCTATAATTACAAAGCTAAAATCTTTAAGATTGCAACAACGCTCGACCATAACACAGCGTTCTAAACCGTGAAGCGTTCCCAGATAAAGAAATGTGCCTGCGGAGGCGGCAATTAAAATGGGATCAAATAAAGATTTGGTTTCTACGCCATGACCAAAATACCAACCCAAGTAGATCCCTAGGGGTGTCATTAAACTGAATAAAATAAAAAAGCACAGGCTGGTGTTCATACTCATAGAGCTTTTATTTAATTGCACCGCTATTGCGAAACTTTCTGCCCATTTATGAGTGATAATGGCAAGAAAAATCATAATAATCATGGAGTTGTAGTGAGCTAATCCTAAGGCGGCACCCAACATTATAGAATGAATGGAGAGCATTCCCCAGGCTAAAATGGCAAAAGCAGGATGCTTCCTGTTATGGTGATAAAGTTCTTTTCCTAAATGTTCAAACCAGAGAAAGACCAGAAATACGGCACCAGTAATAATAAAGGCAAAAGGGTAGTTATACCCCATTTTTTTAAATAAAGAATTCGCGTCCGGAAGCATGTGCAATAGGCCTGCTCCCAAAAAAACGCCAGTAGCTAGGGTTTCACCGATAGGAAGATCAATATGTTGGTCATCTTTAATGCGTTTTCTAAAGGGATACCACCCGGCGAGTAAGATGACAATAAAAATAGAAAGCGCAAAAAGTATTTTTAAACTGGTAGCAGATACCATTGTTTATCCTGTTATTTATTCTAGAATTCTATAGCTAAACTGTAGCCTCGGTGAAGTAGCAGAGCTCGGGGATTTTCTTGACTTGAATTAAAAACTTCTTAAACCCGAGTTTCGCTGCGCTTCTTCCGGGCTACAATTGTGCACTCAAACTACAACCCAGACTTAACCCAAACCACATAGTTTAGTTGTGATACATGGTCTCATGCAAGCTAAATAAGCGAACTTCTACAATATCAGACTGTAGTTTTAATGCCAGAATGACTCGAGCATGCAACTCCTGCCATTGAGTAAATGTTTCATCACAGACTATATCAATGCCTATAGTTCCATCCAGATAATGTAAATTCCAAAATAAAATGTGTGGGAAATCAATATGGACTTCATTTGACAGGAGTTCTTGTAAGACATTGCGACTGGGTAAATGTAAAGAGGGGCAAGAAGTCTCATCATCCTCTGGGTCGACATGTACAATCACATCCTTGACGCTTTCTATTTGATCGATGAGTGCATGGTGTACGTGTTGCGCAATATAATGCCCCTCAGATACCGATATCGTAGGTGAAACTAGAATATGTACATCAATTAATACATCTTCTCCCATAGAACGACTGCGTAATTGATGAATTCTTTCAACCCCATCCACATTTTGAATGACTTCTTCAATTCGTGTTAATAATTCTGGGCTGACGGCAGTGTCTACTAATTCTTTGACGCTATTCCAGGCATAGTCCAGCCCCATTTTAACTATCATTAAACCCACGATAATTGCTGCGGCCGCATCAAGATAACTATAACCGGCGATGCTGCCAATTAAACCTACTAATACAACAAGCGAAGAGGCTGCATCTGAACGATGATGCCAGGCGTTGGCAGTAATCAATTTAGAATTGATGCGTTTGCCAATATGTAGTGTGTAGTGAAATAACGCTTCATTACTCAAGATGGAAATACAAATTATTGGTAGGGTTAACCAATTTGGCATGACGTAATTAGAGTGGAGCAGGTCATATATTGAATCCCAGGCGATACCGATACCTGCAAAAATAAGTAAAAGAGATAACAATAAAGTTGCAGCGGTTTCGATACGTTGATGTCCATAAGGATGACTGGCATCCGCATCCAGGCTGCCGTATTTAGAAGCAAATAAAACCATCGCGTCTGTGAGGAGATCCGATAGGGAGTGAACTCCATCTGCAACAAGAGCATGAGAGTGAAAAAAGTACCCCCCGATAAGTTTTATGATACCCAATAGTGCATTTGACATAGCCCCCAAAAGGGTTACTTTTTTTGCTTGCCAGTATCTGTCGTGTTGGGTCATGTTTTTTTAATTAATGTAATCTAAGTAAGAAAAAAATAAGAACTTGGTTTTTACTTAGAGAATCCCAAGCTCAGTCTATCAATGGTCTATTTAAACATGGTTAAGAGTTATTTTATATTAAAACTTACATTAAATTGAATGTTCTGAAATATCTAGAGTGTGTTAAGGCTGGTGCGGAGTCCACAAGATATTACGCATCTTGTACACAGGATTATCCACAGATTTTGTGGATAAATGATTTTTAGGCAATAAAAGCTTAAGACAAAATAGGTCTTTTAAAATAAGAGTTCTTAAGGACTATAAATGGGTTCGAGTTTTAATTAATCAGTATAATGAAAAGAGTTATTCACAGGATGTAGATTAAAGGTATATGGAACTTTCCTGACTATGGTACCAAAGAAAAAAATTAAAAACAGTCTTGACTTGGTTTTTTTTAAAAAAATTTAACGTTTAATAAAAGTACTCAAGATTTTTATACTGCTCAAAAAAATTACTGATTTAAAGAAGGATTAAAAATTAAGTGCTCGTTTAAACCAAAGTTTCAGAAGCACTTTGGATGGTTCTGAAGCAGAGGCAAAATAGGCTGATTTTACAAGGTGTTTTACATCATGTTCACAGGCTTATCCACAGATTTTGTGGATAAATGATTTTGAGGCCATAAAAGAGCAAATCAGCGATACTCCTTTTGTAATAAGGCTTTTCAAGTACTATAGTGAGATTTGAGTATTTATTAATCGATATGATTAGAGAAGTTATCCACAGGATGTATTTTTAGATGAATAAGGAATTTACCCAGCTATCTTAACAAAGAAAAAAATAAAAAACAGTCTTGACTTGAGTATTTGTTAAAAAAAAATTTGCTGTTAATCATCTCATTTTTATTGAGGTTAAATTTTATCCAATCAACGGAAATATAAAATTTAAAAAAATCGCTCAAGCCAAATATTGGAGACACTGTGGAAGGTTCTGAAGCATGTTTAAATTAGGCTGATTTTATAAGGTGTTGTACATCATGTTCACAGAGTTATCCACAGATTTTGTGGATAAATAATTTTTTGACAATAGAATACTGAATTGTTGCTAAGCCTGTTACAGTAAGGTTTTTTTGAGATATTACATAAATATTTGACTGGAGGTGTCAATTGGTTTAAGAGGAGGTTATCCACAATGGATGTTT
Source organism: Legionella sp. 39-23 (assembly GCF_001897665.1). NCBI lineage: Bacteria > Pseudomonadati > Pseudomonadota > Gammaproteobacteria > Legionellales > Legionellaceae > Legionella > Legionella sp. 39-23. Next base: position 121,343 of record NZ_MKTO01000037.1, on the reverse strand, counting down.
ATAGAATTAGAAAATTACCCGACCATATTAACAAAGAAAAAAATAAAAAACAGTCTTGACTCGCGTATTTTTAAAAATATTTTTATCCTTGCAAAAATTGCTCAAAATTGCCTAACCAGCGTTGGGTCAAATCGTAGGCCATTTCAGGTGCATCCTCTATCAGTTGTTTTGCAACAGAAGGCAATAGAGGGAGAAGGTCACGATCACGTTGAATATCTGCAATTTTAAACTGTCGATAACCTGTTTGCCGGCTCCCCAATACTTCTCCGGCGCCTCTTAACTCCATGTCCTTTTCTGCAATAACAAATCCATCATTGGTTGCACGCATAATTTTTAATCGTTCTGCTCCTTGTTGTGAGAGTGGGGACTGATAAAGCAAAAGACAATGAGATTGCGCACTGCCTCTGCCGACACGACCGCGTAATTGATGGAGTTGAGACAAGCCCAAACGTTCAGCATTTTCAATAATCATTAGACTGGCGTTGGGGACATCTACACCAACTTCTATAACAGTCGTGGCAACCAGTAAATTAATTTCGCCACATTTAAATGCGGCCATCGTTGCTTCTTTTTCTACGGGTTTCATTCGTCCATGAATCAGACCAACGCGCGCATCAGGAAGTTGCTCTTGCAATACGCGTGCTGTTTCAGTGGCTGCCATGCATTGCAATTTCTCTGATTCTTCAATCAGTGTACACACCCAATAAATTTGTCGTCCACTCGTTATAGCAACTTCCAAGCGCTCAATGACTGCTTCTCGTTTATTTTGGTTTAATACCGCTGTAGCGATGGGTATGCGTCCAGGAGGTAACTCATCGATAATCGAGACATCCAAATGGGCTAAGTGAGTCATGGATAATGTTCTTGGGATAGGAGTAGCTGTCATTAATAATTGATGAGGAATAAGTTGTTCTTGCTGTCCTTTTTGTTGTAGCAGCAATCTTTGTTCTACACCGAATCGATGTTGTTCATCGATAATGACTAAACCTAGACGAGCAAAAGTAACGCTGTCCTGAAATAAGGCATGAGTACCAATAATCAACTGGCAACTATGGTCTGCAAGTGCAGCAAATGCCATACGCCGTTCACTAAGCTTCATTTTTCCACTCAATCTTAATATGTTAATGCCCAGTGGTTCTAGCCAATTGGTTAGATTGTTGGTGTGTTGTTCGCTCAGCAAATCTGTTGGTGCCATAAAGGCAACTTGTTGTCCATTTGCAATCGCTTGTAAGGCGGCAAGTGCTGCAATGATGGTTTTTCCAGCCCCCACATCTCCTTGCACTAAGCGCAACATCGGTTTTGTTTGCATTAAATCTTGGCTGATTTCTTGTGTTACCCTTTGTTGTGCGTTGGTGAGCTTAAATGGAAGCGAATCTAAAAAACGTTGCTCTAAATCGTGATCAGTAGGTAATGCGATCGCATGGAGTGCATTTCGTGATTTCCTTGCAAATTGCATGCTGAGGCGCTGTGCTAACAATTCATCAAAAACTAATCGTTTGAGAGCAGGATGTTGACCTTGTTCAAGAGATTGTATGGAAATATCCGGGGGTGGATTGTGCAATAATTGAATTGCCTTATCCAGAGCGATAAAATTGTATGTCCGCAATTGTTCTGCACTCATCCATTCTAATTGTTGAAGCTCTTGCTCACAACTTTGTAATGCAACGTTCACCAATTGTCTTAATCGTGTTTGCGTTAAACCTTGGGTACTTGGGTAAATGGGGGTAAGTGTTTCATTAACCTGGCATTCCTCTTCATGATCTAGTAATTGATACTCCGGGTGAGTCATAGTTAGAGTATTATTAAATGCACGCACTTCACCAAAAGCATGAATCATGGTGCTGTTCTTTAGGTTAGTGATTTGATTTTTATTAAAATGAAAAAACTGAAGTTTTATTATTCCTGTTTTATCTTCAACATAACAATGCAACATCGCCCGTTTACCGGGTTTAATTTCTGTTTTACACACGCGCCCTGCAATAACGCACCAATCATTGGCGCGCAAATCTTGAATCGGCGTTACTCGGGTTCTGTCTTGGTAACGATACGGTAAATGAAAAAGCAAATCACGCACACAATGGATGCCGCATTTAGCAAGTTTTTCTGCAAGTGTTGGTCCGATTCCGGTTAGCGATTCACATGGGTTAAATAACATGCGATGACTGATATTGAATGAATTGGTATTTAAGTGTAACTCAGAAGCAGGACTCAATAAATATCTATAATATTCTTCATCCTGTTTGACACTCATGAAGGCAATAATCATTCTCGATATTTATTGAGTCCTGTTTACTTTATGTGGAAGCAATTGCGGTTTTTAGTAGGGCAGCATTTTGAAGTTTCTGGGTATAAAACCTTTTCATATGGTGCAAAAAAGCGCATAATAACATCATTTTTTGATGGAAAACTGAGTAGCATGAAACATACTGTAGAGCAGCTTTTAAAACAGGCTTTAATATCATTACAAAAATCAGGTGAAATACCTGCCGATTTAGATATTGAGATTAAGGTTGATCGTACAAAAGATTCCGCTCATGGTGATTATGCCAGTAATTTGGCTTTAATTTTAGCGAAGCCATGTCGTCAGGCACCTCGTAAAATAGCAGAGCTTTTAGTTCAGGCTGTGCCTGCTGATTCTGCTGTGGAAAAGGTAGAAATTGCTGGGGCGGGGTTTATTAATTTCTTTATACGCAATAGCTCTCGGTCACAAATTATTGGTGAAATATTAGATAAAGGTGAGTGTTTTGGTCGCAGTGCTACTGGCCAAAATCAAAAAGTATTGATTGAGTTTGTTTCTGCTAACCCAACAGGCCCTTTGCATGTGGGACATGGAAGAGGGGCTGCTTTTGGTGCTACTTTAGGAAATGTCTTAAAGGCTGCCGGTTACGATGTTACCTTAGAATATTATGTGAATGATGCTGGACGGCAAATGAATATTCTTGCCGTTAGTGTATGGTTACGTTATCTGGAGCTTGTTGGTGAACCTGTTGTTATTCCTGCTAATGCGTATAAAGGAGATTATGTTTCCGAAATAGCGCAGGAGTTTTTTGCTGAGCATGGCAAAGAGTATGAGCGTCCATGGGCTACTGTCATTGACGGGTTGCCTCTTGATGAACCTCATGGCGGAGACAAAGAAATTTATATCGATGCGGTGGTTGAGCGTGCGAAACAACTATTGGGCGCGGATATTTTTGCTTTGTTTCATCAGCATGCATTAAATACGGTTCTTGATGACATTAAAGATGATCTTGCTGAATTTGGTGTGACTTATAATAGTTGGTTTTCCGAACAGTCTCTATTTGAAGATGGTTCCATTCAAAAAGGTATTCAAGCACTTAAGGACAGTGGTCATACTTTTGAAAAAGAAGGGGCACTTTGGTTTAGAGCAACTGATTTTGGTGATGAAAAAGACCGTGTGCTGGTGCGTGCTAATGGCCAAACTACTTATTTTGCATCAGATGTGGCTTATCATTGGAATAAATACGACAGAGGTTATGATCGAGTAATAGATATTTTTGGCGCGGATCATCATGGTTATATAACGCGTTTACGTGCCGTGGTTCAAGCTTTAGGGCATGATGAAAGTGCACTTAATGTATTGCTTGTGCAATTTGCTATTTTATATCGTGGTTCTGATCGAGTGCAAATGTCCACACGTAGTGGTTCTTTTGTTACCTTAAGAGAATTGCGTCATGAGGTTGGTAATGATGCGGCACGCTTCTTTTATGTAGCTCGCAAGTCAGAGCAACATATGGATTTCGATTTGGACTTAGCAAAGTCGGAGTCTAGTGATAATCCGGTATATTACATTCAGTATGCACATGCAAGAATATGCTCCGTATTAAGGCAATTGAAGGAACGAGGTTTGTTTTGGGATAAAGCAATTGGACTCAAACATATTGACTTGTTAGAACAATCTCATGAAACTCATTTGATTTCTTTAATTGGTCGTTATCCAGAGATTGTAGAATTAGCCGCTGCCCATTGTGAACCACATCAAGTGGCTTATTATTTACGTGAAGTAGCCAACGGCTTACATAGTTATTATAATGCTGTGCCACTATTGTGTGAGCAAGAGCAATTACGATGCGCTCGTCTTTGTTTACTCGAGGCGGTGCGTCAAGTAATAAAGAATGGTTTGGACTTATTGGGCGTATCCGCTCCTGAGAGTATGTGATGGCAAAAGAATATGGGAATAGGCGTTCTTCACGGTCGCGCGGTAGCGCACCGCACCAGTTTCTAGTGATTACCTTAACTTTTTTATTGGGTTATTTGGCCGCTTCTTTTTTTAATTTTGAAATGCTAAGCCGCTGGGTAAATACTCAGGTTTTGGCTCATCATGAAACCAAAAAAGAACCATCCAAATCAGAAGCACAACATGCCGCGGTTCCGCCTAAACCAAAATTTGAGTTTTACACACTACTCACTAATGAAAAAGTTCCTAGTTCACAACCTAACACAAATGCTGCAGTTTCAGCCCAACCTCAACCTGCAGCAAATGCTTCTCCTACTGCAACCGCGGCTGCTTCAGTGTCTACGGCAACTCTAAAAACTGCGTCGGCCAGTGTTACCAATACAGCACCTTCAACCGCACCGGTAAAACAAAATATTGCTCAGGCGCCACAAACACCACCCAAAGTGGATACTTCTGCAACTGCGAGAGGAAGATTTTTAGTACAAGTAGCTTCTTTTAAAGCACGTCAAGATGCAGAACACATGAAAGGTTCACTGATTCTTAAAGGGTTTGGTGCGTATATCATTCCGGTAAGTCATCCTGTTAAAGGTAATTGGTTTCGGGTAGTAGTGGGTCCCTATTCTAATCGAGGACTTGCACAACAGGCTCAGGTTACTTTGGCCAAAAATGAACGTCTAAATGGCATGATTACAAGCGGTGGATAAAAGGATGTAGCCACGGTTACTATGTAGCCTGGGTGCAGCGAAGCGAAACCCGGGAAATCCACTATTGGAACCAAAGTAATTATTTTTTTCAGCGCCGCACAATTACTTGAATGTTTGCTGCATTTTTGATTGCATGAGGTTTGCTAATCCCTACCGTAATTTGAGCCACTTTAAATTGTTCTTTAATTAAATCTGCCACTTCATTGGCAACTGTTTCAATGAGTTGGAATGATTTTGATTCTACATAAAGAGTGACGCTCTTACAAAGTGCATCATAGTCTACAGTCTTAGTCAAATCGCCCTGACAGTCGCTGAGATCGGTATCAATACTGAGATCAATTAATAATTGTTGATTAATGCGTTGCTCCCATGCATAAACACCGATTTTGGTACTTACACTAAGCGCTTTGATATTTAAAGTATCCAATGTTATTCCTACTTACCCAAAAGTGACTTGCTGGTGATTTTATCTAAATAATTAGCATGATGTACAGAGTGGCGTAATTGGTTCTTTGGCTCGTCATCCCGAGCATAGCGAGGGATCTCCTATTCGTAACAGTGTGCTACAGCTTGGGGATCTCTCGTTACACTCGCGATGACGTAGGGTATGGGGAAAGATTGTGCTTCAGAGCCAATTCTTGCATTATTTAGAGTGCAAATATGTTAGCATTGGGACATTTTGATTAGATTGGGATAATACGATGTATGATTTGGATCAATCTTTGTTCCTGCGTGCTTTAAGACGACAACCCGTAGAGCGAACTCCAGTATGGATGATGCGTCAAGCTGGGCGTTATTTACCTGAATATCGAGAGACTAGGGCGTTGGCAGGTGATTTTTTAAGCCTATGCAAAAATCCTGAACTTGCGTGTGAGGTGACATTGCAGCCTTTGCGTCGGTATGCACTGGATGCAGCCATTTTATTTTCTGATATTTTGACAATTCCTGATGCAATGGGACTCGGTTTATATTTTGCCGAAGGTGAAGGACCGTGTTTTCAACGTCCAGTACAAGATAAACAGGCAATTGCTAATTTACAAATTCCTGAACCGGAATCTTTGGCCTATGTCATGAATGCGGCAAGATTAATCCGTCAAGAAATGCCAAAAGAGCTTCCTCTAATTGGTTTTGCAGGCAGCCCATGGACTTTAGCTTGTTATATGGTTGAAGGCAAAAGTACGAGGGAGTTTAAACGTATTTTACATTTGATCTATACCGAAAGTGAGGCTGCACATGTTTTACTAAATAAGTTGGCAGTATCAGTCGCAGATTATTTGATGGAGCAAATCAAAGCAGGTGTGAATGCTGTTATGCTTTTTGATACTTGGGGGGGCATTTTAACTCCTGAGAATTATCAAAATTTTTCTCTGCAATATATGCAGAAAATCGTACAGCAAATAAAAGCCAATTACCCTGAAATCCCCGTTATTTTATTTACTAAAGGGGGAGGCCAATGGTTAGAAAAAATGCTCATTACGGGTTGTGATGCATTGGGAATCGATTGGACTTGCGATCTAGGTGACGCACGACGAAGAGTTGGTAATCAGGTTGCATTACAAGGAAACCTTGATCCCTCAGTGTTGCTCACTTCAAGACAATGTATTCGGGAACAAGTGAAAAAAGTATTAGCATCCTATGGAGCCGGTTCAGGACATGTGTTCAATCTTGGTCATGGGGTTACTCCTGATGTCCCACCTGAGCATGTTGCTGCGATGATTGAGGCAGTGTATGAGTTCAGCCCATATTATCATCAAAATTGATATCAGGAGCGATAGGTGCCGCATGTCGGTTGGATAAAAATAATCAACCTACATGCTTCATTCTCTTATTCAGGAATAGGAACATCAAATCCATTCAGTGTTATCGATACCATACAATATAGCCCAATTAAATAAATAAGCTCAGCGGTGCTTTCTTCACCAAATTGATGAATCGCTTTTTTATAGACTAATTCGGGTAATAGCCCCCCATTAACTAATGCAAAAGTAAAGTCGTAGACTAAAGCCTCATCCTCCTCTAAATCAACAGGGCGTTGTCCAGAAACAATGGTTGCAATTTTCTCATCACTTAATCCCCGTAACTCTGCTATTAAAATATGGGCATAAAGCTCATAGCCGGAATGAAATTTAGTACCGGTTACTAATATTGCTACTTCTCGTACTGATTTAGGTAATGTAGATTTCATTGAAAGCGCCTTCGTCAGCTCCCATATAGGGCCTCCAATTTGTGGAAATTTAATCCAAGGATCCCAGGGACCTATCAATGCACCATCTTCTCGTATGGCTTGAAAGCCTTGGAAATTTTTTTCAATACCCGCTTTCATATCTTGATATAAAGCTTTTTGTTCTGAATTAAGGTTTTCAGGTTTTATTGCTTCCAAGCGCATGATTTACTCCCTTAATATAAGAAAATGTAGCTGAGTAACTTCAAGCATAGTTCAAGTGAACTGCATTTTCCTCAGGTATCTAACCTAACATATTACTAATAGAGTTTTCGGAAAGAATTTAATATATTTGATCTGCATATTATCTTTCGGTATAATATTTGCGCAATATCATCGGTTCTATTAGGAGATAAACCCTCGTGCCAACATTGTTTCATGCACTCTCCGAAGATGCATTGCGGAATATTAATCAAAGACTTTCTCTTGATGAACTATTAACTATAGCCACAACAGGCAATCTAAAATCGCGACAGGCAGCTATGATGGAGTTGTTTACGCGGACGACGGATGATGCTAGACGCTATCAAGAAAAACTACTGGCACTATGGATGAGGCAAGAGCCTAATTCATTAACCATAAGAAAATTGACTCCTGTGCTTTTGCAAACCCTAAAGCATCTGGATGTACCTTATCAACTCATAGGCTTAAGTTTTATCAAGGGAACAACCAATATGGTACAGGGCGAGCTTCAGGGTTATATTAATCCGTTTCTCAATGAGCTCTCCAACAAAATCAGTACTGATGCAATGGACTTTACCGAATGGCATCGCTTGCAAGATATTGTTCCACTCTTAAGTGTGACGCAAATACAACAAACACTACAACTGTTGTTAGTGCACTATCAGCAACAAGAAACAGAAGCCTGCAACGCTATTACCGTTTTGACGCGTCAGTTGAGTGTACTCCAAGTTAAGTCGCTTCCCGGATTGCAGGAGAGCTTGCTTCATGAAGACAGTTGGACGCGCCTGGTTGCTTTAAAGATTGTTGCTGTTTTGGCACATCAATGGAACGAAGCAGAACTTGCTCCACTTTTTGCTGAATTACAGAAAAATCTGTGGCACCCAGACTACTGGGTACACAAAGCTACTCTAGAGATTATCAGTGCTTTGACACCACAATGGAAGACAACCCAAGTCGAGGAGCTCTTAACTGGATTGCAGAAAAATCTGCAACATGAAGACGGCTGGGTACGCGACGCTGCTCTAGGAACTATTGTTGCTTTAGCTCACCTATGGAATGCAACACATGCTGAGCGGCTCTTGACTGGATTAGAGGACAATTTGCGACATCAAGACAGCTCCGTGCGTAAGAATACTCTAAAGGCCATTAGTGCTTTGGCACCCCTATGGAATACAAGCCAGCGTGCGCTGCTGTTTGTGAAAGCACAGGAAAACCTAAAGTATCAAGACAGTTGGGTGCATCAAGCGGCTCTGGAAGCCGTCGCGGCTTTGGCGCGTGAGATGAATCTCAAACAAGTTGACCAGCTCATTTTTAGATTGCGGAAAGACCTGGCTTATCGAGACAAACAGGTACGTACTAACGCTCTAGAGGTTATCAGCGCTTTGGCGAGTCAATGGGAGCCTGCACACCTTATGCAGCTCTTTCCTGGATTGCAGGAAAACCTACAGCATCCAGATAGCTGGATGTATGCAATTACTCTAAAGACTGTCAATGCTTTGGCGCATAAATGGAGTGCAGCACAACTTAAGCTGCTTTTTCCTGGATTGCAGAAAAACTTACAGCATCAAGACAGCTGGGTACGTAAAGCTGCTATAGAGACCGCCAATGCTCTGGCACACAAATGGGATGTAAAACAAGTTGAAGAGCTCTTTACTGGATTGCAGACAGGCATGCGGCATCAAGATGTCCGGGTGCGTCACGATGCTCTAAATGGCATCGTTGTTTTGGCACACAAGTGGAACGCAAAACAAGTTGAGCAGCTTTTAACCGGATTACAGGAAGACTTGAGGGGGCAAGACAATCAGGTGCGTCAAAATGTTTTAGAGGCTATTGCCGCTTTGGCAAGTCAGTTGAACGCAACGCAAGTGGCACAACTTCTTCCTGATCTAGAGGAGAACATGCGGCATCAAAATCCCTTCTTGACTTGCAAGACAGCTCTAAAGGCCATCGCTACATTAGCAAGCAAGTTGAACGTAAACCAAGTGATACAGATTCTTCCTGAATTGCAGAACAACTTACAGCATCACGATGAGTTGGTGCGAGAGGCAACTCAAAATACCATTGCTGCATTGGTAAGCCCGCTGGAAGCAATGGAAGATCCATCTTCTGTATTCGAATGCATCATCTCATCCTTACATGATGCAAATGCCACCCCGAAAATCTCTGGATGGGAGATGTTGTTAGCCTTTGACAATAAGCCGTTTTCGGTTACCCGCTACATGGAGGCAGACCAAATAAAAAGGGTGCTCGGCATGGCAATTGAGCTGATGAATAATAAAGAACATCAAGAGTTTTTTGAGCGCCAAGCCTCCGCGTTCGCTACTCTTCTTACAGGTTTTGTGCTTGGGTTAGAAGCATATCATAGTGACTATCAAGCTGAAACGGAGCAATTGCTGCATATGGTGAACAGTAAAGACGTTGACAGCATGCTGCGTCAAATCGCGCTTAAGGCTTTGAATAACCTCGTGATACAGAATATGCAGGAGAATAAGGAGTCAGTGTTCATTGACGCGTATCAAGGCAGCGAAAGTGATAGTACGACTGAATATTCTATGCTTTTATGCAGTGCCGACAGGAAAATCCCAGTGCCTACAATGGCACTTGTAAATGCGTAGGTTGGGCCTTGGCCCAGTCGAGTTTGGAGTACGGCAAGTTATTATTTTCTGCACCTCTTATTCACATCACAAGATGCTTTAATAAAACTAAAATACTGTTAAAGTTCAATGGTTATGATTTATTACAAATCGAGGAAAAAGATGAGTACAAAAGTAACTATTACCGCTACAGTCCATGCCGACGTACAAAAAGTTTGGGATTACTATACGATTCCTGAACACATAACAAAATGGAACTTTGCGGACTCTTCGTGGCAGTGTCCTTTTGCAGTAAATGATATGCGTGTAGGTGGGACGTATTTAGCAATAATGGAGGCGAAAGATGGAAGTTTTGGTTTTGATTTCGAAGCGATTTATGATGAGATTATTGACGGTGAACTGTTTACCTATACCATGCCTAATGGCAGGCAAGTAACCGTCGTTTTCAAAAAAAATAGCAACCAAACAGAGGTTACCATAACGTTTGACCCAGAAACGGAACACCCAATAGAAGTACAGAAAAATGGTTGGCAAGCGATACTTAACAACTTTAAACAATATGTGGAAACAAACTAGGGGCTGTTTACAATTCTACTATCTAGACCAACTCCTGCCATCCTTCATTACGTTTGGATGATGGGATTTTAATGTGAGTGATATGCATCATTTTATATCAATTGAAACAGCAAAATTAATACTTAGAAAGCCTGCCCCATCTGATTTCCTACATCTTGTACACTTGTGGAAAAATGAGGCGGTACGCAAGTATCTTGGTGGCGTCGTTAATAATGGTATGGTTAATGCGCGAATTAAGTCCATCCAAAATCATTGGGAGAGTATGGGATTTGGTCTATGTACTGTTCTTAGCAAAAATACACAACAAATAATTGGCATTTGCGGGCTGCATCATTCAGAAGATGGGATAGAAATTTCATATATGTTTTTCCCAGAGTGGTGGGGAAAAGGATTGGCTTATGAAGCAATCACTGCAAGTCTGAACTATGGTTTTCTACATTTAAATATAGGAAAAATAATTGCTATCACCCAAGAGGCTAACTCCAGATCCTGTTCTTTGTTAGAGGAAGTAGGAATGAGCCTTACAGATACCTTTATACGTTATGATGAGAAACAATGTTTGTATGAACTATTAAACCAGAATCAATGCAAATAGGGCCATTACAGATCGGGCCTTGGCCCGACGATTTTGGATACAATAAAAAATTTATTTTACAAATGACATCTTGATTTTGTCGAGCCAAGGCCTGACCTACGATAATCCTTACGATAGCTTGATTAATATCAATCCTGAAATAATTAGGGTTGCAGCAGTAAATCTCAATGCATTTGCTGCTTCTCCCATAAAAAAAATACCGATTAAAAAAGCGCCGACAGCACCTATTCCTGTCCAGATAATATATGCTGTTCCTAAAGGAATACTTTTCATTGAGATTGATAAAAGCGTAAAACTAGCGACCATAGTGAGGATTGTAAGAATTGAGGGGATGATTTTTGTAAAACCCAAAGATTGCTTCATAAAGTAAGCCCATACAATCTCGAGTATTCCTGCAAAAAATAAGAATAACCAGTCCATAAAAGCTCCAATGTAATGGTCTGGCCGTCCAGAATGAAACCTTGATGGATGAGGTCGTCCTCATTAGTATATTATATGAGAAATATGAGAATTAAAATATAATATCCATTGTTGCTCCCTTTAGTGTGATATAAAGAATCTAGAGAATGATTAAGGTTTGCATCTATGAATCTATTGACAGTGAATGATCTTGAGCAGATTTTATCTCTTGCAGTTAAAGAAAATTGCGGCCAAAAACACATTAATCATATAAAAGCAAACATAATAATCATTAATGAAAAATTATATAAAAACAGAGCGCTAACTCAAGATGAGATAACTGCCTTATCGACGAATAAGACAGTAAAATTCATGATGATCTTATTCTTTCTTACAAAGAATGCTTCACTAGAGTTTATACGAAGAAATGAAGAGTTATATGCGAGTGAATCGGTACAGGTTAATAAATTATGGCAACATATCGAATTAACGATTAAAAAAAAGCTCCTGCTATCTCGGGAAATCAGCAGCCAGTTCAAGCATGATTTTGCGAGTTCTAGCTTGTTGAGCCATTTTGTAAATGCTGCTAAGTCATTAGAGTTTACGGATCTTGCCGCAGAAGAATTTATTAGTAATGTAAATAACTCAATATTTCGTCTCTACGTCACCAAAAAATATGAATTGATAAAGGGTATTTCTTCTAATAACTCAATACAAGCAAACAAAGAACAATATACCTTGCATGATCGTAAAACCTGCTTTCATGAAGGGTTATATGATCCATTTAAATTTGAAGAATCGCAAACCTGGGTGAGCAAGCGTTATCTAAACACATCACCAACAAGGAAATTGATCGATTCGGTTTTTACGCTACAGTTTGCGCTACCTGAATTAACTGTACTGCATACTGACAACACCTATACCAAGGTTTTTACAACAGAAATCCCTGATTTTCTCGAAAAAAATCTAATCTCTAATGAAATTACTTCCGAGTTATATCAAGCAATTAAAAATGACTATCCCAAATTATTTCTTTCTCCATTAGACCGTGAAACGGTAACTAGGATTTACAAATCTATTAGCCAATTAATTACTCAAGGCATTCAGCAGGCGGCACAAGTAAGTAAGCCATTACTCATATTGTTGTCCGAAGTACATGGCTCGAAAGAGTCTTTCTTCTTTCATACCATAATGTTACATTGTGCAAAAAGTATAGGAGTGAGGCATTTACTTGTAGAAACAATAAATATCTATCATGAGCAATATGGATGGGATGCACAAGTTAATGAAATAAAAAGACTTATTTCTTTTGCACAAAACAAACTTGGTTTTCAAGTAAAAGATCTTGAACAGGAGCTACATTATAAGAATCGTCTCTGCCCATATCCATATCATGATATTCCAGAACCCCATTTTGGTATTGATGCGCGTGAAGCAAGCTGGATTATTGATGCGAAAAAAATTAATAAAAATCAGATAATGATTGTAGGTTCTGGGCACCTGAATAATCTTCTAAATAGTTCCTTACAAGATAACTATCATATATTGCCTATAGATTGCTCAGGAGATAAGGCATTCAGCGATATGCTTTCTATTACGCAACACCATTTTATTTCATTAGATAAAAGTGTAATTCAATTCACCCTTGATGAGATGATTAAAATGGTGCAAGAGGTTTCTCTGCAACATGGATATTAGTTTGGGTGAAACCAACAATGTAGCCCGGATTAGCGCAGCGTAATCCGTTGTCACACATTACAAGGTTTTTCTATGGGTTATATCTGATATGGGCTCTTCGCTAATATAAGAAACCACTCTTCTAAAGAAAGATAATTGATATTTTTTGCCAGCAAAGGCGTTATCACCATATGATTTGCCAAATTGCTGGTGGTTTTTTTGGATGTTTTGCAAATCACGTTTCTTTTCAGCGTGATATTCTTCTTTGTTAAAAGGCTTGCTGAGAGGTGACACCCTCGTTTCTAATTCTTTTTCACTTAACACACCGAGATCATCCCAATATTCTTTATTCTGTAGAATTTGTTCCATAAACGTATTTAGATTAGGTTTATGGGGATGGAGTAGCGCAAGGCCACCTAATTTTGTTTTGAGTCGTTCAATATCAAAATTTTGCATTTGTTCTGCAGTCAGTAAAGTGTGCAGCCCTGGCGATGGCCCATCTTGGATGCCTCTTTTTTCTTGCATTGTTTTTAAGGCTTTTGCATAGTTGCTTTGTTTATTCTCAGGAGCATTACCGCGTTTTAATGATACCCAACCGTGCCCAGGGGTAATTTCTTGAATTTCATCTTTTAATGCCACAGCACCAACAACACCCAATACAAAGCCCGCACAATTAAATCCTTTGGCTCGCTCTGTATAGTTTGTTGCATAGCGAATAAGGCTTCGTGCTAAATTCATTAACCATTGAGGTAGATTCAGCGATGGTGCCAAGAAGAATGAGCCGAATCCTGAAAGAAAGCTTGCCATGGTGTAGGGGAAAAAAGGTGTTTTGGTGGGGGTCGTATTACGGCGTGCTGCAAATTTTAAGTATTCAAAAGTATTCGCTGTTTGTGCTTCAGGGCTTGTATCATACGGTTTTTCGTTGGCTTCAAGTGCATCTACCAAACGTTTTTCATCATAAATAACCCCCTGAAGTAACCAACGTTCAGCTTGTTGGGCTATATCTTCACCATTTAGGGTTTTACTGCGAATCACCTGGATATCAAGCGTATTATGATACAAATTAAAGAGATTACCTGCTTTATTAAGTCCTGCATGCAGGCGATACAAGCTTGCAAGTGTCCCTCTTAGTGCGCCGGTGCGTTTAAAACCAGTACCCATATGGATTACATCCCCAATATAATCAGGATTAGGTGCATAAATCGCCACATGATAGGGTTTTCCGTTATGCCTAACTAGAATGATGTCGCCACGTTTTAACTCTGAAACGTTAGCCATAACGTTATTCCCACACAAGTTTTTTGGAGCCGATTATAGTGAAAATTTGATCAATTTCAAATCGATAGAAAGTATAAAATTTATCCATGAAATAAATGAACGAATTGGGCAAATTGTAATGCGCTAAAACCCAAATGCTGTGCTTAATTTTTTTGACCCGCTTCTAGGTTAATGCAATAATGATTTTCAATGAGTGATTTTTAATCCTTGGGATAGGCCCTAGGCCAGAAAGTAATTATAAATTATTCAACTATAAATGAAGAAATGGATTCTTCGATACATACAATCAAAGAAACGGATGCCTGCCACCATGACTCACTCTCAAAAAATAACTGATGACACTCTTATTGATATAGCACTACAAGGTGGTGGTGCTCATGGCGCTTTCACTTGGGGTGTGTTAGACCGCTTATTAGAAGAACAGAAGCTACAAATTGATGGTATTTCGGGCACCTCTGCGGGTGCTATGAATGCTGTGGTTCTTGCCGATGGATACATCAAAGATGGGGCGCAAGGCGCGCGCAATTCGCTCGAATTGTTCTGGAAGAGTGTCTCCAATGCCGCACGTTTTAGTCTTTTACAACGCAGCCCTCTTGATATGTTGCTGGGACAATGGTCGCTTGATCATTCTCCTTTTTTCATTACTATGGATGTCATGTCGCGGCTTTTTTCTCCATACGATATTGACCCATTTGGGGTTAATCCTCTCCACAATATTTTAGAGGAGCTCATCGATTTCACACGCTTGTCACAAAGTTCAATCAAATTATTCGTTACTGCGACAAACGTGAGTACTGGCAAAGGCAGAGTATTTCGCAATAATGAAATTACTCCTGAAGTGCTTCTTGCTTCGGCATGTCTTCCCACTATTTTCAAGGCTGTTGAGATTGATGGGGAACACTACTGGGACGGCGGGTATTCAGGGAATCCCACAATTACACCGCTGGTACGAGAATGTAAATCACAAGATACGATTTTAGTACAAATTAATCCGGTCACAAGACCAGGCTTCCCTCGGTCAGCACGAGATATCCTTAATCGCTTGAATGAAGTTTCATTCAATTCAGTGTTACTTAAGGAACTACGCATGATTGCTTTGTTACGGCAGTTGGCACATCCAGGTAATTCTGAAGGTGCAAAATGGGCCGGCATGAGAATACACCGAGTGAGTAGTGACATCATGCTTGAACTGGGCTCTTCCTCTAAGCTCAATGCAGAATGGGACTTTTTACTCATGCTTCGAGATGAAGGGCGTCGAGCTGCTGAAGCGTTTCTTACAGGACATGCACATGATCTGGGTCAACGTTCGTCACTTGATCTCGATGTATTACTTGATGGAATTTAATTCATGGGAATCCTCGGGATTTTACTTGGCCTATTGCTGCTGATTGTTTTAGCATTGCGCAGTTGGAGTATACTCCTGCTCGCACCCGCTGCGGCATTGGTTGCTGCGTTTTTTGCAGGTGAGCCTTTGCTTGCAAACTGGACACAGACATTCATGAGTGGCGCTGCCCATTTTCTTGCTCAATACTTTCCGTTATTTTTGTTGGGTGCACTGTTTGGTAAATTAATGGATGACAGCGGTTCAGTTTCAGCAATTGCAGATTTTATGACGCAGAAACTGGGGACAAAACACGCCATATTGGCCGTTGTATTTGCTGGAGCATTAGTGACTTATGGTGGTGTCAGTTTATTTGTTGCATTTTTCGTGCTTGCCCCAATGGCCCAATCGTTATTCCATGCTGCGGCTATTCCACGCAGACTCATGCCCGCTGCAATTGTGCTCGGAACTTCTACATTCACCATGTCTGCTTTGCCAGGAACACCCTCAATACAAAATGCCATTCCCATGCCTTTTTTTGGCACGACACCATTTGCAGCACCTGGATTGGGAGTCATCGCCGCAGTCGTGATGATCGTATTTGGAATATGGTGGCTTAAAAGAGCAGAAGCTGCTGCCCAACGCACAAATGAACAATTGAGAGAAACCACGCTCGCCACAGCTGACAATATTGTGCATGATCAACTGATTCGCGAGCGAGCCACTACCGCTCATGAATTTGATATCGCAGAGATCACGCATGGATATCATAGCAAGAATTTGCCCACAATTAGTTCTGCAGTATTACCGATTATCATTGTTATTGGGGTTAATTTCTTAATGACTCTCATCGTGCTTCCACGTTTTGATGTGTCATTTTTGGCTCAGGAAGAGTGGGGCGCAACCTCTCTTTCGGCAGTTGGTGGGGTATGGTCTGTTGTTACTGCGCTAGCCACAGCAATTTTTGCTGTAATCATCATCAATCGCAAACGACTTCCCAAATTGCGAGAGACAATGGATGCTGGTGCGAACGCATCGGTTTTACCGGCTTTAAGTGTCGCAAGCTTGGTTGGTTTTGGTGCAGTGATTGCATCACTTCCTACATTTGCGGTAGTGCGTGATTGGGTTCTGGGAATTGGTGGGGGACCATTAATCTCACTTGCAGCTGCAACCAACGTACTTGCCGCAGTTACTGGTTCCGCATCTGGCGGGCTGTCCATTGCGCTTGATTCGCTCAGTAGCACTTATTTGATCCTGGCACAGAAATACGGAATTGACCCTGCTTTATTGCATCGAGTCGCTGTGATTTCATCAGGCACACTTGACAGCCTTCCTCATAATGGGGCAGTTGTAACACTTCTTGCAGTTTGCCAATCATCGCATCGCGAAAGTTACTTTGACATTGTGGTTGTTGGCATTATTGGTTCAATTATTGCCCTTGGTGTCGTTATCTGTCTGGGCTCAATATTTGGTTCATTTTGACGTGTTACTAATTGTAAGTGTTCATGATTTATGGACCGAAAGGCTGAATTTGGCACATCTTGGCGAAAATGCTACGTTTCTTCAGAATCATTTTCGCGCAAGCTGTGCTCAAATCCAGACTATCACCAAGCATACCCTTAACGGGTACGACTACTTTGCGGCAGTGACGTTACCTACGAATAGTCACTTTAAGAGCGTTCAAACTGTTGAGTATTAGGCCTTCTCACTGTATTGCTTTGAGCAATCAGACTTGAACGAATAAGTTAACGCAATACCTGTTTCCAAGAAGCTTTTCAGACTGCTAAGCACGAGTGGCCAGCCATTACTGATCATTGGCAATATCTCAGAGTTATCCGGAAAGTCGCAGTGTGTGACGGTTAATTTCACTAGATTACCTTCTGGTTCAAGTTCAAAAATCACCATTGATGCGGGCTCGTCGGGCATACCTTTCATTATGGGCTTCCAACTGTACGAAAGTACCTTCGGCTTATCAGCGCGTAATACCTTGTCTGAATGTGCCAGACTGCCATCTGGTGCATAAAATTTCATAGGTGAACCAACGTGCCAATCACTTTCAACGCGAAAACCATTCCAGTATTGCTGGGTGAATTCACCTTTCGTTAAGGCTTCCCAAAGTTTTTCGGCTGTGGTTTGGATATAAGTTGTATAAACGAATTGTGGCTTGTTCATGTTCATTTCCTTTTTTTAGGTGACGATGATGACTTGTCTTGTTCTAAAATAGTTTTCAAGTTATCTAAAGCGAGTAGCCGATTCTGTTCATACTTTGCAATCCAGCGGCCAAACGTTTCTTGTAGTGGTACTGGATTGAGATAGTGTAACTTTTCTCGGCCTTCCCAATGCACAACGACTAAATTCGCATCCTCCAGAATATGCAGATGTTTCATGACTGCCTGCCGGCTCATGCTTAAATGTTCGCACAGCTCATTAAGGTTTTGACCATTACGAGCACATAGTGCATCAAGCAAGGTGCGCCGACTTTTATCTGCCAGTGCTTTAAAAATAAGATCGTTGTCCATAGTCAAATTATATGTAACCAAATGGTTACATGTCAAGAAAAGGTAAATTATGTGTAAGACAATTTTCTATGAGTAATCAGAATAATGCTAGTAGAACTAAGTGATGAGATTAAAAGATCCGAAAAGTTCCGCTTAAACTCACATTTTATTTTGGAAATCATCTGGCGGTGTATCGTCAGTTCTTTTGCTGCGGAGGCGGTCTGCTTTTTGCTTCATTCGTTCATGATTAAAAAAAGGCAATGGGGGCGGTTTGGAAGCCTCTTTTTCAACACGTGCTTGCTCAGGGTTTTCACCTAAAATTGCTTTAATTTTTTTGTCAATCACCCGTGCATTATGCGTTTTAAGCTTATCCATTAATTGTTCGGAAAAATGACATACTTTTTCTAAAGCTCCAGGGACAACATAATATTGGGGGCCAAAAGCTGGGGTGTTGTTTACGATAATTCCTTGGGTATTTTTTATTCTAATACTTGGATCGATTTGTGTTATTTTTCCCTGTTCGGCAACAGGCACCACTTTATTAGCACCCGCGGAGGTCGTATTAGAGGTAAGCAGATGATCTACCCTATCTGCTAAAAGCTCTTCACTTTCACCTTCTACGAGTTGTTTTGCAAGTGTAGGTAATCTAAGTCTGGGATGCTCAGTACAAACCTCAATCCCTTGCCAGTAGCGTTTGTCCCCAATTTCTACTTGAAATAACGCTAAGTTAGATATAAGAAGACCGTCTTTATAATCTGCAACTAAACTTGCCGCATCTATGTTTTCAGGAGTTGCTAATTGATCAAGATATCCTGATAAGGCGCACATTAATTTTCCTTTTTCGTTTTCATAAAGACGAGTTTGATTGTATAAATCATCGTCTCCTTTATTGAATGCATCCTCACTACTACAACCAGGATCACTATTCAAAATTTCTTCAAATTTTCTAATTAAATTTTCCTTTAGCTCGTCACTTACATCATCAAGAAGGGGCAATACTAAATCTCGTTGTTTATCGATAAAATAGATAGTGTTTCCTTGCAATACAAATGCTCTTTGACTAGGTATATCATGTAGCGACTCATTTTCATTCATTTTATAGAGATTCACATCTTCAGTTTCGATGCCAAATGGTTCAAAAGGTTTCAGTGTTTTTTCATAAGTTATATCTGCTCCGGAGCTCCATCTTTTAGATACAGAGGTCATTTTAGGGTCCATTTTATCTCTGCATTCAACATAACACACGGTGTTTAATAAACGATTATCTTCTGTCTGAACTGCAATAGAACTTAAGAGTAAATGAATGTTACTGAAGTCTTTAAGTCGCTCCTTTAGATTGTCTAATAGTTTATTGTATTCAGCGGTAGTAAGCGGCCTTTCCGAATATAATGCAAATTCGGGCATTAGAATTCGGGTAATAATCTCTTCACCACTTTTTTTATTCGCCAAATTTTTTTGTTGGAACTCATTTGCTATTACAGCCAATTGATATATGTGTTCTGTCAAACGTTCTACAATAGAACTTTCTGGCTCACCTATCCCTTTTTTATATCCTCGTGCCTCACCATAAGAAAGTGCCTGAGATGCTGGATAGACATATAAATTCTGAATTAAAATCTCGCCTTGATTCCATTGAGCGATTTTTTTCTCAAATTTCTCACATAGTTTTTCATACATTCTCGATCTCTGTTTAGGAGATACTTATCATAGTATAGCTCGTTTCTATCGAAGAATTTGCGTGTGGGAGGATGTTTTAATATTATGATCAATGTGGTATATTATTGAGCAAAATCACCAACTCATCAAACAACTCATGCAAAGTAAATATCCATTTTTTCAAAGTCAAAACACGTCATCTTTCTCGGGGGTGCGTTTTTCAAGGGTTGTAAAAACTCCTGCTACAATCGAAACATTATATCGAGGTGATAATAATCTTTCGTCGGTCATTTTTCTTCTGCCTACACTACTTACAGGTGTTTTTTGTCAAAGCTTTCCCAAAGTAGTAGATATTGAGCAAGTAAAATTGCACAAATTAACTAATCTCTCTAATGATTATCATATGGTGAGTATGTCAGCAGATTCTCAAGTTGCATTAACTTGGGGAAGAGGGGGCTTTATTGCCATTGACCCTACTTTATTTGCTAATTATATTGTCGATGTTCATGCAACTTTTGATGAACATTGTCTAAATTTTCCTGCTCGAATGGAGCGAGAAAAAGAGCATATAGCTTTAGCTGTGCCTTTCTGCAGTATAAAAAAAATAATGATTGGCAATAAAGAGGTAACTAACCCTTTTTACGTCAAAATAACTGCTGATAATCAGGATGCGATAACAGCGTTTGATATGCTTTACTGCCAGTTAATTTCACTTTTAAGAACAAAATACACTCAAGAAGTCGATGTGGAAGCAGAGAAAATTGCGTTACGCGATTACGCTACTGCTTATTTAGATTTTTATACTCAATTTGGTGGCAGTGACAATCCTTTTAATAAAAGTCTTTCTGAACTATTTGGGCTTTATCCTGAATTTATGGAGCATTTTTTTCAATCGAATCAAGTTACATCGAAAATGGTTTTGATGAACGATCTTGTCCTAAGTTCTGAAAACTTATTTAAAGAGCATCTTTATACTAAAAAAGTAGATTCTTCTTATATCCATAGGGTCAAAGAGAGCACTACATGTTTAGAAGACGATTGGGCTAAACCAGTTTTTGATTAGCTAGGTTCATAACCTGGGTTCCTATGCTGCACCCAGGCTACTCAATGAAGCAATGGGTTACTCGTTCCTAAATTGTCTACTCAATTGAATGGCCATTTCTATTGACTGTTCATAGTTAAGTCGAGGATCAACGAGGCTATGGTATGCCTTTTTTAGATCATCAGCTGCTAATCCGCGAGCACCGCCAATACATTCTGTGACGTTATCACCTGTAAGCTCAAAATGAACACCACCTAGATAACTGCCCATATTACGATGAATTTCCAACGCTTGTTTCAGCTCTAAAAGGATGTTGTCAAAGTGACGGGTTTTAATACCATCTAATGTAGTCTCTGTATTGCCATGCATGGGATCACAAGACCAAGTAACGGGTACTCCTGTCTTTCTCACCGCGTCAATAAGAGGAGGCAGTAATCTATCTATGTGTTTTGCTCCTAGACGGGTGAATAACAAAAGACGTCCTTCCTCGCGTTTAGGATTGGCTCTGTGCAATACTTCTTCTAACCACTCTGGAGTAGCTCCGGGTCCAATTTTGATACCAATGGGATTCTCGACGCCACGCAAAAATTCTAAATGGGCGCTATCGATTTGGGCGGTGCGCATGCCGATCCAGGGTAGATGAGTGGAGAGGTTATACCATAAGCCATCTTCCATTTGACGGGTCAATGCTTGTTCGTAGTGCAAATGCAGGGCTTCGTGAGAAGTATAAAAGTCTACCTTAGATAAGTTACTGGATTGTATTCCATCGATGGTATCTAAAAAGTCTAAAGCATCAGCGATTGATTTAACCAGCGTTTGGTACTCTTCTTTTTGTTTTGAATGTTCAACAAAACTTAAATCCCACTGTTGGGGATGATTAAGGCTAGCAAAACCGCTGTCGAGTAAGCCACGAATAAAATTTAAGGTAATCGCAGAGCAATTGTAGGCTTGTAATAATAGTTTAGGGTTGGGTTCACGAGCTTCTGGAGTAAATTCGGGTGAGTTTACCAGATCACCACGATAGCTAGGCAAAGTAATGCCATCAATTGTTTCATAATCTGAAGAGCGTGGCTTTGCATATTGTCCAGCGATTCGTCCAACACGAATAATGGGTTTTCGCAAACCGTGTAATAAAATTAAACTCATTTGTAGGATGATTTTTAATTTATTACTGATGATTTCCGAGCGGCAGTCATTAAATGATTCAGCGCAGTCACCACCTTGAAGAATAAACGCTTCCCCACGTCCTGCGCGTGCAATTTCTTTTTTCAAACTCTTTACTTCGCTACTTGTAACGAGTGGAGGTAAAAGGCCCAGTTGTTCTACAATTTTATTTAACTGTCCGTTATCAGCGTAAGTTGCAGCTTGTAAGTAAGAATATTGGAGCCAAGAGGTAGGCGACCATTTTTGCATAAAAAAACCCATGTAACATTTTTGAGTCTAGTATGGAATAAATGAACACATACTGCAAGCTAATCGCTGATTCTCGTAGTGATTGTCATTTGAGTATGATTGGAGCCTGGCTGAAAGCGAAGCTGTAATCAGGGCTTTTTTTATGTATGAATTTCCCGGGTTCTGTTGCGTTGCACCCAGGCTACAATAAATAAAAAAAATTTAAGGGCTTGAAATCTTATGAGCTGCCCCCATCTCTGATTTTCACATTGCTAGGCTGTGGAAGAGGAGTAATTTTTCATGAGTAAAAACGATAAAAAAAATTGGCATGAGTTTAAAGAGCAACATCAAAATGAAGCACATCAACCTAAAGGGTCTAAACAAAATGAGGGACACGAGGAACCTTTGGACTTATCTGAAGAAACACACCCAGAGCCCTCCTTAGATCATCCAAATTATGTTGAGTTGAGTGAGAAACTGACTCTTGCTGAGCAACAGGCTCACGAAAATTGGGAAAAAGCGGTTCGTGCCCAAGCTGAGTTAGATAATGTACGTCGCCGAGCCGATCGCGAGGTCGCTAACGCCCATCGCTATGGTGTTGAAAAATTGATTTCTGATTTGTTACCTGTAATCGACAGTTTAGAGCAAGCCTTACAATTGGCTGTTAAAGCAGAAGATGCATCGATGCGAGAAGGTTTAGAGTTAACTTTGAAGCTCTTTACGGATGTATTGAAGAAATTTGAGGTGCAACAAATTGATCCTATCGGAGCGCCTTTTGATCCACAACTTCATGAGGCGATGTCGATGCAAGTTGTGCCTGATGCTGAACCTAATACCGTGATCGCGGTATTCCAAAAAGGATATCAATTGAGTGATCGAGTGATTAGACCGGCACGTGTTGTCGTATCAAAAAAATAAAAAATGTGAAATTTATGGGTTGAAATCGTTAGGTTATGCCCCATATAAGAATCATTGCAGTAAGAAACTACTAAATTTGGAGCAAGAATAGAATGGCTAAAATTATAGGAATCGACCTAGGTACCACCAACTCATGCGTTGCTGTAATGGAAGGGGATAAACCTAAGGTAATTGAAAACAGTGAAGGCCACCGCACTACACCTTCCATCGTTGCTTTTACTGATGATGGCGAGGTATTGGTTGGACAATCTGCAAAACGTCAAGCAGTAACCAACCCAGATAATACTTTATTCGCAATTAAGCGTTTGATTGGTCGTCGCTTTGATGATGCAGTGGTACAAAAAGATATCAAAATGGTACCTTACAAAATCGTTAAAGCGGACAATGGCGATGCTTGGGTGCGTGTGAAAACTCAAGATAAAGCGCCACCACAAGTTTCAGCTGAAGTATTACGTAAGATGAAAAAAACTGCAGAAGACTATCTCGGCGAAGAAGTAAAAGAAGCAGTAATTACAGTACCTGCTTATTTCAACGATTCTCAACGCCAGGCAACTAAAGATGCGGGCCGTATTGCAGGTCTTGAAGTAAAACGGATTATTAACGAACCTACTGCTGCAGCTCTTGCTTATGGCATGGACAAAAAACGTGGTGATTCCATCATTGCTGTATATGACCTTGGTGGTGGTACGTTTGATATCTCAATTATTGAAATTGCAGAAGTTGACGGAGAACACCAATTTGAAGTGCTCGCAACGAATGGTGATACTTTCTTGGGAGGAGAGGACTTCGACTTAGCTTTGATTGATTATCTGGCTTCTGAATTCAAAAAAGATTCTGGTATTGATTTACATAATGATCCATTGGCATTACAACGTTTGAAAGATGCCGCTGAAAAAGCGAAAATTGAACTGTCTTCAGCACAACAAACAGACGTTAACCTGCCTTATATTACGGCTGATGCTACAGGACCAAAACACTTAAATATTAAATTGACACGTGCCAAACTAGAGTCTTTAGTTGAGAAACTGGTTGAGCGTACTGTTGAACCTTGTAAAACTGCATTAAAAGATGCCGGATTGACTGTATCGCAAATTAATGAAGTCATTTTGGTGGGTGGTCAAACACGTATGCCTTTGGTACAAAAAACAGTAGAAGAGTTTTTTGGTAAGGAGCCACGCAAAGACGTTAACCCTGATGAAGCAGTTGCTGTGGGTGCTGCTATCCAAGCTGCGGTTTTATCTGGTGAAGTGAAAGATATTCTGTTACTTGACGTAACTCCTTTGTCTTTAGGTATCGAAACGATGGGTGGCGTGATGACCAAGCTCATCGAGAAAAACACCACAATTCCTACTAAAGCCAATCAAGTATTCTCTACGGCAGATGACAATCAAACAGCAGTTACTGTGCATGTACTGCAAGGTGAAAGAGAGCAAGCATCAGCGAATAAATCTTTGGGTCGATTCGATTTAGGTGATATTCCTCCTGCACCACGCGGCGTACCACAAATTGAAGTAACTTTTGATATTGATGCCAATGGTATTCTTAATGTTTCTGCTAAGGATAAAGCGACTGGTAAGGCGCAATCGATTGTTATTAAAGCATCTAGTGGTTTGAGCGATGAAGAAGTAGAAGCAATGGTTAAAGATGCTAAGTCTCATGCCGAAGAAGATAAGAAATTTAAGGAAATGGCAGAGTTGCGCAACCAAGCGGACAGTCTGATTCACAGCTGTGAAAAGTCTATGAAAGATTTAGCAGCCGAACTTTCTGACGATGAGAAACAAGGTATAGAAAAAGCTATTGCTGAATTAAAAGAAGCAATCCAAGGCAGCGATAAAGCTCAAATCGAAGAGAAATTAAAAGTTCTCAGCGATGTTTCTTCAAAAATGGCTGAACGTGTTTATGCTAAAAAGGCATCTGAAGGACAAGCAGGACAAGAGCAAACACACCAAGAGCAGCCACATGCTCAAGAATCAGCTAAAGCGGATGAAGGTGTTGTAGATGCTGAGTTCGAAGAAGTGAAAGACGATAAGAAATAATTGGTTATATCGTGATTTAGACACCTAGGTGCTTTGTAGCCTAGGTGCAGCGAAGCGAAACTCGGGCTTAAGAAGTTCATTCAGAAATCCCGTGTTTCGCTTCGCTGCATCCAGACTATATTGTCCTTTTTAATTTTAATATGTGAGTAGTTATGGAACAGCAGGATTTTTATGAACTTTTAGAAGTAAGTCGAACTGCAAGTGATGCCGAAATTAAAAAAGCATATCGTAAATTAGCAATGAAGTATCACCCAGATCGTAATCCTGGCGATTCTGCAGCTGAAGAAAAATTTAAAGAAATCCAAAACGCTTATAGTATTCTTTCTGATCCACAAAAACGTGCAGCATATGATCAGTTTGGTCATGCAGGTGTTGATCCTTCCATGAGAGGTGGTCATGGAGGTTTTAGCGGTTTTGGTGGGTTTGGTGATGTTTTCGAGGATATTTTTGAAAATATCTTTTCGGGCGGGCGTGGCGCTGGACGCCAATCTCGTGGCCAACGCGGCGCTGATCTGCAATTCAATGTCCAATTAACACTTGAAGAAGCTGCTCTGGGTAAAGAAGTACAAATTACTGTTCCCAGACATGGTGCTTGTGCTACGTGTAATGGTAGTGGTGCTAAAAAAGGAACACAGCCAAAAACTTGTGAAACCTGTAATG
Organism: Legionella sp. 39-23; assembly: GCF_001897665.1. NCBI lineage: Bacteria > Pseudomonadati > Pseudomonadota > Gammaproteobacteria > Legionellales > Legionellaceae > Legionella > Legionella sp. 39-23. The sequence continues at coordinate 95,398 of NZ_MKTO01000037.1, read as the reverse complement.
GTGTGGGGCAAGTCAGAATTCAACAAGGCTTTTTCTCTATTCAGCAAACTTGTCCCAGTTGTCATGGCGAAGGGACTATTATTTCTGATCCTTGCTCAGATTGTCACGGTCAAGGTCGAATACGTGAGAGCAAAAAACTTACAGTTAAAATTCCTGCTGGCGTGGATAATGGCGATCGAGTTCGCTTAAGCGGGGAGGGCGAAGCGGGTATGCATGGCGGTGGTCCAGGCGATCTTTATGTGCAGATTAGTGTAAAAAAACATGCCATATTTGAACGCCAGGAAAATGACTTGCATTGTGAAGTGCCAATAAGTTTTATCATTGCTGCTATGGGTGGTTCTATAGAGGTACCTACTCTTGAAGGCCGGGTTACTTTAAAGATCCCTGAAGAAACACAAACCGGTAAAGTATTTCGTTTAAGAGGGAAGGGGATGAAGTCCGTACGCGGTCATGGTCAGGGTGATTTATTATGCAAAGTAGTTGTAGAAACTCCTGTGAATTTATCACGTGAGCAAAAAGAATTACTCACTAAATTTCAAGAATCTCTCGAAAATGCTACAGGAAAACACTCTCCGCGCTCTAATTCTTGGTTTGCCGGCGTGAAAAAATTCTTTGAAGACATGAAATTTTGAGCCAATTACGTTACAATTGCTCAAATTTACCCAAATGTGCATTTTTTGTGCGTACTGGCCAAATGATTTGTAATCGTTATGCCCCTGGGTGAAGCGAAGCCCGGGGTGTCTGACAAACAGCCCCCCCGGATTCCGCTTCGCTTCACCCAGGTTGCAGAGCCCAAGCCGCTAAAAAACACATTGAATAACGAAATAGAGTAGATCCATGATGAACCAACCAGCAATTTTAGTGTTAGCAGATGGCACCATTTACGAAGGCATTTCGATAGGAGCAACAGGAGATTGTGTCGGAGAGTTGGTTTTTAATACCTCGCTAACCGGTTATCAGGAAATGCTCACGGATCCTTCTTATACACGACAAATCATTACTTTGACTACGGCCCATGTAGGGAATACTGGATGCACCCATGAGGATATGGAGTCAAATAAAATTTGGGCTGCGGGTTTAGTGCTTCGTCATTCTTCAATAATTCCTAGTAATTATCGTTCTGAGCAATCTCTTCCAGATTGGCTCAAAAAAAATGGTGTAGTAGCTATTGCTGAAATTGATACTAGGGATTTGACCTTACGTTTGCGAGAACATGGTGCTGTAGGGGCTTGCATCAGCACTGATGTAGAGAACCCTGAGTTGGTTTTAGCCAAAGCAAGAGCTTTCTCTGGATTGCAGGGTGTGGATTTGGCTTTAGAAGTTTCTAGAAAAACCATAGAGCGATGGCATGATGGCCAAGGTGAATGGGGCAGAGATTCTCAGCCGCAACAATTCCATGTGGTTGCTTATGATTTTGGTGTAAAGCACAATATTTTACGTATTTTGCATGATAAAGGCTGCCATTTAACTTTAGTTCCAGCGAAAACGTCTGCTGCAGAAGTTTTAGCAATGAATCCTGATGGGATCTTTTTGTCTAATGGTCCAGGAGACCCAGAGGCTTGTGATTATGCCATACGCGCCACTCAAGAGTTTTTAGCACAAGGCATTCCTTTATTCGGTATTTGTTTGGGGTTTCAGATTTTGGCTTTAGCCTGTGGTGGTGTGACCAAAAAAATGAAATTTGGCCATCATGGAGCAAATCATCCTGTAATTGAAACTGAAGGGAAAAAACGTGTTTTTATAACCAGCCAGAACCATGGATTTGCGGTAGATGAAGCGAGTTTACCCGATTGTCTAGCGATTACGCACCGTTCTTTATTTGATAACACCTTACAGGGTATTAGACATAAGGAAAAACCGGCATTTGGTTTTCAAGGACATCCTGAAGCCAGCCCTGGACCACATGATATAGAAATAATATTTAATGAATTTATACAATTGATGAAATAGGATATATAAAAATTCAAAGAGGATTAACTAATGAATGAAAGTCACGTTTTTACTTCTGAGTCGGTTTCTGAAGGACATCCTGACAAAATCGCGGATCAGATTTCTGATGCAATTCTAGATGCTATTTTAATGCAAGATCCTTCTGCACGTGTTGCTTGTGAAGTATTTGTTAAAACAGGTATGGTATTAGTTGGTGGCGAAATTACTACCAAAGCATGGGTGGACGTGGAAGCTGTAACAAGGCAAGTAGTAAAAGACATAGGTTATAACAGCTCACAAATGGGATTTGACTGGGAGTCTTGTGCTGTACTTTCTGCTATAGGTAAACAATCTCCTGATATTGCTCAAGGTGTAGATAATAAAGAAACAAAAATTCTTGGTGCTGGAGATCAAGGTTTAATGTTTGGTTATGCCAGCCGTGAAACCGATGTCTACATGCCTGCTCCTATTGCTTACGCACATCGATTGATGGAAAAACAAGCTCATTTACGTAAATCAGGTGCATTACCTTGGTTGCGACCTGATGCTAAAAGTCAATTGACCCTCAAATATGAAAAAGGAATACCCGTTGAAGTGGATACAGTCGTGTTTTCCACACAACATGCGGCTGATATTGGTTATAATGATTTAGTTGAAGCAGTCCGTGAAGAAATTATTAAGACTACGTTACCAAGCGAGTGGTTAACTCCTAGAACACGTTATTTTATCAATCCAACAGGCCGTTTTGTTATTGGTGGTCCTTTAGGAGACTGTGGCCTGACTGGTCGTAAAATCATCGTAGATACTTATGGTGGTATGGCGCGACATGGTGGTGGATGTTTCTCTGGTAAAGATCCTTCTAAAGTGGATCGCTCTGCAGCTTATGCAGCACGGCATGTGGCAAAAAATATCGTTGCTGCGGGATTGGCGGATAAGTGTGAATTACAAATTTCTTATGCAATTGGTGTGGCTGAACCTACTTCAATTTTTGTTGAAACTTTTGGTACGGGCCGTTTAAAAGATAGTGAGATCATTGAATTAATTCTGGCTCATTTCGATTTAACGCCACAGGGTATTATTGAACATCATGATTTGCTTCGTCCAATCTACAGACAAACGGCAACTTATGGTCATTATGGACGCGAGAATTTTCCATGGGAACGATTGGATAAAGTGGCGGAGTTACGTAAAGCTTTATAAGGAGATGCTAAATGGAAGTAGTCAATAAAGTAGGAGCAGGAAGCAATATGACAAAAGATTATAAAGTAGCTGATATGTCGCTGGCTTCTTGGGGACGCAAGGAAATAGCGATTGCTGAAACGGAAATGCCTGGGTTAATGGCTCTGCGTGAAGAATTTGCTACAACCAAGCCATTAAAGGGTGCACGTATCGCAGGCTGTTTGCATATGACCATTCAAACAGCCGTGCTGATTGAAACGTTGATTGCCTTAGGCGCTGAGGTGCGTTGGTCTTCTTGTAATATATTTTCTACTCAAGACCATGCTGCTGCAGCTATGGCAGCCAATGGTGTTCCGGTCTTTGCCTGGAAAGGTGAAACTGAGGAAGAGTATTGGTGGTGTGTTGAACAAACTCTTACTGGACCGAATCATTGGACTCCTAATTTATTGCTAGATGATGGCGGGGATTTGACGCAAATTGTACATCAAAAATTTCCGGAGTTGTTATCAGAAATTAAAGGAATCTCTGAAGAAACAACTACCGGCGTCGCTCGATTGTATGAAATGGCCAAAAAGGGTGATTTAAAAGTCCCTGCGATTAATGTGAATGATTCTGTCACTAAATCCAAATTTGATAATCTATACGGTTGTCGCGAATCCTTACTGGATGGGATAAAACGCGCTACTGATGTAATGATTGCAGGAAAAGTTGCCCTAATTTTAGGTTATGGAGATGTAGGTAAGGGTTGCGCACAAGCACTGCGTGGTCAGGGTGCTATTGTTTTAATTGCAGAAATTGATCCTATTTGTGCCCTGCAAGCTGCAATGGAAGGATATCGCGTTGTGACTCTAGATGATGTTGCCGAGCAGGTGGACATTGTTGTTACTGCTACAGGTAATTATCATGTAGTGACCCATGAACATATGAAGCGTATGCGTAATCAGGCGATTTTATGCAACATCGGCCATTTTGATTCTGAAATTGATGTCCACAGTTTAAAGAAATATCAATGGGAAAATATTAAGCCACAGGTTGATCATGTAATTTTTCCTGATGGTAAGCGTATCATTCTGTTGGCTGAGGGACGTTTGGTTAATTTAGGATGTGCTACAGGACATCCAAGTTTCGTCATGTCAGCATCTTTCTCCAATCAGGTTTTAGCGCAAATTGAGTTATTTAAAAATGCAACTCAATATGATCGACAAGTTTATGTTCTTCCCAAACAATTAGATGAAAAAGTAGCTCGATTGCATTTGGGGAGAATCGGAGCAAAATTAACCCAACTCACCAAGGAGCAAGCGGAGTATTTAGGTGTGGCGGTTAATGGTCCTTATAAGTCAAATCAATATCGTTATTGATTGTGAGTTTATAGTTTGGGCGTTTCATAAACCATCTTCAGAAAAATTTTTGTTGTATGCTGAATTAAAATTCGATGGGCAGTATTCGATCTTACTGTCCTATATTATTACCTTTTTTTACAATTTTGTAACAGTTGTTTATATATAAAATATCGTTTAAATTCAAACTTATAGCTTAATCTTCATTGGATAAAAAAGACTTATTCATAACCAGCTTATAAAATTGTTGCACATTTCCAAAAAAAGTCGCATAATCGCCTGCCTCTAACAATATGCTTATATTAAAATCATAAAATTTTATTAGAGCTCATGATGTTCAATAGTTGTATAAAAAATTAATAAATATTTTATTCAAAGGATAACCATGTTTTCTACACAGCAATCTATGTTTTCTACTCTCCAAATTGAACAAGAACCCAGCGCCATTTCATTGTCTGATCTATATACGCATAAGGCGTCTTTTAGATATTCGGAGTTAGATATTGAGAATAATAGTGAAAATAAGATTCCAGATTTTACAGGTAAGAAAGCATTATTATTTATTAGCGTGGGTCAAGCTTACCATGAAAAGGGTAAATTTTTAGCAACGATTGAATTAGTCAATAAATATGCTTTTAAGTCATGTGATATTGTTATGGCAGATACTCTGCAAAGACATAATCACAGAGGGAATATGGGATTAGAAAAAGCTACTGAATATTCTAAAAAAGCAGGTGATCTCTGGCTTGAGCGAAGTCAGCATGCATTAAATCTTTTTAAGTTACCGCATCAAATTATTCGCTGGGATGAATTACTTAACCATTCGGATTATGACGGATTAAAAGAGTTAATAGTCAAAGAGTATCATGAAAACAAAGAGTACGCTGAAGCAATCCAAGCCAACGTTCTTACTTACATTGATAGACTTTCTCTGATCAATCCATTGACCGATAAAGATACATTATTCAGACATGGCTTGGATTATTTAATAGAAGAATGTCCAATCGTCATGCCAATGTGGGCAAAAATGGGTTACGACTTTATTATTTATCCTAAACCACTCACTATTGGTATGGCTAAAACTCGCGAATTATTCCTTTCTGAAGAAGACCAAGATAAATGCCAATGGCTTTATCTTCGTTTTAAGAAAAAAAATACTCCAGGATGTTCTTCTGCAGCTAATGCCGATAATTAATTTAAAGTGCTTTTTTTTAGGAAATTCAAATGAAAATATATGATCAAATACCTGTAATTGATGTTTCAGCGATACGTGCAGCAAAAACTAAACAGGAATTAATGGAGCTGGCAGAAGAATTTAAGTATGTCTACAGTAATATTGGCTTTGCTTATATTAAAAATCATGGAATTTCAAAAGAATTAATAGATTCTATTTTTGAACAGGCTAAGTTATTTCACCATCTTCCAGAGGAAGAAAAACTTAAAATTATTCAAAATGAATTTTTTAGAGGCTACATGCCGTTTGCGACCTCTATCCTCTCTGTATCAACACTTGGAGAAGCAGTAAAGCCTAATCAAAGTTCAGCTTTTATTCTTGGACATGAAGTTGCTGACAATGACCCAGATTTTAAAAAGAGGATTAACCTTGCTGGTCCAAATCAATGGCCCGATGAAAAGTTACTTCCTAATTTCAAGAATACATTAATTCATTATCGAGATGAATTAACTGTATTAGTAAGAAATTTAATTCGTATGGTTTCTCTTTCAATGGGACAAGACTACTACGCTTTAGACAAATACTTTGTCAACCCAACTACTTTCTTACGGTTACAAAATTATCCAGCTCAGCCTAATATTATTCCTGAACATCAATATGGTATTGCACCACATACTGATTATGGAATACTCACCATTTTAGCTCAAGATTCACTGGGCGGCTTGCAGGTGAAACAACAGGATGATTCCTGGTTAGATGTTGAACCTTTGGAAGGTGCATTTGTCTTGAATACAGGTGATATGCTGCGCCGCTTAAGTAATGATACCTATATTTCTACGCCACATCGTGTTATCAATATTTCAGGAAAAGAAAGATATTCAATCCCATTTTTCTTTGAGCCCAATATGCACGCGAATATTTCTCCACTTGTTATAAATAATGTTCCTCCGAAATATGAACCCATTGAATATGCAGGGTATTTGATGAGACGGATCAAAGGTAATTATGATCTTGGTGCGAAAGAACTCGAAGATATCGTTGAAACTGTTTAACAATAATTTTTTTATCTATCCAATTTATAGATCCAGTGCCCCATGAAGGGGCATTGGAATATTTTAATTTTTAATATAACTTGAGGTAAAACATGTCCAGCCTTTTACTTAACAAGAATGATCAAGAAGTATTATGTAGTCGTTTTAATCAATTATTAGAGCATGTTAAAAGCAATTTTCAATTCTATAAGGATTATTATCAGCATATAGAACACCCTATTGATTCTTTGGAAGATTTAAAGCATTTTCCATTAATTGATAAAAATGTACCTAATATTTCTGTTTTAGTTAATGAAGTGTTAGAGACTAATCCACCTTCTTATTTCGAAACAAGTGGGACTTCAGGAAATCCTTTTCCAGTTATCCCTGATCTGGGACCTGAACGAGGCGGGGAATTTGCAAACTTCATTTTTGATTGGCTTAATTTAGATAAAGATGAAGTGAAGCGCGCTATAATCGCACTTCCATTTGAAATGAATCCAATTGGAATAAAATATTTTGCAGGATTAACCAAAGCCGGGATCACTGCTATTCCAGCTGGGGTAAAAACTTTAGTATGTATGCCCCAAAAAGTAATTGAACTTATAGAGCGTTTAAAACCAGAGCTTCTGATTGGGAGACCCCTAGAAACTCTTCGCTATGCACAAGCAATGACAGAACAAGGTATTGATCCTTGCAAATCTTCTATAAAAAAAATCATCTTAACCGGTGAGATTATCTCAAAAACGAAGTTCCAACGATTGAGTAAAGTATATGGCGGTGCTTCTGTACACGGCGTGTATGGCTTGACTGAGCTGGATAGTGGTGGCTTGGTTTCATGCAGCAAGCATAACTACCATTTACCTTCCAATCCTTATTTGATTGTTGAGTTACTTAAAGATGATTTTAAAACTCCAGTAACTCAAGAAAATGAAATAGGCAATATCGTTCTCACCAATACCAATGTAAATTACATGCCTTTATTGCGTTATAAAACGGGCGATTTTGGAATGCTCCAACATCATTGCGGCTGTGAATACGATACACCTGTGATTCATGTACTTGGCCGAGCTGCTGATAAGATATACTGTCCCAAAAACAAACTCTCAGTATTTCCGATTCAAATTGAAGAGATCCTCTTCCAATTTGAAGAAATTGGTTGTGATTATCAAATTATCTCTAAGAATGATCAAATAGAAATTAAAATCGAACTTAATTCAATCCTAACTGATGATAAGAAAAATGAATTAATTAAGGTGGTAAAAGAGAAGATTAAGCAACAATTAAATATTGATATTGAGAAAGTCACTATTTATAACCCTAATGCATTAGCAAGCAAATTAGGGGTTGCTAAAGCAAAGGCCGGAACACTTTATAAAATTGATAATTTAAGTGAAAGTGAAATTGCGGAACGTTTGCAGATTAACTTCTAATTGGTTCTATCGATTCATTCAAGTCCATATTCGCGCTTTAAAGGATCTTCTAGATACCGCGCATAAAGCGCGGTAGTAGAATAGAGAAGTTTGTGAGAATCGCTCAGGTTTTAAGTGCAAAGAGAAGAGGTAAATTATTATGATAAATTGGGATGTAATCAGAGATCTTTTTCCTGTTGCAAAACAACAAACCTATTTTATGACTGCTGGAGGAGGAGCACTTCCTCTGCCAGTTCTTAAAGCAATTCAAAATAGATATGAAACTGTTGCTCAATTGGGTGGAAGAGCTTTTGGTGAAAACATTCAAATAATGGAACATTGCAGGGAAAAAATAGCAAAATTAATTAATGCAGATAAAGAACACATAGCCTTTATACCGCACGTATCTTTTGGTATGAATGCTATCGCACAGTCACTCGAACCACAAAATTCTGTCTTAATAGCAAAAAACGATTTTGGTTCTACCGTTTTGCCATGGAATAATAATGGACACAATATCCATTGGGTAGATTCTATGCAAGAACTGCTAGAAACTATTTCAAACAAAAACATGAATCAAATTTCATCCATTGTTACTAGCTTTATTCATTATGGAAATGGCTATAAGCTTCCTTTAGAACTCATTAAAGAATATTGTCCAGATGCAAATTTTATTGTTAATGGAACTCAGGGAATCGGTGCCTTTCCTATTGACGTCAAAAAACAAAAAATCGATGCATTAATATGCTCTTGTTACAAATGGCTAGGGTGTGGGGAGGGTATTGCATTTATGTATATTCACCCTGACTTCTTCAAAAAATTACAACCTAGTCTCGTAGGTTGGCGTAGTGTAGAAAGTGCTATGAGTTTCGATGGTAAGTGCTCTTTCTATAATACAGCGCGAATTTTCGAGCTTGGTTGGGATAATATGACCATTTTTTCTGGTTTAGATGCTGCCTTAGATTTAATCAATGAACTCAGTATTCCTAGAATCAGTGAACGAATACAATCGCTTACAAATTACTTAGTTGAGAAGATCATAACAATCAACATTCCTATTAAGTCTGATTACCCAGGTTCTTATCGATCTGGAATCACTTTATTGGGGCCTTTTAACAATTTAGAACATGTCATGAAAAAATTGGAAGAAAACAATATTTGGGTAACCCAACGTGACGGAGGAATTAGGATTTCCTTACATTATTTCAATAATGAAGACGATATTGATCATTTAGTTAATGTTCTTTCACAAATAGAACTATCTTAATAAAAAAGGTACTGCACTCTATCATTGAAAAACGATAGAGTGCTTAGTTTTAAATAAATACATCAAATTGTAACTACTGAATGATTTCTCTACCATCTATCTGATCGAATATTCTTGCCGAAATACTCATCAAGCCTGCGTTTTGTTCCTGGACTTACCATGTCAGGTAAATCATCGTAATCATACCAAGCCATTTGTTCAATTTCATGAGAATAAGCTTCCACAGAGGTAAAATTTTTAATGATAAAGATCACGGGATAGTCATTTACTTGCATATAAGTATGAAAATAAATCCCAAATAATTGGGGCTCTTCAGTTGGGATGATGCCGACCTCTTCCTTTAATTCGCGTACTAATGCTGCTTGAGCGGACTCGCCTTTTTTTACACCACCACCAGGCAAATACCAATGCGGTTGATACGTATGCTTTACCAAAAGGATCCGATGGTCATGATTCACAATAATGGCTCGAGAACCAAGTGTTATTAAACCAAGCAAAGATTGTATTTTTCGGACGCAGCGCGTGGCTGATTTATAAAAAAAAGTGCGCAAGTTCATAATGAAATTTTTAATACAAACAAACAGATAGATTCAGTATATAGAGCATCTCAAGAATTTCAATTGCAAATTTTTAAGTCTAATACACTCTGTAGAGGAGGATAATATTTTGTGACAAGGGTGATCTTGTTTTGCCCTGTGCCTTATAGCATACTGAATTGCGATGCACTATATAAGGAGATGTTGCATGTTTAAATCAGGGATTTTAGGTTTAGGTCTTTTATCAATCGCGCACAGTGTTTTTGCTGCGCCTGAGCAAAATACAGTTCGAGTAATCATCAAATATAAAGAGCAAATAAGCAACGCTTCTTCTTTAAAGTCACAAATAAAGCAAGTGACCCAATTACCCGTGAAAGAATTTAATCCTATGGCTAATGGTGCTTTTTTACTCGTTTTAGATTCAACAAATAGCCCTTTAGCTAAAGGAGATGATGAGGATGAAACGTCCTTGATTCTAGAGCGCCTACGTAAAAATCCTCAAGTTTTATATGCGGTTAAAGACCGAGTAAGTTACTTTAAACCGGTTCCTGATCCTGAGGTTCTAGACACCGGTGATTTATTATCTCATGAAAGCCAATGGGATGAGTTTACTCGCCCTGCGGGAATCATGTTGGAATCGAAACCTGGATTTAAAGATGGTGCCTGGGCCTATACCACAGGTATTTCTAAAAAACCTATCGTGGTTGCAGTTTTAGATACTGGAATTGCCTTAAATGATAGCTTGATCAATAACTTGGTTAAGGACAGTGTCGGGAATTTATGGGGTTGGAATTTTGCAGGAAATAATAACAACCTGATTGATGAAACACGGTCTTACCATGGTACTCACGTTGCTGGAACAATTGCAGGTTATGGAAGCATCATGAGTGGTATGGGTGAAGATTTGAAAATTCTGCCTTTAAAAATTCCTGCCGCCAATGGCATGTTTTATGAAAGTTCAGTGATTAATGCTATTTATTGGGCCGTAGGAGGCGAGGTTCCCGGAGTTCCAACAAACATCCATCCAGCAAAAATATTGAATATGAGCTTTGGTGTGGATAGGGGGCCTAAAGATGAAATTGATTATTGCGACCAGGCTCTACAAGAAGCAGTCTTTTTTGCACGTAAAAAAGGTGCCGTATTGGCAGTTGCCGCGGGAAATGACAATGTTTGGGAACATTTTAATGCACCTGCAGTCTGCAATGGAACCATGAAAGTCGCATCCACTGGCCCTGAAGGATTGAGATCCTATTTTTCTAACTATGGTCCAAGCATTACCTTGGCTGCCCCAGGGGGAGACAAGCGTTATGGTATTTGGGGTGGGATCTTATCTACAGTGAATCCCGGTGGCGGTTATAATGGCTCGGGTTTTGATTTTTATCAAGGAACCAGTATGGCTACCCCACATGTTGCAGGTGTCGCGGGATTGATTTTTGCTGCGAGTGAAAAGGTACTTAGCGCAGAACAAGTGGAGCAATTATTGTTTGCAACAACCCATAATTTTGGGGTAAGTACTGATCCCAATAAATCGTGTGTGGGTAAAAAACCTTGTGGACATGGTATTTTAGATGCCGAACAAGCAGTTAAAGCAGCCACCGCAGGTTATGATCTTGTCTTTTCTGCCCCTAAAATGGAACAGTTGGCAGCTAGGGATTGTGGAAAGAATGCATTTACTCCAAGTAAAACACGCATTGTTTCTGAAGGAGGAGTGTGGGTACAAAATCATTCCAATTGTGAAACCGGAGAGCACTTGCAGACGCCGCATATTCAGCAAAATAAAAATGGAACTATCATTGCCTATTATGGTTCTGTAACTTATCGATTGGATCACAGTGCGTACAAATTATGTCATGTTATTGGTTATGATGGTGTAGGTTGTTATTTCTGAACAGCCATATTTGGCACATCTTAAGTGAAACTGATTCTCAAAAATGCCCACCTAGTCGTCTATGCTGCGCTTTTTGAGAATCAGTTTCACTCAACCTGCATTCAAATCTGACTTTTCACAAAATTACTTATGGATTTCATTCATTATTATGGATGGCATTTACTTAAAACATTTATAAAAAGCATGATCGGCGTAATTGAGTAATGCGATATCATTAGCACTGTCTCCATATGCATAAAGTTCATAGTCCTCTCTATGTTCATAGAGCTTCTTAAATTCTTCTAATTTTTGTTGTCCCAGACAATATTTATTTCGCATGCGTCCGGTACTTTTATGACTTACAGGGTCAAACTCCAGTTCAGTACAAATCAATTGCTTAAAGTGATATCGTCTTGCCAAAGGCTTCAGGTAAATATCCCATGCTCCACTAATTAAAACACAGGTATGACCTTGTTGTTGATGAAAATTGAGGCATTCTAAAGCTTCTTTACGCAATTTTTTGATGAGTACTTGTTCTAAAAACTGCATAGCCTGCTCATTAAGTTCCTTCTTATCTCGATCTTTTAAAATAAGATTATCGAGATAATCATGCCAACTTAACCTATCCAGCTTAAAGCGTCCTAGCTCTGAATAAACAAAACTCGACAATAGGCTACTTACTACTTTAGGTAAACCAACCAGGTACTTTAAAAATAGGATTCGACTTGACGTACTTGTAGTCAACGTCCCATCAAAATCAAATGCTGCAATAACTGTTTTATCCATTTGCTTCTCGTTAAAAAGGCAATTCCAATAAGGGATTAATCATTGTAATTAATCTTCCAAATAACCCTTTAATGTCTTGCATGGCATCATAAGTCTTTGCTTCGAAACGAAGCGTTAAATAAGGCCCCGTATTGGAGGGACGAACTAGTCCCCACGCATTGGCAAGGTTTATTCTTAACCCATCAATATAGGTAAGCTCACCTCCTATATGCAGAGGAGCATGTAAAATTAACTGCCTCATAAACTCTTCTTTCAAATGTTCTGCAATATTAATTTTTAATTCATTAGTACTTAATGACTTAGGAAATTGCGCAAAAAAATGATGACTATCTCCTATCTGTGCACTTAACATTTCTATTGCACGTGCTGCAGCATAAATACCATCATCATATTGCAGCCATCGATCATTAAAATAGAAATGCCCACTATACTCTCCGCCGATTGCGGCTTTATGCTCTGACATGCCTGCCATAATATACGCCATGCCGGTTCGAGTCATAATCGCGCGTCCTTTGCGGGCTAAGATGTACTCATTTAAATGTTGGGTACATTTAATATCAAATACTACGCCCACATTAGGTTCTTTTTTAAGCAATGCATCAGCAAAAGCCAGCAACAAATAATCTGAAGGAATGATACAGCCTTGATTATCTACAACACCCAAACGATCTCCATCCCCATCAAAAGCTACACCTACATCAGCATTTTGCTCCAAAACAGCCTGGCGTAAATCACTTAAATTTCCTTCTATTGACGGATCTGGATGATGATGAGTAAACGTTGATTGCACATCACAATATAAGGGTATGACCTCACAACCCAGAGCAGTCAATAATTGAGGAGCCACATGCCCTGCAACACCATTACCACAATCCACAATGACGCGAAATTTTCTCATTCCTCCCATACGTCCTTTGATGACACGAATGTATTTATTTATCACTTGTTCAGGAGGGTATTGAATCAACTTTCCGCTTTCTTCCTTATCAATGAAAAATTTTTCATCCATAATGCGTTGATATAACGCTCGAAGCCTATTCCCGTAATAGTTCTTGCCGCCTAGAGTGATCTTCAAACCATTATAATCTGCGGGATTATGACTCGCAGTGACCATTAACCCAGACTGGCATTGCAAGTCATACATTGCAAAATGTAACACTGGGGTTGGTAAGCAACCAATATCGATTATCCGGGTGCCACTTTCCAATAAGCCTTTGATTAAGGACTCTGTAAATGAAGCACTACTGGCACGACTGTCACGACAGAGCAATAGCACGTGCAATCCATGGATTTCCTGCAGCTCAGTCCCAATTGCTAGCCCTAGGGTGTAGTAAGTATTTTCATTTAAATCTTCGCCAATTTGACTGCGCACATCGTATTCTTTGAATATGGACAAAGGGGGTTTTATTAAGTAGGACTTACTCATAATCTGGCTCCACACAAATCAGTTAAGATGCTACATGTCCTTTCAGGTTTATCGACAACCTCCTTAATTATCGTCTGAAACTGCCTAGTAAGATGAGCAATCGTTTCACAGTCATACAAATCAACTCGATATTTAAGGTATCCAGTTAATAAGGTTCTATTGTAAGTAAACTTTAAAGAAAGCTTACGGGGATTAGATCCCCAAAGAGGGATATTTGCATCATCAAAAGCGAATGGTTTCAGCGTAAAACCAGGATCAACAGGTTTGATCTCCAAATGTTGAAAGTCGAAAGATACATCCGGTACCGGCAAACCAATCTCTGTAATTTGTTCTGGTTGTAAATACTGATATTCAGAAAACTGAACCAGGCAGTTTTGTAACTGTCTTGCTATATCAATGAAACTCATTACCGGAGAATAATGGATAATCAAGGGTAGCTCATTAGCCACGTTACCCATAATTGTCTGGTATTTTTCTGTTTCTCGCCCAGCACAAAGCATAGTAATAAAAGCTTGATCGGTTTGAGCAAACTGTGCGAGTAACAATCCATAAGCCGTAAATAATAAATTAGGAAGAGTCACCTGACTTTGTTTTGTCAGATCTTGTAACTTATTAAGTAGTTCTACAGAGAAATGAATAGGTTCTTTCGCTCCTATGGCTAATGCCTGTTGTGGGATGGGTTTATCCGTAGGCAAAACGGGAGGATTATAGTTCAGCAAGGTATCATGCCAAAACGCAACGTATTTTTCGTAAGTACCATTCACTACATTCGCTAATTGCCAATCAACAAAATCTTCATAAGGTGTTGCCGCAGGTAAGGTTTGGCTGCTTCGATTTTGATTTAATGCATAAAAATGCAGAATATCTTGAAACAGAATAAGACTACTGCCCCCATCTGTTAGCAAATGACTCACACTAAAGGCCCAAACATATTGTTTCTCAGCATATTGAATCAAATAACTTTCCAATAATGGAGCTTTATGCAAATCAAATTGATGATGACTTATTTTTTTCAACAATTGATTGATTTGTTTGTTTTGGTTCTTGGCTTCTAAAGTGCGAAAATCAAAATAATGTAATTTAAAATCAACTTGGTCATGACAAAATTGAAATGGCGTTCCCATAGAAATATGAAAACTGCAACGTAACATGGAATGTCTCTCAATGACCTGTTGGATACTTTTTTCCAAAATCAACACGTCCACAGAACCGTCAAGTTGAAACAAATTAGTCACTACATAAGCAGGATTGGCGGGCTGATCCTGGATATGTCTCCAAATTCGGATTTGTTGCACTGAAAGCTGTAATAAATGACGCGCCGCTTTAGTTAACAAGGTGGTTTCTTCCGAGTTCTCGGCGTCGCCTATTTTTTCATTCAAAAAATAAATCAAATCTTCAAGAGAGCGGTTCTCAAATAATAAAGATTGAATACTTAGATTTTCAAGCAATAATTTGCGTTGTAGCTGGTGTAATAATTCCGAAGCAAGTAATGAGTCCATCCCAAGTGATAACAAATTGGCATTCATCGGCAACGCATCGCTTTCTTTTAAACGAAGAATGATGCGAACTTCATTGATGAATAAGTTTGTTAAATCAGTCAGTCGCTGTTGTTGGTGCGCTTTCTTTAATCGCGTAATAAAATCTTGGTCTTGTCGGTTGCTTACTTGAGAAATAGGTGTTGGGTTCTCTTGGGTCGCGGGAAGAATCTCTACTAATAATTTCTTATAGGAGCGCGGTAAATGTTCCATCACGGAAACAATATTATTCGGCATCAAACACAATTGTGTGAAAGAACTTGATAGCATACGCTTTAGGGAAGCCAACCCTACTTTCTCACTAATGTTTTGAATACCATAAGCCAACCAAGATTGCACTAAATTGCGGGTCATACCTACTTCTTGCCAAGGACCAAAATTAATACTTAATGCAGGTAATCCTGCTTGCGCGCGATAATGAGCTAAATTATCGAGAAATGTATTAGCCGCAGCATAGTTCGCTTGTCCTGGCGAACCAAATAAAGAGCTAATGGATGAAAACATAATGAAATGTTCTAACTCAGGCATAAGTTCTTTACTTAAACAGTGTAAATTAAATGAACCTTGCACTTTCGCACGGAAAACTTCCTCAAACTGCTGCCACGTTAAATGCGACCACAAACCATCACTTAAGGTACCTGCTGTATGAAAGATCCCTTTAATTGGGGGCATTGTATTTTGTGCCATGGTTAAAACCTGACGCAATTTCTGGTAATCGCTAACATCAGCTTGCAGATACTGGATTGCTATGTCATTCACACGAAACTCGTTGAGTCTTTCGGTGATTTTATCGGTTAAAGGCTGCCTTCCCAGTAAAATAATAGAATTGACTTCTTGATGCATTAGCCACTTACATAAAATCGATCCTATCCCCCCCAGTCCGCCAGTAATCAGATAAGAACCATTTTTTCGCAATGTTTTTTTATTTTCAATCGAACGAGGCAATGGTGCAGTGACAATACGTGGCACATATAATGCACCTTGTTGATAAGCTAAAACTGGTTCATCCTGGAAAGGTTGACTGATAAGTTGATGGAGTTTTTGCGCTGTTTTTTCGGCTTTTGCTCCCACATCAACATCAAAATGATGGTAATCCAGTTCGGGATATTCAAGCACTAGTGTTTTACCCATGCCCACCAATGGTGAAAAAAATGGCAGAGATTGATGCTGTATGGTCGTTGTAGCTCTGGTTAGAGTCCATAGCTTACTCTTCTGCTTTTGGTGCATGAGTGCTTGCACTAAATGAAGCAAACCCGCACAAGAGCATCTAATTAATTGATTAAAATCATCATAAGCTGCGGCTTTTAATTGCTCCTCTTGAAAAAACTCACTGCCAACTAAACCCCACAAATAGAAAACACCCCGGATTTCTGAGTGCTTGCTTAAGAAATTCAAAAAATGCTCTGGTTGATAAGGATTAAGCATTACTGTATCTCGGGATATTTGATATTTTACCTCGGGATTAACCACGATAACATCCCGTAAATAGGTTGATAAATGACGCACCATATTCTTACTTTCTGAATCTTTATTTGCAAAAATCAACCATGTACCAGTAATTGACGTTGGCTCCACAGGGTTATGAGCCTCAGCCAATGGTTTCCACTCCACCTGATAAAGAGATTGGCTTAGAAAACTATCTAGGACTCTATTCTCTTGAGCGATAGGATCCACGGTCAGCCAATAAGATTGATGCTGGAAAGGATACGTAGGTAAAGGTTTTGCAGAAATCTGTAACTTAAATGGAGCATCATAAGCATGCCAATCAATTGTATTCCCGTTCTTATAAAGTTGAGCGATTGACTCAGATAACGTTTGCCAGTTGGATTGATTTTTCCTGAGGGAAGCAAGCCACAATATCTGTTGTGGCTGAATAGAATGTTCCTTGGCAAAATTTAATAGAACTGGCTGAGGCCCTATTTCAATAAAAGTGCGATAATTTTCTAAAAGTAATTCCTGTATCCCGGCGCTAAATTGAACTGTAGCGAGCACATGTTCGGCCCAATAATCTGCATTGATAGCCGAGATCGCTTTGCCGCTGACATTCGAGATAAGTACCATTTTAGGTGCATGATACTGAATGCTTGCAGAAATCCGCTTAAATTCAGCAATCATAGGGCGCAAGAGTTCTGAATGAAATGCATGAGACACTTGCAACTCAGTTGTTCTCAGGCCTTGTAACTGACACTTCTGATCTAATAGACGAATTATCCCTTCCTCACCTGCAAATACAACCTGGCTAACGCTATTTACCGCAGCAATATTTAAGATAGCATGGGGTGAACAAGCCTTGAACTCATCAAGTAATGCTAAAGCCTGGGATTCTTCCACATTCACCGCAAGCATACTGCCTTTTTGCTGTGCTTGCATGAGTTTTGCGCGAGCGGCAATAAGTTTTAAACCATCAGCCAAATTCATAACGCCAGCTACAGTTGCAGCAACATACTCGCCCACACTATGGCCAATAACTGCTGTAGGATGAATCCCCCAGCTCATCCATAATTGAGCTAAAGCGTATTGAAGAACAAACAAAGCAGGTTGGGTATACTGAGTTTGGTTCAGTAAATAAGCTTTCTCTGAAGCAAACATCACGGTCGTGAGTGGTTCAGGCAAATAATCCGCCAATAATTGACTGCAATGATCCACTTCTTTCCTAAATAATGGATGGCTATTATAAAGTTCCCACCCCATCCCAGAATATTGTGATCCTTGCCCGGTAAATAAAAAGGTAGTTTTACCAACATTTAGCCCCACAGACTCATTAGATATAATTGCGGCGCGCAGTTTCTCAATTAATTCACCATGTGTTTGTACTGAAATAGCAAATCGATAATCTAATGTACTGCGACCAATAGCAAGACTATGGCATAAACTGGCCAAATCAACACAGTCTTCACCTTGGATAAACTCTAATAATCTTGTTTGTTGTGCGGCTAAAGCTTCTGGCGTATGTCCCGATAAAGTAAAAACATGCAAAGGCCGCTGAGGAGCATCAGTGGGTGTAATGGTTGCATCAGTAGTTGGAGATTCGGCAAGTATTAAATGTGCATTAGTTCCAGTAAAACCAAAGGAGCTTACACCCGCATAACGTATGTGTTTTCCATCACCAGTTTCCCATTCATGCAGTGCCGTAGGAACTCGCGCAGGAATTGATGCCAAGTTAATTAAAGGATTCACCATTTCAAAATGCAAATTAGGTGGAATTTGTCGATGTTGTAACATCAATACTGTTTTGATAAGGCCAGCCATACCCGCTGCAGCTTCCAAATGTCCTATGTTGCTTTTCACAGAACCAATATATAAATCCTTTTGGCGTGTACTTGTCGCAAAAACCTTTTTCAGCGCATTAAACTCTATCGGATCGCCTAAACGAGTACCTGTTCCATGAGCCTCAACATAATCAATTGCATCTGGAAAAATGCCCGCCATATGAAGTGCTTTACCAATTAAGTCCTGTTGTGCTTTAGGACTAGGTGCGGTAATGCCATTACTGTGCCCATCACTATTAACTACGGCGCTTTGAATCACAGCGATGATATTATCTTTATTGCGTTGCGCATCTGACAAACGTTTTAAGATTAAAATGCCACACCCTTCACTACGGACATACCCATCCGCTTTAGCATCAAAGACTTGGCATTTACCATTAGGGGATAACATACCTGCTTGTGAAAAGCTCACACTTAAAGAAGGGTCAAGAATGCTGTTTACGCCACCAACAATAGCTAAGCTACAGGTTTTTTCATGCAAATCCTGACATGCATTAAACACTGCAACCAGCGAAGAAGAGCATGCCGTGTCCACAGCTATTGATTCACCATGGGTCCCTAAAAAATAAGCAATACGCCCAGCTGCCGCACTGTGCGCATTACCTATTCCATAATAGGCATCTGCATGATTAGATATGGTATTGTGAGCTAATTGACTATAATCATTCGAAGAAATTCCAATAAAGATACCCGTATCACTATTATCTAAAGATAAAGGTGCAATACCTGCTCGTTCCAATGCTTCCCATGTTAACTCCAGCAAGAGGCGATGCTGGGGATCCATTGCTTCTGCTTCACGGCGACTAATATTGAATAAAGCAGCATCAAAACGATCAATATTATCAATAAATCCACCTTTAGAGGTTACCATTTTTCCCTGAGTGCCTGGTTGTGCCGCATAATATAATTCACTATCCCAACGCTCAGGAGGGACTTGCGTAATCCCATCCTCACCTGCTTTTAAAAACTCCCAAAATGCTTCAGGACTATTCGCTCCTCCTGGAAAACGACAACTCATGCCAATAATAGCAATCGGTTCTATTGGATGTTCTTTATCCATTTCCTGAGTAACCTGTGCCTGCCTTCCGTCTTGGTCAGTTTCCAAATAATAGGCTAATTGCTCTATGGTTGAATGTTCCCAGAGCAAACTTGGATTAACTTCACGCTGAACTTTAAATTCGAGAGCCCCACAAAACTGAACCGCCAAGCTGGAATCAACGCCATAATAAGCAAAATTAGCTCTAGAATTAATTGCTTCTGGATTTAGATGGAGCCGCTTCGCAAACCATTGCTTCATCCATTGTTGTAATTCATTTGGATTTAAATCAATTTGTTGTGTTTTAACATCCAAGCTTGCTTTTTGCCATTGAGCAATAATTTTTAACTCATTTCGCTCCACTGCCTGACGAGTGGCATTGCGTTGAACTTTTCCACTTGAGGTTTTAGGTAACGTTGCCTGTTGAATTAAAATAATGCGAGCCGGTAATAAGGGTAAATCCTCACTACAACGTTGGAGAATTGCGTTAAAAACTTCATCGTGATCTTTAGCGCGACGATGCACCTCTTGTACAATCACTAATTCGGGTTCTTCATCGATTTCTAAGGTAAATGCAGCACAACCATGTTGAATTAACGCCGGATGACTGTCGTGAACAATTGACTCAATATCTTGCGGATAAATATTATGACCTCGGATGATAATTAAGTCTTTTAAACGGCCAGTAATAAATAATTCACCATACTCATCCAAAAACCCAAGATCACCAGTACGTAAATATTTCTTATCGGAATTTAGCAGCTTAAGTTCAAAAATTTGCTGGCTAATCTCTGGTTTATTCCAATATCCTTGGGTAACACTAGGCCCAGAAACAACAATTTCACCTATTTGGAATGCCTTTAATTCAGTAAGAGTTTGAGGGTCGATAATCTTAATTTCATGCTCAGAAGAAGCATAACCACAGCCAACCAAATCCAAATGATCAATTCCTGTTTCATTCAATTGGATCTGGTGTTCATTCTGTAAAGAGTGTTTATCTACCTGTAGAATTCGCGTACTACTGGCCGTTTTTTTACCACTAACCATTAACGTTGTTTCTGCCATCCCATATACTGGATAACAACACTCTGCTCGAAAACCATATGCCTTAAATGCTTCGCTAAATCGAGCCAAGGTTTTCGCACTTACAGGCTCCGCACCATTAAGAGCAAATAGCCAATTACTTAAATCCAATTGTTTTTTTTGCTCATCGGTTATCGACGTCACACACATTTCATAAGAAAAATTAGGTGCCGGAGAAATATTTGCTCGATAATCACTAATTGTTTTTAACCAAATGAAAGGATTTTTTAAGAATGTGGTCGGTGCCATTAAAACACTGTGTTTGTTATATGCTAAAGGATATAAAATGGCGCCAATTAATCCCATATCGTGAAAAGGAGGTAACCAGGAACAAACCGTTTCAATTTTTCCCTCAAAGAGAGTATCAATAACTGTTGTGTTAGCAATAATATTCCCATGACTGACCATAACCCCCTTAGGATTTCCGGTAGAGCCAGAGGTGTATTGTAAAAATGCTAAGTCATCCAGAGAAACCTGAGGCATTCCGCCACTATAAGACGCATGAGACTCATCTTCGATGGCAATGACTTGTACTTTTTCAAAAACATATTGCTGTGCAATTGCAGTAGTTGTCAGGATAATCTCTGCTTTAGCATCATCAATAATTGCTAAAATACGTTGAGTATGTCGATTACTACGAGGAGGATAGGCGGGCACAGCAACAATGCCAGCCATTAGGCAAGCAAGAAAAGAGGCGATATACTCTAATCCTGGCGGCAATAATAAAATACATCGTGAACCGGGTTGAGTCACTACCAGTAATCTCGACGCAATATCAATTACGTTATGTAGCAGTTCCTTATTGGTTAAAGTATTTTTTTTATTTGCGCCTAAAAAGGTATAGGCTATCCTCTCTGGAAAAAGTGTTGCATTTTGACTTAGAGTATTAATTAAAGTTTCCATGTTTATTAGACTTCTTACTAATACAGGTTCGCTTGCTAATCAAGTTTCCTTATGAATTAATCCATGTTTATATAGCAAGAGAACAACAACCGAACTGCAGAATATCTATACAATATAGACTATGTTTAAACATAAGCCTAACTTATTGAGCCTATCCCTTTGTATCAATATTGAAAATTATGTGCGCCGCAGCAATTTAGTACCGTTCATTCCCGTGAAATCAAGAATCAAACAAAAATAAACTGAGCATATTCTGAAGATGGAACAATAAAGACTATCAATGCAGATGCAAACACAATTCTAATTTTTTAAACTATAATTTAGGAGACTTAGATTTATTTTCTTACGATTATGAACGATAAGAAATTTGCGAACTTTAATGAGTTCTATCCTTTTTATCTCAATGAACATAAGACAATCATGTGCCGGCGTTTGCATGTTGTCGGAACCTCTTTAGCCTGTTTATGTTTACTCTTGTTCCTTTTTACCTGGAATTGGCTATGGCTTGTTCTCATGCTTGTTACAGGCTACGGATTTGCTTGGATCGGGCATTATGTGTTTGAAAAAAATAAACCAGCTACATTTCATTACCCGCTATACAGCTTAATGGGTGATTTTGTCATGCTTTGGCAGATTTTAAGTGGAAAATTAAAGTTCTAATTTTGGTTTTTCCTGTATTTTTGCGCAAATTTAGTCTAAATTGCAATTAAACTGCTCGCACAAGGAGTGTGTCATGATACTTGAGAGTCCTGCATTCATCCATAATGCTTTTATTCCTCAAGAATATACTTGTAATGGGGGCAACCATTCACCCCCATTAATGTGGAAAGACGCACCCACAAATACCCAGTCTTTTGTTTTAATTATGGATGATCCTGATGCGCCAGCAGGATTATGGGTGCACTGGATTTTATTTAATATCCCCTCTGACTGCCATGAACTTAAAACAGGAATTGGTATTCCATCAAAAGCAATTAGTGCGCGAAATAGTTGGGGAAAAACAGGTTATGGGGGGCCTTGCCCGCCAAGTGGTACTCATCGTTATTTTTTCAAGCTCTATGCGTTGGATACCTTTTTAAATTTAGGTGAAGATGCGACGAAAAAAGAGATAGAGACCGCAATGCAAAATCATATTATTGGCCAGACTGAATTTATTGGCAGATACAGTCAATGAGTTATTCTGTAGCCTGGGTGTAATGAAGTGAAGCCCGGGTTACGGTCTTTCAGACCTTTGCTCAGGCTACTCCGAAACTGACGTCATTGAGCGTTGTTGTATTAAGAATTAAAATCGGGCAATGGTTAAACCACAACATTCTTTAGTTACTTCATTGAGATGCTCTACAACACTGCTTAGGCAACGCGTTAGCAAATATATTGGATTAAAAACAACCGCAGCGACAGCGGCGCAGGCTCCAATAATCCCCATAGTTGCATCGACAACCACATGGGCGGCGCATGATTTAAATGAGGAACATGTATTGGAACTGGCTGCAGACCTGGGGGCAAAAACGGCTAATAGCACAGCAGGCACAAGGAGTAATAAAGTAGCTGCCAAATAAAGAAAAGCTTTCAAAAAGAGTAATAATGCATTCACTCCTAACCAAATGGGATTATGGAGCGGGCGAACAAGTAAGTCAGTGAACTCACTTAGCTCATGAATGGGGTGAAAATAAGATGGTTGTGGAATGGGGATCAGCTGAGAGTATTTGCTTCTTAGGCCTGAGTGAGTATTCCAATGTGACTCTACTTTTGAAAAAAAACTAGCCATAACACATCCCTTTTTATTATTTTTTTGAGGGGCGTATCATGCCAATTAATAAAAAAAAAGAAAATAGTTTGATTTAAATTTTCTGTCATTCCTGCCTACGCGGTGACAGAAAATTTAATATATCCATAAAAAAGAATGTTCGCGCCCTCGTCACCTCATCATGGAGAGCCCTCACTATGATCGGGATGGCGGAGCACTGCAAACACTTGCTAAACGACATGATTGTTCAAAAAACTCTCGATATCTTATGCCGGAATTTTTCCACAAGCAATGCGATCACCACCGCCACCTAAAGGAGGGGTATCGCTATAATTATCTCCACCAGCATGAACCATTACGGCATGACCCTTAATATCTTGAGTCTTTAAACGAGGCGCCAATGTGGGGGTGTTTGCTGTTCCGTTACTGTCAACAACGAGCACTGGCAAATCTCCCAAATGACCTTCGCCATATGGGCCAAGATGTTTATTAGTGTTCGCTGGGTCTAAATGGCTACCAGCATTTTTAGCATGATCACCGCAATCAGGATGTTGATGGATGTGGAACCCACGAATGCCAGCAGGAAGTCCAGTCAATTGAGGTTTAATCAGTAAACCGTATTTACTGTCTTCAAAAGTAACTTTACCTATGGGGGTTCCATCTGTGGTAGATACATCACTCGTGACCGTATCTGCAGTGGCTATTGAGGCTGTAAATAAGACCAACGCCCCCATGATCATTTGTTTTTTTTGTTTGTTTTTTTTCATGGAGAAATCCTTTTTAGTGACAATTTTTTCATTCTAACATAGCATATTAGCAAGACATTATCTAAATATTGAATTTAAAAACTAAATAATGATGGAAATTAAGTACGTCATTAAGGTTTGTTACTATGATTAAAAATTACTCAACACTTAATATAAGAACTGCTACATCAGAAGATGCCGAAGCTATAGCACAAATCCATATCTGCTCTTGGCAAAAAATGTATCGAGATTTTATTCCAGAAATTATATTACAAAATTTATCCATAAAAGAGCGAACTCAGCAATGGTATGATTTGATAAAACAGGGAGGGAATGTATTAGTTATCGAAGTAGACAATCAACTCGTTGGCTTTGCGAGCATTTGTTGTTTTCGTGATTTTAGCGCAGACAATACTATGGGTGAAATCAGTGCGATTTATTTACACCCGGACTATTGGCGAGTTGGATTAGGTACCAAATTATG
The DNA here is from genome assembly GCF_001897665.1 of Legionella sp. 39-23. NCBI lineage: Bacteria > Pseudomonadati > Pseudomonadota > Gammaproteobacteria > Legionellales > Legionellaceae > Legionella > Legionella sp. 39-23. Next base: position 70,651 of record NZ_MKTO01000037.1, on the reverse strand, counting down.
CAAGGCTGCAATTTCTGAACTCGCAAACCAGGGATATAAAAAGATACTTTTATGGGTATTTGAGGACAATATTCAGGCACGCAAATTCTACGATGCCATAGGTTTTGAGGCTACAGACTCGACTAAGTTAGAAGAGTTTTATGAGGGTGGGGCGTTATTAAAGGAAGTGCTTTATCAGAAAGCTCTTTAAGCTCTCACTGAACTCAAAATTTGAGTATATGTAGGTTCGTAGCCTGGGTGCAGCGCAGCGGAACCCGGAGTTCTGGATATAAACCTTTAAATCTGGGGCCTCTGCGTTGCACCCGGGCTACATATTAAATTAATTTAAGTACCACAAAATGTTTGATGGACTCGTTCGTGAGGTAAAGGCAAACCCTGTAAGTTTTCAGTATTTTTTTGCTGTTGAAAAGGGTTTTTCAATACACTTAAAAGAGCGTCCATTAACGTAGGGTCATTGTCTTCAATAAACGTGTTAATTGCATTTTCAACTAAGTGATTTCTTGGGATATATGCGGGATTTACTTGATTCATCCTGGTTTTTATTGCCATGAGATCCGCATTTTGGTGTTTTATGTGCTGCAACCAGTCAGAAACCCACCGTTCACTATTAGGCTGATTGCCCAATGTGTTTATTAACTCGTTCTGGCGGCTTCTACAGTCAATCGCTTGATTGAGAAGACGAAATGTATTGGTATAATCAGGTTTATGTTCTTGTAATAAGCCAAAGAAGTTTTTAATAAGTTCTAAGGTGTTCGCATTATCATCAGACAGACCTAACTTTTCGCTTATTTTTTTATTCCAGTATTGAGAAAAAACTGTGTTAAATGAGTCGAGAGTTTCTTGCAACTGTTGGGGGGCTTCGTTACTTTCAAATAAAGGCAATAGAGTTTTGCCAAACTGCGCTAAATTCCATTTTGCGATAGAAGCTTGATTTCCAAATGCATAACGACCGGCTACATCAATGGAGCTATATACGGTACCAAAATCAAATTCGTCCATAAACGCACAGGGTCCATAGTCAATTGTTTCGCCGGAAATTGTCATATTATCCGTATTCATGACTCCATGAATAAAGCCTACACCCATCCATTCAGCGATAAGATGTGCTTGCCGATCCACGACCTGTTTAAATAATTCAAGATAAGGGCTTTCGCAGGATAAAAGCTCAGGATAATGTCGTTCCAGAGCGTAATTCGCTAGAGATTTTAGTAAGTGACTCTCTTTTTGAGCAGCCGCATATTCAAAAGAACCAACGCGTAAACTACTGGAGGCAACACGAGTTAATACACCTAAAGGGACGGGGCCGTTTTGGCGATAGATTTGCTCTTTGCTTGCAATTGCAGCCAAACAACGGGTAGTGGGAATATTTAATCCATGCATTGCTTCACTGATGAGATATTCTCTTAATACAGCAGAAAGCGGGGCTCTGCCATCACCTGTTCGTGAAAACCTGGTTCTTCCTGATCCTTTGAGCTGAATATCCCATCGTGCTCCATCTTGACTGCGTATCTCGCCAAGTAATACAGCACGACCATCTCCTAAAAGAGGAACATAGTATCCGAATTGATGTCCTGCATAGGCTAAGGCAATACTTTTTAGGTGTGTGGGAACCGTGTTTCCGGCATAAAAAGATAGGCGCTCTTTTTCGGGGGTAGAAGGGGAGTTTGGCGCACAAAGAAAAGCAGCTAATTCATGGTTGAATTTGACTAAATAAGGATTTGCGATCGGAGTCGGGGCGATCACTTCATAAAAATTAGAAGGTAATTTTAAGTAAGAACTGCGATGAATATAGGGAATCAAATTCAAGCCAACCCATAAAAATTGTATATTAAATGTTTAACAAAAATCCTTCAATGTGCGCAGCAACTAGAATTTAAGAAAACCCAATAACTCTCCACCAAATTTTAGCGAGAGTCATTGCTGAATTAAAGGGAACCTTTTATCTATTATAGCGCAGATGGAGTAACAGCTTATATAAACAATTTATGCACCATTCGTTATATCATGAGTCTGTCGAAAAATTCATTTCATTTTGGTTTATTGATTAACCGATAAATCAATAAAGCCGAACGTTGAGTTTGAGTTGTAAGCGAAGGAACGTCTAAGGTTTCATTCACAGAATGTGCTCCTGTGCCTACAGGGCCTAAACCGGCCAATGCACCATTTATCATAGAAGCAATGTGCGAAATATCACCTGCACCTCTCGTTCCTGGATCAAGAGGAAGTACCATTCCTTGCTCTAAGTCCTCACTGACTAAACTATATTGTCTTAATAAGGATTCGTTGGCAGCAGTAGGTGGCATACTTGGAATTCCATCTTGGAACTTAATGGAGGCTGTTGTTCCTGGCAGATGATCGGCAACAATATTGGTTATTTTTTCCTCGGCATCGTTTTTTTGCTCTTCGCTAATGAAGCGTAAGTCTCCATTTGCTACAGCAATTTTTGCAACGACATTGCTTTTGCCAAAGGCCTCGCCTTGAATATGATTATTCTTAACCGTAGTCCCACCTAAAATAAGGCCAGGACTAAATGATAAAAAACTCTCTCTACCAAGCTGCGTACGCATGGTATTTAAAATTCGTACTAATTCAAATGTCGCACCATAACCTGCTTTTTTTTGAAAAATTTCTGATGAGTGCGCTTCATTACCATGTGCTTCTAATGTCCAATGGCTTATGCCTCGGCGAGCAACAGTTGCAGTATCTGACGTAATTGCCCACTCAAAATCTAAAGCAACATCACACTTTTTTGCTGCATCGATTAAAGGTTTTCTTGAAATCGAAGTAGGTTTCCCAGAGTCTTCTTCATCACCAGTTAAAACAACAGTGATATTCGCATCATCTAGCGCTTTTGCCCCTTGCAACGCTTTTAATGCATAAAGAATGACAATTACTCCGCCTTTGTCATCAATAACTCCTGGCCCTGTTGCAACAGCTTTTTTCCGCTCAAAATGTTGAAAGGGGCTATTTTCAGGAAATACTGTATCAAGATGCCCAATTAAAAGCAGTTTTTTGCCTTTAGTTCCACTGCGCTCAGCAATTAAGGTTCCTGCTCGATGTAGTGCAGGCGGTTCATTAACCCAATACGTTTTAAATCCAAGCTGGTCTAATTGTTTGCGTACAATGTTCCCTACATGCCGAATTCCTGTAATGTTGGTAGTGCCACTGTTTATATTGACTAATTGTTCCAATAATGACAGCTGTTCTTGAGACTGGGTGGTAATATATTGAGCTATATTTTTTTCTACTGGAGTGAGGTGAGCTGCGTTTGCTATTTGATTGAGTAATAGAAAAAAAACACAGGTGAGTTTTCTCATTATTTTGTTTCCAATAGTTGTGTTATGACCTGTAAGCAATCATACACTGCTTTAAAAAAGAGAAAACAGAAGTTATAAAATTTGATTCACTTTTTTGATGTTAAAAAATTGAGAGTAAGCGTACAGGGAAAATAACCTTGTTTTGCCGTCTCTGCAAGAGTTCGCTCACAGCAACTGGCAAGTGCTAAAAAATCCTGAGAGGTATCTCCTTGATGAAACAGGAAAGAAGCTGCAGCATGAAATAAGGTCAGACTTGAGACCAGTTTTTTGCTGTCAATCTGCCCACTCATCAGCGTCAAAACAGGAATCGTTTTTAGCTGTTGCTCTACTAGCTGAGCCACTGCATAATAATTTTGAAAAAGTTCTTCATTGTGTAAATAGTCGCACGCCTCTTTGAAATCAATAATCCCAAAATATTGGGCTGTTGTACTGAACCCGAGTTGTTTGAGTTGAGGAAAAATATACCATATCCAATGACTTTGTTTGCTACCGGCTCTGAGCTCATTATATGCCTGCTGGAAGGGCGTATACATTTCTTGGCCTTGTTGGGCTTTAATAAAGCGTTGAATGGTGCTCATCAAAACATCCTTTAATGAAAAACGCGTAAGATTTTTATACCACATCATTTTAATAAAAAAAAAGCCTGTGTTTTCCACAAGCTTTATTTCAAAGATGGTTTAAATTGCTATTTCAGAGCGCGCCTGTATTCAGCTTCTTGTAAGCGCTTAGCAAAATCCTCATCTGATTCACCTGACTTAGCTTTTTCTTTTTTAAGGCTCTCATCATCAAGTTTTGTAATTGTATTTTTCACTGTGGAAAATAAGCCCTGCGTTGATGCAGCTTCCATAAGCGATTTTATGTGTTGTCGATAACGCTCAACTTTTTCCGCTTTAGGTTGACTGCTTACCGTTGCGTTAATAACGTGTTCTTGTTTTGCAGAGAGAGTTACCTCTCTTTTGGCTGCCTGTGGTTTAGCAGAGGGGCGTTCATCTGGTGTTTGTTCTTGACTAGAGACAGAGAGCTGCTCTACTTGAGTTGTCCAATGTGTATCACCTTCGTTATTTAACGTAACAGTAGGACGACCCTGGAGAGGTGCTCCATTCACTATAGGTTTAACAGCGTCTACTTGGATTACATTGAGATTTACCCTAAGCTGATCGGCTACTTCTTTTAAATCACTGTGGGTTGCCCATCGACCCTTCTCTTTAATCTTGTCTGCACCTTTTAAAATGACGGAGCGAGGGTTTGCTTCACGGCCGGACATTACGTCGTTGAGTAAGGCCGCTTTGACATGGGCATTTTCTATTGTGTGCGTTTCTGCTTCATTCAACGAGCTTTTAAGCTTTGGCTTCAGTGATTTGGCTGTTTGTTTTGCTAAGCTCAGAACTTCAGGTGATAAAGCTAATTCATTAAATTTGATTACCTTATCTAGGGCACCTTTTTTTGCATCCTCTTTTTTAAGGTAAAAATGTACTAACTCCATAAATTTATGGAATACAGATGTGCTTTCTACGTAGGTACCGCCACCCCTAATGGCTTCAACTTGTATTTGATCCAAAAGATGGGTTTTGTGTGCGTTTGCAGAAATACCTCTTAAAGACATTTGCAATTTATCTAAAATGTCTTTTTTATAAGCATAAGGCGAGTTGTATAACTTATTGATATCAATACTTAGAATGTCTTCCAAGCTTGTATTATTAAGGCCATTACGTTGCCACCGAGCAAAAGTTTCACTTTTTTTATGAAGCGCATATTCTTCTTGAATTATTTTGATTAAACCCACTGCGAACGCATAAAACCCGCAATCGCCACCGCCAGGATTATCGATTCTATAGGTCATTTTTATACTCGCATCAATGGTCCACTCTAAGTACATTATATAATAAAAACCTTAATTAAGTATTATGTCAATGATTTATTAATAGACAGGATGATTTTAATAAAATAAAATATGATCTCTTTTTATGCAAATTATAGTGCTTATCGAGTAAAAGGAGATAAGGAAGATGAGTTTAGTTGAGAACAGGATTGTGAAAGCTTCTTTTAGAGAAAACCCCGTAGAGGAAAGAAAATTGTTTCCTCAATCCTCATGCCTTATGCCCATTAGTGTTGGACAAGCAATCCATGAAGGCGAAAAATTTGCAGCAGTAATTAAACTAATTAATACCTCATTTAAACAGTGTACCATCCTCGTGGATGATAGCGTGCAACGCCATACAATTGGCATTATGAACCATGCATCTTCCGATGAATTATACCAGCTTGCTGTAAAAGAAGGGGATGATTGGTTAAAGCGTAATGAAATGGCGTACAATCAATTAACCATACCTTTTGAGATCATGCGTTGGGATGATTGGTACAACAGTCAGAATTACATTAACGGCCACGTACGTGTCCAAAAAGAATATGATTCCAATGAATTATTCCGGCAAGCAATGCATGCCAACATTGATGATTTTTTAACGCGATATCTGAGCCGATTTTCTACGAAAGATGTTGATTCTGAACGAGCATTCCAACTTTGTCTTGATTATTTGATTGAAGAATGTTCCGTGATGTGTCTGTGGACAGAAAAGGCATACGATTTCGAAGTTTATCCTAGCGGCAGAAACAAAGCGATGGCTGCGACTTATGAATATTTAATTAAACCTCATTATCCAGACTATTTAAGACCTGTTGCCCTTCGCTTTAAAAAATATCCTGCAAAAGCAACAGAAGAGAACCTGAAAATAATGCAAAAAGCGGGTCATGAAAGTGAGTCAATTGGCGGTTTTTGAGTGTGTCTTTGAACTTCATCATCTCGAGTCTAACGAGAGAGCTCCAAGATATAGCACAGGACGGGCGTTGGGTTTTGTACATTTTGTAGGTGTTGGATTAATGAGAGGCGTTTGCGTTTACCCATTGTTTCATCTCAAAAGTCGTTTCATTGATTACCTTAAGCACCTGCTGATACAATTGCTCCAATAAATCGCGCTGCCCTGATTTCCAGTAGCGCTCAAGATATTGGCATGCTATTTTTATTCGAGTTGCGCCAACATATACTACGCCTCCCTTAATTTTATGAATAATTTTTTGAGTTTGTTCCCAGTCCCCTTGGGCATGTGCTTTTTTGAGCAACGCAATATCTTCGACAAGTGATTGATTGAGCATGAGATTGAGTATGTCGCAAAGTGTATCTTCTGTACCGGTAGTTTTAATTCCCTCTTCAACATCAAATATTGGGAATTGAGACAGCTCAAAAAGTTCTTCTACTGTTGCAGGTAAATCAAAAAGTCTATGTTCAGGGATTTCCTTTGCTTTTTGTATGGAAGGAATGAATGAGCTTAAAATATCACAACATTTTTTTTGTGTTAGTGGTTTACTGATTACAGCATTCATGCCCGACTCAATGCATCGTTGTTTGTTTTCCTCACCTACATGGGCTGTAAGTGCAATGATGGGAGTGTAATATTTTTTTGCAACTTCATGCACACGAATGTGATGGGTTACTTGATAACCGTCCATATCAGGTAATCCAACATCCATAAAAATCAAATCGTATTTATTTTTTTTCCATAGTTGTAATGCAGATTGTCCATCAATCGCTGTATCTACTTGACAGTGACATTCACTCAACATGACTTTTGCTACAGTTTGCGCCACAGAATTGTCTTCAACGAGTAAGATACGATGTTTTAATGATTTTGTTGATGGAGCTAGAGAAGAGGGGGTATTTACAGTATTTTGTTCAAGATGGTCAATCTTAGGCTCAAAATCTTTATCAATACCGGTTTCATCTTCTAAGAGTGCTGTTTTTAAGGGGATGATGCATGTGAACGTTGTTCCTTTAGCAACAGTACTCTCGACATATATTTCCCCATCTAATTCATCAATGAACTGTTTGATTACAGAAAGACCTAAACCTGCTCCTTTATAAATTCCTTTATAGGAAGGCGTTAAGCGTTTGAATTGCAAGAAAATTTCTTGTTGCTTGTCTTTGGGAATCCCCATGCCACTATCTTCCACGACAAATTTGATGACCACTTCACGGTTTTCTCGTTTCGCTAGTATGGCTATTAATTTCACAAACCCAGCATCTGTAAAATTTAATGAATTGGAAATCAGTTCCAGTAAAATTCTATGAATGCGAATGGGATCTCCGATAAAGAATCGTGGGATATTGGGGTCAAACTCTAAAGATAAAGTCAAACGCTTAGAGGACGCTTTGGCTTTATTCAAATCAATTACATGCTGAACTATTTTCTCTAAGATAAATTTTTTCCTCACTTTGGGAAGTTCACCAGAGCTTACATGAATCGCTTCGAGTACATCATCCATAAAATCAAGTAGGGCATGGCTTGAGGCAATCAGATTCTCTGCATATTCTTTAATTCTAGGGCTTTCTGCTTCAGCTTTGATGATGTCGGTAAAGCCAACAATCCCAGAGAGCGGGGTGCGGATGTCGTGGCGCATATTCTCAAGAAACTCAGTTTTTGCCAGGCTCGCGGCTTCTGCTTTTTCTTTTGCAATCTTGAGTTCCGCTTCAATTTTTTTCCTGTCGGTGATATCAATGGAAATCCCCAATACACCTGTAATTTCCCCTCTTTTATTACGCATTGGCGATTTATGACTTAAAAAAATAGCATCTTTACCTTCTGTGAGTGCCTTTTCTTCAATAATCTCGGTTTCACCAGTTTGCATGATGTGCAGATCATTTTGACGAAATAATTCGGCTTGATTCTTACCCCATGGTAAATCAAAATCGGTTTTGCCTACGATTTCATAGCCAAATAGAAATCCTACGCTTTGAGCTTGTCGGTTATTACACCCTAAATAAACCCCGTTTTTATCTTTCCAGTAAACGTGTCCTGGCATATGGGCCAGAATGTTTTCCAAGGTGGATTGTGTTTGTTCTTGGCTCGACCAAAGATCAGCTTCTTGTTTCTTGCGATTGGTTATATTTAATGAGATACCAATAATACCAGTGACATTACCTTGTGCATCGTGCAGAGGTGTTTTCCTAGTTAATACGACTACGCGTTCTCCATTCGCGATGGTACCAATTTCCTCCAACTCCAATGGGGAATTAAGTGTCATTACTTTTAAATCATTATTACGAATCGTTTCTGCAGACGCAGCCCAAGGCATTTCAAAATCTGTTTTTCCAATTACAGATTTCATCCCAGTCATTTCCAACATCGCATCATTACAACCTAAATAAACTCCATTTTTGTCTTTCCAATAGATACTTCCTGGTAATGCTTTGATAATGCTTAAAATGACAGAGGAATTTTCTGCAGATGGAACTGGAGTAGGGGGTTCCTTGAAATGATTAGTTTTGATTTTATTACGTTTCTTTTCTGACATAAGTTGCTCTCTTTATTTTTAAAGTTATAGACCTAATATTCAACACGTACAAGACAAACAAGTCATATTTTTAAAAAATGTTTCAAAGAATTATCTTTCCTTGCTTAATGAGCTATCAGGGTCTTTAATAAATAAATGTTTGTTTACTTGGAGCCAAAATGTCTGTGAGTAAAGAATGCATTAAGCTGTTGCAAAACTTAGTGGATCAATATGGACAAGATGGAAAGAATGATAAAGACTACCCCTTGATCTATTCCTTATTAAAAGATTTGTTGTTTCTCGTGTTGCAACATAAAAAAGATCATAAAGACGAACGAATTATTGGTTTTCTCAGTACCTCTGCATTGATTTTGGATGAAAATTCCTGTTTTGCGCAGCAATGCAAATTATTTTTAATTGCCTATCAACAACTGACTCATGCTTTAGATTCAATGTTGGATGTTGAATTAAAGATTCGACCCGAATTAGACGAGTCATGGGGTAAGCAACTTGAATCAGAGCCCAATATCTCTCTTGGGGCTTCTCCTTTTTTTCTTGAGTTGCAAGAAGCTATTGCTCATAGGGCACGACGCATGGCAGAAAAAGAACCAAAAAATTGGGAAGCACCTAAGCTATAGCTTATGAAGTACGCATCATTATTGGGTTACGGTAAGTTTCAAGTATAAGCCATGAGTGAATAACTTTTGGTTTTGTCTTTGAAATTTCACTTGGTCTATATACCCTATATCAAATGTGGCAGCTTTTGAGAGCTGCCTTTCTATACCCAAAAAGGCTCGGTTTTCAGCAAAAAATTTATCACTAACCCATATTGGATGATTGAAGTTCAAAAACACTTCATCGAAGGTTGAAAGTGAATATTTGGTATTCTTAAAAGGAATTTTAAGGGTGATTTGTTCCCGCAAACGTGTTGCCCAGTCGGAGTATAGAGTATTTTTTCGTTGCTCAAGGCGGGAACGATTGGATACATTAAACAATTTAGAGTGATAGAGTTTCCACTGAAATTGTTGCCACAATACATTTTCATGTGAAATAACTCCTTGAGTATTTTCTGATAAAAAATAGGCATACCCAATATAGGGTGTAAAATTAGGGGTAATTTGATATCCAGCGCCGGAATAGATATGTGCTTCATCCATTCCATACCGATCATCAATTAGGATTAACCGCGGTTCCACATAATATTTCCATTGTTTGTATTCATTAGAAAAGGGGCCAATAAAGATTCCGGTCAACCAAAAGGAACCGAAATTTTGTACATTTGCAAAAGCAGTTGAACAAACAACAATAGTGCATAATAAAGAAAAAATCCTTTTAATATTTAAACACATAGGAGTCTCTTGCAAGCACGCTGAGTTACCCTAAAAGTGCGCGAATTATTTTTAATTTCAGTTGGGTATATGGCATGTATTTAATGGGCAACTCAAACCAGAACGTTTTTTTCAAAATACTTTTGAAATGGCTGAATGTTTTAAAACCGGCTTCACCGTGATAACTTCCCATACCGCTTTCACCTACCCCACCAAATGGAAGGTGTGAATCGCAAATATGCATAATCACATCATTAATACACCCACCACCAAAAGAAACCTCATTGACAATTCGTGTTTGCAATTTTGAATCTTTTCCAAAAACATAAAGAGACAAAGGACGTGGACGTGATTTGATTTCTTGTAAGACCGGCTCGAGATCAGTAAAAGGAATAACGGGTAAAATTGGGCCGAAAATCTCTTCTTTCATGATTTCATCGGCAAAACTCACATCCTTCAGAATGGTTGGCTCAATGTAGTTTTCTGTGTCGATGACCTGTCCACCAGTGAATAGTTTTTGAGGATCAATGAGTTTTTTTAAGCGTTGTACGTGTTTTTGATCGATAATACGCACGTAACTATCGCTCTCAAGAGGATTGGGACCAATAATTTTGCTGATTTGATTTTTAAGCTCTGTTAATAAGGGTTGATAAATTTTTTCCTCAACTAAAAGATAATCAGGTGCAATACAGGTCTGTCCTGCATTTAAAAACTTGCCCCAGATAATTCGCTGTGCTGAAATTTTCAGATCTGCATCAGCAAAAACAAGACAAGGGCTTTTTCCACCCAATTCCAGGGTAATGGGTGTCAGGTGTTCTGCCGCAGCCTTAGCAACAATTTTACCTACAGTAGTACTGCCGGTAAAAAACAGTTTGTCAAAGCGTATACTAAGAAGCTCTTGAGTGACATCAACGCCGCCTTCTACGACATAAAGATAAGCCGGCTCAAAATTTTGATTGATTATTTTTGCTAGCGCTGCAGAAGTATGCTGTGGCAGCTCACTGGGTTTGATAATACTGGTATTGCCAGCTGCCATAGCGGCAATCAAAGGAACTAACGTTAACTGATAAGGGTAATTCCATGCTCCGATAATCAGCGTTGTACCATAAGGTTCTGGCAAGATAAAACTTTTTCCTGGTTGGTTTACCAATTCGGTGCGTGTTGCTTTGGGTTTCGCCCATTTGTGTACGTATTTAATTGCTTTATCAAGTTCATGATAAATTATGGCAAGTTCAGTCAAATACGTTTCAAATTGCGATTTTTTGATATCCGCATAGAGTGCCTCAGAGAGGAGTTGCTCATTTTGCTTAAGAATGGTTTTTAATTTCTGAAGTTGTTGCTTACGAAAATCAATTGCTTTCGCTTTTCCGCCAGCTGCAAACTTTCTCTGCTCTTCAACAACCGTGTGGATATTCATGAATGGATGCCTGTGTAAAAAGTATTTATTTATCAGTAGTTAAACTGTTTCATTCTAGTTAAATCCTTAAGGCATGGCCAGAGATTATTTATGTTTTTCAGTTGTGGTTCCCTGAATGCGGGGCATTGCTCGGTAGCCTGGTTGCCTGCAACTAGGCTACACGCAAAACTGACTTCTCAAGATTCTTAGCCTAAGGCGAATGATGTTTACTTTTCGAATTTAAAATTTCATCCTGTAATTCCATAACTTTCTCCATATACATTTCTTCTTTACTCAGTTTGTCCTTGCATAATGCTTTTTCTGTGGGTGTCATTCTAAGCAACAATTGGATGTATGCATCTGTTGCGGTTCGTGTTTGTGTTGAAAAAGTTGTTGATAGGGTGCCTTTGGTAACCAGCTCAAGCAGATTCGGGTTAATCGAATGCCGGGATGAATCAGATTCAGCATCCTCTTTAAGTTTGTTTAAAGTGGTGCTCATTATTTGTAGAAACTGAGTTAATCCGGCAATGGGATTGGTTATTCCAAGTGACACTGCACGCAAAATGCTTAGGCATTTTTCTCTGCATAAATTTTCTAATAGATCATCCAAATCATTAACAAACGGAGGTAACTCAACAGTTGAATTCAGACTGTCCATAAGATGCGTATCCGATAATAAGCTCTTATGTTTTTCTCCCGTCTTGTAATTTTGATAAATGCTTTTATCAAGTAATGAGGGGGTGAAACTACTATGACAGGCCTCAGAAAGGCTTATATTTTTTCTGGTGGTACGCCCTTTTCCATGTTGCAAAGTGGTATGACCGTATGTCGGCAAAACCCCTGTTTTATAATAAGCAATTAAGGTATAAAAAAATAAATCAACACGTCGACTTGCATGCTCTATGATATTTCCTTTAGAGAGCTTAAGAAGTGCATTTTGATTCTGATGGTTTATTGTTAAGAAAAAATTTGAGTGTGGTAATTTAAGTGCAGCACTGTAATTGTCTTTGTAATCAAAACGGTGTCTTCTATCTGAAAATTGCTTGTGTTCTTCTGCTTTTAATTTTTTAAAAAAATGGGATTGGGGTTCTTTCGCAACAGGATTGCTTTCTTTTTTTGGGGGGGCGCTCATTGGGGTTATTTTTTTTGCCGAAGGCACCGATTGTGCTTGGGTCGTTTTAAATGTGGCGTTAGTTTGTTGTGTGGGTTTGGCAATCTTAAATAGTCGCTTCATCATAGGTCCCTCCGAGATTAGCGTGAACACGTTACAATTATTTATCAAAGTGTTTCAAGAATTATCTTTGCATAAAATGACTTAATTTGGCAAGAGCATCAGTTTACTGACAGGTCTATTTTCTGATTTACGAGCTCTTTTTCTTGCTCGTTTTTTCTGTGGATTTTTTCTTTTTCATACTTTCTTTCAAAAGTGTAATAAAATCAGCTACATCTGCTGAGCTTTCTTCAGCAATTTCTGCAGCATCCTCTTCTTTGATGACCGGTTGTTTGGCTATTTGTTGATCGAGCCATTTTTTCAATGTGTCACGATATTCATTATGATATTTCTCAGGTTGCCATTTAGTCGTCATTTCGTTGATTAAAGTAACCGCCATTTTTATTTCTGATGCTGAGATTTTGTAATTTTTAAAATCTTCTTTAGGAAGATCCATCTCTGTTTCTTCACGAATCTCATCCTTAAAGTGAATCAAATATAAAAGGAGGGCATCCTGATGAGGCAGGATTAAACAAATAGATTCTTTGGTACGGATAATGACTTTGGCAACACCTGCCTTATTGGTTTTTTTTAACGATTCTCTTAATAAAACATAGGCTTTTTTATTTTTGCTTTCTGGGATGAGGTAATAGGGCTTTATCAAGTAAAGACTGTCAATTTCTTGAAAATCAACAAATTCTTCAATGTTAATTGCTTTAAATAAATCAGGGCTGGCTTTTTCAAACTTTTTTTCATCAACCACGATATAACGGTCTTTTTCAAATTCAAATCCTTTGACAATGTGTTCCCAAGGAACTTCCTTCCCTGTTTTTTCGCTAACTCGTTGATAATGAACTCTTGATTTCGTTTTTTTATCAAGCAAATGAAATTTGAGATCATTTTGCTCTTCAATGGAGTACAAAGAAACTGGTATTGAAACTAGGCCAAAAGATATCTCGCCTTTCCAAAATGATCTAGGCATTGCTTAATCCTTTAATTACATTGCTTATTAAAGCGTAGACTATTTTTACAGGTCATATGGGCATATCACTCTGTTCTGCATGAGAAATACAGAGAAGTGGAAATTCTAAATATTTTTCTTAAAATTAAAATAATCAGGGTGAATGGAGTGGCACATGGGAATTGAGCCTTATCGTAAAAAAAGAAACTTTAATAAAACTCCTGAACCCAGTGGTGTTGTTTCTTCTGAAAATGATCATTTATTTGTGATTCAAAAACACGCCGCCAGCCACCTGCATTATGATTTTCGTCTTGAACTAAATGGGGTTTTGCTCAGTTGGGCTGTTCCCAAGGGCCCATGTTTTGATCCTTCTGTAAAACGGCTTGCAATGCATGTAGAAGACCATCCTCTTGAATATGGATATTTTGAAGGAGTTATACCTAAGGGCCAGTACGGTGCGGGCAATGTGATGTTATGGGATCAAGGCATTTGGAAACCACTTGATACGGATCCTGAAAAAGCGTATCGATCAGGACACTTGCGTTTTGAATTAGAGGCCAAAAAATTAAAAGGACGTTGGGACTTAGTGCGTTTTAAAGATGAAGCACACTGGTTTTTAATTAAATTTAAAGACAAATTTGCGCGAAAACTGCAAGAATATGATGTGACTGAAGAAGAACCAGATAGCGTGATGACTAATCTTTCTATAGATGAAATAGGGGAACAATACGGTAAAAGCAGCGAGTCGAATAAAAAAAAACTGAAAAATAAGCATCCACTAGAACTTTCTAATCACTTAAGTGTCAGTCCTTTCCCTGGGTTTGTTGCACCACAATTAGCTACGTTGGTAGATAAGGCTCCCGAGGGTTCAGATTGGGCCCATGAAATAAAATTTGACGGGTACCGAATTATTGCCTTGATTCATAATGATCATATCCACTTAAAATCGCGTAATAATATAGATTGGACCAATGATTTAGTATCTGTAGTTGATGCACTTAAAGAATTGACCTTGTCTCAAGCCATATTCGATGGAGAAGTCGTTTTACTTGATGCACATGGAAAATCTGATTTTCAATTATTACAAAATACAATTAAAGCAAATACTAAGGCGCCATTTATTTATTATCTGTTTGATATTTTGTATTACGATCAATTTGATTTACGAGCATTGCCTTTATTAAAGCGTAAAGCCATTTTAAAAAATATATTAGAAGGACAGGATAAAACGCTTCGTTTTAGTGATCATATTATTGGAGAAGGTGATTTCCTTTTTCATCGTGCATGTGAACTCGGGCTTGAAGGAATCATTTCCAAACAAATTGATAGTCCTTATCTATCAGGACGCAGTAAAAGATGGCTTAAAATCAAGTCCTTGTTGCGACAAGAGTTTGTCATTTGTGGCTACTCTGTGCCAACAGGCTCTCGTAAATATTTCCGCGCATTGTATTTGGGAGTATATAATGAACAAGGAAAACTCGACTATACCGGAAATGTGGGAACGGGCTTCTCAGCGTCATCACTTAAGGACATTTTTTCTCGGTTGCAAAAGATTCTGACCCAGCAAAATCCTTTCAATAAAAAGATACCAGGTTCTCAAGGCGTCGTGTGGGTGCAACCTAAATTAGTGGCTGAAATTGAGTTCACGCATTGGACAGAGGGGGGGCATTTACGTCATCCCAGCTTCAAAGGATTGCGCCTGGATAAGAAACCTGAAGAAGTGTTGCGTGAGCAAAAGATTGTCGTGGTGACGCAAGACAAAAAAATGAAAAAAGAGGCAACTCAAAATGCCAAAGCCCATTCCTTCAAAATAACGCATCCTGATAAAGTGTTTTATCCAGAGGATGGTATTACCAAAAAGGAGTTATTGAATTATTACGAGTGTGTTTGTAATTACATGATGCCGTTTATAAAGAATAGACCTTTATCATTACTGCGCTGTCCCGAAAACTGGCACGAGGGTTTTTTTCAACGTCATTATACTGATTCAACCCCTAAAACGTTAAAAGCTATTTCCATAGAAGCTAAAGAAGGTAAAGAGGAGAAAGAACCTTATGTTTATTTAGATACAAAAGAAGGGCTTTTCAGTTTGGTGCAAATGAATGTTTTGGAAATTCATCCATGGGGAAGTCTGGTTCATCATATAGAAAAACCAGACTTTATTGTCTTTGACTTGGACCCAGGGCCATCTGTTACCTGGGCAGGAATAGTAAAGGCAGCTTTTGAAATCAGGAAATATCTTGATGAGTTCAAACTCACTTCGTTTGTTAAAACAACCGGTGGTAAAGGCTTACATGTAGTGGTGCCCATTGAACCTGAATATAATTGGGATGAAGTAAAAAATTTCACGCAAGTCTTTGCAGAGTTTATGGCGCAAGTGAATCCAGACAAATACACAAGCACGATGGCTAAAGCAAAGCGAAACAACAGGATATTTATTGATTTCTTGCGAAATCAACGAGGTGCTACAGCAATTGGCCCTTATTCTAGTCGAGCACGTATTCATGCACCTGTTGCAGTTCCCATTCATTGGGATGAATTAAGTAAAGAGAAACGAGATACGGAGTTCACAATTAAAACGTTGCCTAAACGATTAGCTTCATTAAAGACTGATCCATGGGAGGATTATTGGAAAATAAAACAATCTTTGCGTTTGAATTCAATTCTTTGAGTTTTTAGGCGGATGGGTACACTGCGTAGTCATCCCTGTATGTGCTAGGTTATTCGTTGACAAAAAAAGCTCAATAACCGTAGGCTGGGCTGCTAAGCCCAGCATGTAACAATGCGCTGAAGTATTTCTTTTCAATTGGGCTTCATAATGGAGTTTTGGGAGTAGGAGTTAACTTAGCAGATGCTGGGCTTAACAGCCCAGCCTACACCGACTGATACGCGGTAACAATAATTTAAATTGTGTACTCCGGCGCCCCACCTTTCTTATATACCAAAACAGTTCGTTCAAAAGACATAAATAATTCTTTATTCTGGTTAATTCCGCGTGTTTCTACGGTAATTATTCCTTGAGCTGGTCTTGATTTTGACTCGCGTTTTGCTTTTATTTCGCTTTCAGCGTAAATGGTATCCCCCTCAAATACTGGTTTTAGTAGTTTGACTTTATCCCACTCCAGATTCGCTACTACTTTCTTGGAGATTGTATTAACAGTCATTCCCGTAATAATAGCGAGTGTGAATGTGCTATCAACTATAGGTTTTTTCCATTCCGTGTGTTCCGCATAATGTGCATCAAAATGCAATTGGGCTGTGTTCATGGTCAGTAAGGTAAACCATATATTGTCATTTTGAGTAATGGTTCTTCCTGGTCTATGTTCAATAATTTGTCCTACTTCAAAATCTTCAAAATAAAAACCGAAGTCTTCACGCAAGCGATTGTTGCCAAGAGATCTATAGCTTTGATGTGACATATTCATTACCTTCTTAAGTTTGCTGATAATTTAAGCACTTCTTGGGCATGTTTATAGATAGGGATATCTATCATTTGTCCATGATATTGACATGCTTGGCCCCCAGATTGCTCGAAAAGCACTACAATTTCTTTTGCTCGCTCAATCTCTTCAGGGCTCGGTGCAAAATGTTGCTTTATGGGCGCAATTTGTTTTGGATGAATTGCTAGTTTTCCTTTAAACCCTAGTGCTTTAATCCGAATCACTTCCGAAATTAATTGTTCCTCGTTGGTAAAATCGAAAAAAGGAGAGTCAATGGCGGGAATGTGCGCCAGCGCAGCAGCTTGGACTATCTGATTGCGCGCCGACAAAAGAACATCCCAGCTCATTTGACACCCTATATCGACAGCAAAATCTGCTGCACCAAAGAGCAGACCAGAGACAGGGGTGTTCGTTACTATAGAGTTTAAGTTCAGCAAGCCTTTTGCTGTTTCAATCAATGCTAACAGCTTAATGTTTCGTGCTTCTAAATTGAGCACTTTATAAATGATATTTAACTCTTCGGCACTTTCTGTTTTGGGATATAAAATGGCATCAAAATAAATATCCTCTTGCTTGAACGCGAGTAAATCAGGAAGGCCTGCATCAGTGGTGATATGATTGATGCGTACAATAGTGAGTAACTCTGGATGTTTTGTTTTTAAAAACTGAATTATATGTGCACGAGCGTTGTCTTTCTCGTCAGCAGGGACGGCATCTTCCAGTTCTAAAATAAGGCCATTTGCTCTTGAGGCCAGTGCTTTTTCAAAAAGGTTTGGCTTATTTCCCGGAGTAAAGAGCAGTGCAGGTGAGAGTGATAAATCCATCTTAAATAAATCCTTGCTGTTTTGCTTGTTGTTCTAATTGCTCACGAAATGCTGGATGGGCAATTTTAATTAATTGGCGAGTTCGTTCTGTGGTGGAACGGCCTTTCAATTGTGCTACCCCATATTCCGTGACCACATAATCAATATCAAGTCGTGTATCTGTGGCGATTGAGGAGAGTCGGGGTACAATTCTGGATAGGGTTCCTTGTTTTGCGGTAGAGCTGCTGGCAATTATTGTTTTCCCACCTTCGGAATAATGAACGCCACGAATAAAATCCAATTGTCCGCCTACACCCGAAAATTGATGGCCAATAAATTCTGCATTGACTTGTCCGCTAAAATCAATCTCAATGAAGGCATTAACGGAGGTCATCATGTTATTCTTCCCAATCACGTTTGGTTCATTAACATAGGAGACTGGAAGGCAGAACATGGAAGGGTTATTGTTAATAAAATCATATAAATGTTTATCACCAATCGCAAAAGTAAATACATTGACGAAAGGATTTAATGTTTTATTGGCATTCGTAACTACCCCTTTCTGGATAAGCTCAATCATTCCGGAAGTAATGACTTCTGTGTGTATGCCAAGATCCTTATGATCACCTAATTGTTCGCACACTGCGTTAGGTACACCGCCTATTCCCATTTGAATGGTTGCTCCATTAGGGATTAAGGAGGTAATGTGTTGGCCAATTTGCCGATCTAATTCACTAGCAGGCTTTGAGGGCTCTTCTAACAATGCAGTGGTATTTTCGACTATGGCATCTATCTCACTCACATGGATTAACGTCGAGCCTGCTGTTCTAGGCATGTTTTCATTCACTTCAACGATTAATTTATTCGCGTAACGCGCCAGTTCAATAGCATAATCGCCGTTAGTACCTAAATTGAAATAACCAAATTGGTCCATAGGAGAGACTGTGACTATGAATGCATCCAGCTTGGTGATGGATTTAATGGTACCAGGATAACGACTAAAACTGATCGGAACGAAGTTGATATGCTTTTTACCTAAAGCATATCCGCGTTCAGCCAGTTCAACTTCTCCTTTGGACATCATCGAAGAGTAGGGTCTAATAATATGGAGCAATTCCTCTTGAAAAATTGTCTTTAGAGCCACATCACCACAGCGAAGATAGTAGACCTTTACCTCCTTGAGATCGCCTGCTTTTGCACGTTCAGCAAGAGCATGGCATAAGGCGGGAGGAGTCGAAACACGCATGCCCATGGAAATTACAGCCGTTGACGGAATCAGATTTACTGCTTCCTTTGCCGAACGTAATTTTTGTTGGTATTGTTTGTCACTGTTCATTTATCATCCCTAATAAAACACAAACGCAGTAAATTATTGATCAAGATTATTAAATGTCAATCGTACTAATCGCTCCAGTACTTGTGCGTCATGAGGGGCAACTACTTTTTCATCATTATCGAGGTAGCAAAAAATTTGTTTCACGTGTTGCTGCCATGTGGCAAATTTATGGGCATAGCTGAGTAGGGTTTTTTCTTCATAATTACCGGAGTAAGGCTCGAGATGTGGTCCATGTAATCGTAAGTAGATAAAATCACTGGTGATAATCTCTGGACACTGATATCCCTTAAAATCATAAAAACACAGCGCAATATTTTTTTTAGCAAGTAAATCATAGACCTCCTGACGTAACCAACTTTTATTTCTAAACTCAAACGTATAGTGAAATGATGTAGGTAAGGTCTCAATAAACTGTTCCAGACGCTCCAGATTAAAAGGCCAATAAGGCGGAAGTTGAAATAAAACAGGCCCTAGTTTTTCTTCTAATCCTTCAATTACCTGCAGAAAGTAAAGAGTTGTATCCCGAACGTCCTTGAGCATTTTTATATGTGTTAAATAGCGGCTTGCTTTACACGAAAAAATAAAGTGATCTGGAGTGGTTTCTTTCCATTTTTCAATGGATGTTGGAGAGGGTATGCGGTAAAAACTGCTATTGAGCTCTACTGAGCCAAAGACACTGGAGTAATATGCCAACGTATCTTTTTCTGCAAGAGATGGAGGATAGAAAATTTCTTTCCAGCCATTAAAACTCCATCCCGAGGTCCCTATGTTAACGAAGGGCATTGCCATCTCCTTGCAGAACTATTCGTTTGGCGCAATACCTAACATATTTAAACCACGGCTAATATCATCTGCGACTGTAGGTCTGGATAATAAATATTCACCGGTATGATCAGTCATTTCTTCCTGAGCAAAATTAAATGCATCTTCCCATTCGTCCTGAGTGTAATCTCCACGGCCTAAATACATTAAGGCAACTAAAGTTGCTTGTTGGTCGAGACGTAAATTATCAATGTATTCAACAGTTTCTTGATAAACAGGATCATTTTGATAATCTGCCAATACGTAGAATGCATCCATTTCCTCTGTGACTTCAGGAAAACTAACCTCTTCTTTTGCTTGAAACTGTCGTGCTTTATCAAGAAGATCACGAATCGTTTCTGTATCAATATTCAACATACTTATCTCCTTATTTCATATGTCTTCCAATAATTATCGCTTAAATAAAATATAGTTTATTACGTACAATCTACAAGCTGATTATTTTTACTTGCTGTAGTATTTGAGCGCGTACTCAATCTCATTTCGATAGTACGCTCATAACAAGTATTCTGGGCAGGATATATTTTAATTGTGTTGGTAGCCTGTTTTCTCTTCGAGCTCAGGTGCAAAACTAAAGTTTGCATATGTTTTAGGTTCTATTTGACTCATGGTTATTACTACATTTTCAAATAATTGCATGAGTTGGAGTTTATCTGCGTCTTGAGTCATATTGCTGATTTGGGCGCGAGCATCATGAAAGCTTGGCCAATCAAAGAGAGGTTTTTCTATATCAAAATAATGGTTGAAGAGATCGGTTGCTTGTTTGTGTAGCGAGTCTAATTGTGTAATTAATGGTCCGTAATGAGCAATATCATTTGTAAAATTAAAAAAGTAATTAAGTTTAGGATGAAAAGTAGAGACAGGTGTGAACGCATTTTTGTGAAAACGCTCCATCAATTCAATTTTTTTGCTGTCCAACGGCATTGATTTAATGGAGTGATAAACATCCATAAAAAAAACAAAATCAAAGGAAAGTTGTTGCCCCAAATATTGGGTTTTGTTTAGGTAATAAGTTTTTGCAGCTTCCTCTAAACGCTGTAAATTATGTAGAATCATTAAGTACATCAGTGTTTACTCATTATTAATCATGGTTGCTTATTGTATTGTTTTTTTTTATTTTAATCAACTTGCCCAATTTAAAGTCTCATTTTCAGGGCATTATTCTTGATTAAGCGACTATAGAGTAACTAATTGATAAAAAAACGTTTTTTTAGGGTATTTTAAAAAATACTGCATAATAAAAAGGGAAATAGTTATTGATTTATCTCATTCAATAACTATATTTAATATATTAAGTTACACGACATTTTATGATAGGGCGTATTGTTAACTAAGGAGGGCATTAACATGAAAAGCTCCAATGAGAAACACGAATATACTCCTAGAGATCATCTTGAAGCAGCTGCTAGCCAATTATTGACCGAAGGGAAAAAACGGGTAAATCAACTGTATGAGGATGGGGTATCTAAGGCTAATGAAGTGGAAGACAATGTCAAAGAGTACTCTGATCGTTTGGCAAAGAAAATACAGGATAATCCATTGACCTCTGTGTTAATCGCTGGCGGAATCGGCTACTTATTATCGCGGCTAATGAAAAAGTAATGGAAGCTTTAAAACAGTTAGAAGCTCTAGTTGCTGCAAAAGTATCTGTTATTAAAACAGCCTGGTCTTTAATGCGTCTTGAGGCAAAACTAGCTGGGCTCAGCGTTTTTCCTTTATTACTGAACATATGCATGCTGTTTGTGGTGTTAATTACACTATGGTTAACTGCAATGTTCTTAGTAGGGTATTTAGCGTTTTGGGCTTCTAATCGTTTTCTGTTATCCATTTCCCTGGTTTTATTACTCAACATAGGATTTTTACTTGGATTGCTTAAGTATTTATCTTTTAACTTAAAATGTATGAGTTTTCCTAAGACACGAGAATATTTTTCCGAAAAGAGTGTAGAACATGAACAACTCGAGAAAGCAGATACTAGCACAAATTGCGCAGATGGACAGGATGTTACTGTCTCAGAAAAATGAAGTGGCTGGGCATCAAGCGTATTTTGCAAAAAGCAAGGTAACACGTTGCCACATAGCTACTTTGCTCTTGCTTGTTTCTGCTTTTTTTATAGGGTGGAAAGCGGCACGAAAGCAATGGAGTGGCAAGATAATGCAACAAGTAGTTGAAGTCGGAACATTGGCTTTGCTTAACTCATTTAAAAAAACATTGGTTGCCTTGTTTAGGCAATGAGTTGTTATTAATTAATTTTTTCTATAAGTAGGAACCAGTAAATAATCCATTAAAAAATTAGGAATGCGTTGTTCTAACCAACCTTGTCTTTTCTCGGCGATAAATCCTACATGACCTCCATATTGACTCAATTCTAAGAGAATATCAGGAGATAATTCCTTGGACGTTGGAAGGATGTCAGATGTCATAAAAGGATCATCTTGAGCATGAATAATTAGCGTAGGGGTTTGGATTTGAGGGAGATACTGTCGTGAACTGGATTTTTGATAGTACTCATCTACGCTGGCAAACCCATGCAATGGGGCGGTGACTTGTTCATCAAATTCATATAGGGATTTGATTGAATAAAGCCTCTGTTTTGAAAGTGGTAATTGGTCATTTACAACATCCAACTTTTGTAAAAAAACCGTGCGCAATTTTTCTAACAAATGGTTTTGATACACGCGAGAAAATCCTTTATTTATTTTCTGAACCACGTTTTTTAGTTGGAACGGCACCGAAACTGCAACGGCAGCATCAATTAGAGATTGAGAGCCTGTTTCGCCTAACCATTTAAGGAGTACATTGCCACCCAAAGAGATACCTACCACTGCTTTTTTGGTTGTAGGATCCCTAAGTTTCATTGTATTGAGCAAAAAAGCTAAATCAGCGGTATCACCTCCGTGATAAAAACGTGGCAGGCGATTCGGTTCTCTACTTGCCCCACGAAAGTTCATCAAAACAACGCGATAACCTGATTCATTGAATGCATCGAATAAGGTTGCAACATAAGCAGAGTTCTCGCTGCCACCTAATCCATGTAAAAGAATAATTAAAGGCGCATCATTTTTTAATCCATTAGTTCGCCAGGCTAAATCAATAAAATCACCATCAGGCAACTCAAGTCGTTCATAGGCGTCGACAATGGCATTTGTACGATGAGTTAGCGTTCGATACAGAGTTTGGCCATGCATATTGGTGAGCCACCATGCGGGCTTAAATTCACTATGAATGATCATACTCTAGTTCCTATAGTTGAGACTTATTTAATCTCTTTAGTATTACTTTGGCCTCTAAGTATAAAATAATACTAAATGGAAATAAATGCGAACTGATAAGTTGTACTTTAGATCTGGTTTTCATTGCTAAAGAGGGGCATCTGCATTTAAATTATCTCTTTTCAGTCTGTTTTACAGACCCTAGATTCAATGAAATTACGTGATTACGGTTAATTGAGATGATGTTTCCATCGTTACGGGAGGGGTGATGCAAGTCAAGGCGGCAGTAGCTTATGAGGCTGGAAAGCCATTAGCAATTGAAATGGTTGAATTAGAAGGGCCTAAAAAGGGTGAGGTACTTGTTGAAATTAAAGCTACAGGTGTTTGCCATACGGATGCGTTTACTTTATCTGGTGATGATCCTGAAGGTCTTTTCCCAGCGATTTTAGGACATGAAGGTGCGGGTGTTATTGTCGATGTAGGGGCGGGGGTTACTTCCGTTAAGCCAGGTGATCATGTGATCCCTTTGTATACTCCTGAATGCCGTCAATGTGAATATTGCCTTTCCCAGAAAACCAACCTTTGCCAATCAATTCGCACAACACAAGGTCAAGGGCTAATGCCTGATGGAACGAGTCGTTTCAGTCTTAATGGCAAAAAAATATTCCATTATATGGGGACATCAACGTTTGCCAATTATATTGTCTTACCTGAAATTGCTGTGGCTAAAATACGCGAAGATGCTCCCTTTGAGAAAGTCTGTTACATCGGCTGTGGTGTGACTACAGGTATTGGGGCTGTTATTTACACTGCAAAAGTGACTCCTGGATCTCGGGTTGTTGTTTTCGGTTTGGGAGGTATTGGGCTTAATGTGATCCAAGGTGCACGCATGGTTGGTGCAGAGCAGATTGTAGGGGTCGACCTTAATCCTCAGCGCCGGGCTTTGGCAGAAAAAATGGGCATGACGGATTTTGTTAATCCTTTAGAGCTCGGCAATGATTTAGTACCCCATCTTGTTGAGTTGACTAAGGGAGGGGCTGATTACAGTTTTGAGTGTGTAGGGAATGTAACGCTGATGCGCCAGGCACTGGAGTGCTGCCATAAAGGTTGGGGCGTTTGCACTGTGATTGGGGTTGCTGGAGCAGGACAGGAGATTTCTACGAGACCATTCCAACTGGTTACAGGCAGGGTATGGAAGGGCTCGGCATTTGGTGGGGCACGTGGGCGCACTGATGTACCTAAAATTGTTGATTGGTATATGCAAGGGAAAATTAATGTAGATGATTTAATTACCCATGTTCTTCCTGTTGAAGAGATTAATCAGGCTTTTGATTTAATGAGCCAAGGGCAATCAATCCGTACAGTGCTCACGTTTTAAAGTGTGTTTGGGGGAGTAAATTAAATGACTATCGAACTTATTGAAGAACATTATTGCTTTGGTGGTATTCAACGGGTCTATACCCATCACTCCGATTCGACCCATTGTACGATGCGTTTTGGTCTTTTTTTACCACCTCAAGCACAGAAACAAAGTGTGCCTGTATTGTATTGGCTTTCTGGGCTAACCTGTACAGAGCAAAATTTTATTACTAAAGCTGGTGCACAAAGAGTTGCTGCTCAATTAGGTATTGCGCTGGTTGTTCCCGATACTAGCCCACGAGGAGTTCATGTGCCAGGTGATCAGGAGCATTATGATTTTGGTATTGGCGCCGGATTTTATGTAGATGCCACACAAGCTCCATGGTCAAAACACTATCAGATGGCAACTTATGTACATGAGGAGTTACCTGGCCTGTTGCAACAACAGTTCCCGCTGAATCATCAAGCCTGCGGAATCTTCGGCCATTCAATGGGAGGGCATGGCGCGCTTACTCTCGCATTGAAATATCCTAAGCAATATCATTCGGTCTCTGCATTCGCACCTATTTGTGCTCCATCTCAATGTCCATGGGGACAAAAGGCGCTCACAGGTTACTTGGGTAACAATAAAAATCAATGGAAAGAGTATGATGCGTGCGAACTGATCATAGATAGAGGATGGCCGCACCAACACATTTTAATTGATCAGGGGAAGCAGGATCCTTTTGTAAAGGAGCAACTCAAACCCGAATTATTTCAGGAAGCTTGCTTGAAGGCAGGGGTTGAGCTGAAACTGCGTATGCATGAGCATTATGATCATAGCTATTATTTTATCACGAGCTTTATCGAAGAGCATTTAATGTTTCATGCGTCACGATTACATGCAAACAATAATTAAAAATGAACGCATAATTCGTCTATAATTAGGGGTAGAAATCATGGACGGAGAAAAAAATGAATAAAAGAGCACCTTTAACTGTTGCCGGAATTATTCTTGCTTTAGCTGCCGTACTCCATGTTTTACGTATTATTTATCATTGGAAAGTATCTGTAGCAGGCCACAATTTTTCAATGACAGCCAGTATTATTGCGTTGATTATTACAGCGATTCTCGCACTATGGATGTTTGTTGCGGCGATCAAGAAATAAAGTATGTATAATGGTTTTATTTTTAGATTCTTTGTTAAAGAGTCATGAGCTGATTTAGGATAAACTAAAAATAAAACCTATGAAAATGAATCATCTATTAAAAGTAATTCTGGCCAGTGCTTCCCCAAGACGCTTGCAAATTTTGCAAGAGCATGGGCTGTCTGCAGTTGTTATGCCAGCCAATATTGAAGAAATTCAACAAAAAAACGAAGAAGCCAAAGGATATGTCACGCGACTTGCCAGGGAAAAAGCACAAGCTATTTTATCACAAGTTGAAACAGGTTCAGCGGATTTAATTCTGGCAGCAGATACTACCGTGGCTTATCAGAATCATATTTTAGAAAAACCTCGCGACCATGAAGATGCATATAGAATGCTGTGCATGTTAAGTGGTGGCTCGCATGAGGTCTACACTGGCTATGCTCTAGTTTTTTTACCCGAGCAAAAATGGTGGATTGATTGTGTGACAACCCATATTACGTTTCATACGCTTACAGAGCAGCAAATACAAAATTATATTGATTCAGGTGATCCCTTTGATAAAGCGGGAGGATATGGCATTCAGAATGTGTATGATACGTTTGTTAAAGAAATAAAAGGCTCATATTACAATGTGATGGGGTTGCCCATAGAAGACATTTTGCAAAAAATGTCTTCTTAGATGAGCGGTCGTTCATACTTTTGGGGTACGCATACGTTCACGTCGAAGTGCGTTGTTGAAATCAGTTTATTTTTTTCCATAATCTATGCACTGTGCTCGCGATTCTTGCAAAAACAATCGATAACATGATCATTAACCAAACCTACTGCTTGCATGTGGGCATACATAATTGTTGAGCCGACAAAACTCATCCCTCTTTTTTTCAAGTCTTTGGATAAGGCGTCAGATTCAGCTGTACGTGCTGGGACTTCTTGAAGTGTTTTGGGATGATTTATTTTGGGACTTCCATTTACAAATTGCCAAATGTAGTTATCAAAAGAACCAAATTCTTGGGCGATCTGCAGAAATACTATGGCATTCTTGCGTGCTGAAAAAACTTTAAGACGATTACGAATAATCCCGGAATCATGAAGCAAGTTGTTTAATTCTTCATCGCTCATTTTTGCCACAGCATGAGGATCAAACTGTTTGAATGCCTTGCGGTATGCTTCACGCCGTTTGAGTATGGTTTCCCAACTCAAACCTGCTTGTGCCCCTTCAAGTATGAGCATTTCAAAGTGTTTTTGATCATCGTGTACGGGAATGCCCCATTCCTTGTCATGATATTCTTCATAATAAGGTTTGCCAGTCCCAACCCAAGCGCAGCGTTTCATAATGAGCAACTATCTCCTATAAATTTTTATCCATGAATTTGCTTAATCATAGCGTTTTTAAGGGGTAAAGACTATTTAAATCCCGTTTTATTCAGGTAAATCGCCTCTTTTCGAGTAGTGTTTGCCTTAGAAACACTGGCTTCGTCTTGTATTTGTTCAGGAATGGCTTAAAATTCACTACATACAATCATATTATATTTAGAGAACTTCATGTCCGATTTTTATCAGGATTTTAATACACGACGCACCTTTGCAATTATCTCTCATCCTGACGCAGGTAAAACAACTGTAACCGAAAAATTACTTTTGTTCGGAGGTGCAATTCAATTGGCTGGAACTGTAAAAGGACGTAAAGCCGATCGGCATGCGACCTCAGACTGGATGGAAATGGAAAAAGAGCGTGGTATTTCTATTACTACTTCGGTAATGCAGTTTGTACATAATCAACATGTCATGAATTTGTTAGATACCCCAGGACACGAGGACTTTTCTGAGGATACGTATCGTACTTTGACGGCAGTAGATTCTGCCTTGATGGTTATTGACGTCGCTAAAGGGGTTGAGGATAGAACAGTTAAATTGATGGAAGTCTGTCGTTTGCGCGATACACCGATTATGACTTTTATTAATAAGCTGGATCGTGAAGGCCGTGAGCCTATTGATTTGCTGGATGAGGTTGAATCTGTGTTAGGGATTCAATGTGCTCCGGTTACTTGGCCTGTAGGTATGGGCAAACGTTTTAAAGGCATTTATCATCGCTATGAAGATATCGTTTATCTATATCAACCTGGAAAAAATGCACAAAAACAAGAAGCAATGCAAATTAAAGGCTTGGATAATCCTCAGCTGGATGAAATATTGGGCGAAAGCGCCCAAGAGTTGCGTGAAGAAATTGAATTAGTAAAGGGGGCTTCTCATGAGTTCAATTTGGAAGCTTATTTAGCAGGTAAAATGACACCAGTCTATTTTGGTTCTGCGATTAATAACTTTGGTATTAAAGAATTATTGGATGATTACGTACGCTATGCTCCAGGTCCACAACCGCGGACAGCCCAAGAGCGTATCGTATCTTCTGATGAAAATGCGTTCAGCGGATTTGTGTTTAAAATCCAGGCTAATATGGATCCCAAGCATAGGGATAGAATTGCTTTTTTACGAATTTGCTCCGGAGCTTATAGAAAAGGAATGAAGCTCAATCACCTACGTATTGGTAAAGAAGTGCAAATTGCGAATGCATTAACTTTTATGGCGGGTGATCGCTCACATACAGAGGTTGCTTTACCTGGTGATATTATTGGTTTACATAATCATGGAACCATTCGCATAGGTGATACCTTTACTCAAGGAGAGCAATTAAAATTCACTGGTATTCCTAATTTTGCCCCTGAGCTGTTTCGGTTGGTGCGTCTAAAAGATCCTTTAAAGAGTAAGGCGTTATTAAAAGGTTTGATTGAATTATCTGAAGAGGGTGCAACACAAGTATTTCGACCATTAAATAGCAACCAGTTAATCCTGGGAGCAGTGGGTGTGTTGCAATTTGACGTGGTAGCTCATCGCTTAAAACATGAATATAAAGTGGATTGTATTTATGAAACAGTGAATGTCGCTTGTGCACGTTGGGTTTACTCTGATGATGATAAGGCAATGAGTGAGTTTCGAACCAAAGCACATGATTATTTGGCTTTAGATGGAAGCGATGCTTTGATGTATCTTGCTCCAACGCGTGTTAATTTAACAATGGCTGAAGAGCGTTATCCTAAAATTAAGTTTCATGCGACAAGAGAACATTAGAGTTTATTGTAGCCCGGGTTCCGCTTTGCTGCACCCAGGCTACAATATAATTAAATGATTATGCGGTACAAATTGCTTTAACTGTATGTTGACCAAAATTTGTGATTTCAACTTTTGCACCAGATTCGGCACTTATCTTCAGATTTTCACCTGGATGGACGGTGATTCGTAAAGAATCTCCAGCTGACAAACTGACGTCATTAACCTTTCCTTTTTTAGCTAATGCTGTAACTACAAATTCATCGCTTTCGTCTTCTGTAGCGATCTTGCAATTGGCTTCTACTGGCCAAAATAGGTAGTTAAGAAATATTTGCGGATCATTACTCGGCAATTCATATTCAATAGTGACTCCTCGTTGGAGTAAATGACTTTCTGTAGAATACGCGTTTGTACTTAAAGATGCAGCGACGCACAACAAGCCAAGTCCAAGTTTTCGTAGCATTATATAACTCCGTAACAGTAAAACGAGCTAAGATACCCTTATTTCATAGGTATGGCAAACGAATATTCGTAGATTGAATAGTAGAATTATAGGGCTGGATATCGAGTGGAATCTTGGTTTATGTACGTAAACGTATGCGTGTCCGTGAACGTCCCCGAAAAAGTGGTCTCAGCTAATATAAACATTAGCTAGAGGCATACAGGAGTTTTTCGGGCACGCATATGTTGCCATGTTCAAATAGCAGATATATCTACTATAATGCCTCCAAAGCCTTTGCAATCGATTCGGTCATTGCTTTAGCATCACCAAAAAGCATGTATGTATTATCATGATAAAACAAATCGTTTTCGACTCCTGCATAGCCTGGAGCCATACTTCGTTTAACAAATAATACATTTCTTGCTTTCTCTACTTCCAAGACTGGCATGCCATAAATTGGCGAACTCGGATCCGTTTTTGCTGCGGGATTGGTTATATCATTCGCTCCAATAACATACGCTACATCACAGCTTGCAAAGTCTCGGTTAATTTCACTTTGTTCAAAAACTCTATCATAAGGAATATTGGCTTCAGCAAGTAACACATTCATATGCCCAGGCATACGACCAGCAACAGGGTGGATTGCAAAACGAACTTTGATATTGCGGTGTTCTAGGGCATCAACCAATTCTTTAACAGCATGTTGCGCATGCGCTACGGCCATGCCATATCCAGGCACAATGATTACGTCTTTTGCATTATTTAAGAGGAATGCAGCATCTTCACCATTACCTTGTCGTACTGTGCGCGATTCATTGGTTGCATTAGCCTGCGAATGGCTCCCTGATGATTGGATGCCGCCAAAAATCACATTAAAAATAGAACGATTCATTCCAACGCACATAATGTAACTCAGAATGGCTCCACTCGCACCTACTAAAGCTCCTGTAATCACCAGTAAATGGTTGCTGAGTGTAAATCCAATACCTGCTGCGGCCCATCCTGAGTACGAGTTCAGCATGGATATAACCACAGGCATGTCTGCGCCACCAATAGGAATAATGAGTAATACACCCAGTAAAAAGGCTATCCCAGCCATTACACTAAACAGTGTGAGTGTTTGATTCATTAAAAACAAGACAAATAAAATGAGGATGACTAATGCTGCAATTAGGTTAATCTTATTATGACCCATGAGTTTAATGGGGACTCCTGACATAATGCCTTGCAATTTGAGAAAAGCAATGACTGAGCCTGAAAAAGTGATGGCTCCGATAATTAAACCAAGACTCATTTCGACGAGGCTTGCTTTGGCAATTGCTCCTGGATCGCCAATATGAAAAGAAGTAGGGGATAGGAACGCACAAAAAGCAACTAAAACTGCGGCCATCCCCACTAATGAGTGGAATGCTGCGACAAGTTGCGGTATGGCTGTCATATTAATTTTGTAGGCAATGTAGGTTCCTATGATACCCCCTGCGATGATTAAACCAATAAGTAGGGGCTGATGATATGTTGTCGGCATCATCAAGGTCGAACCTACTGCAAGGATCATCCCGGCAATTCCTAAAAGATTTCCCCTGCGTGCTGATGCAGGACTAGCTAGACCTTTTAGCGCTAATATAAAACACACAGCTGATAATAAATAAAATAAAGGAACCAGAGTTGTCATAAAAAATCATCCTTATTTTTTATACATACGTAACATACGTTGGGTTACAACAAATCCACCAAAAATATTAATTGAGGTAATAAATATTGCTAGACCCCCAATCCAGGTGATCTTCCCTGTGAGCTGGCTACCCGCCGCAATAAGTGCCCCTAAAACGATAATACTTGATATGGCGTTGGTCACCGACATTAACGGGGTATGTAGTGCTGGAGTGACTTTCCAAACCACATAATATCCAACAAAGCAGGCCAAAACAAAAATGGTCAGTATGGCAATGTATGGATTTCCGAGAGAGTTCATCTCATGCATTTTGCGTCTCCTTTTTTACCTGGAACGGTAGGTATTGATTCTGATGACAAAGTACTGCCTGCTGAATAATTTCATCGTTGGGGTTTAATGTAATTTCGGGTGGGTTCTGGGCCAATAGATTAATTAAATGTACTAGATTATTGGCATAAAGCTCACTTGCAGTAGCTGGCACTAGTCCTGCCATGTTACTTACACCAATGATGGTTATTTCCCCATGTTTTACTGTTTTATCAACAACACTGACTTCACAATTTCCACCGCGGGAGGTTGCAAGATCAACGACAATCGAACCGGGTTTCATTTGCGCTACAGTTTTTTGGTATAATAATATAGGTGCTTTTCTACCAGGGATTAAGGCTGTGGAAATAATGATGTCGGCTAGTTTAGCGTATTGATCAATAAGTTCTGCTTGAAGTTTTTTATATTCTTCACTCATTTCAGAGGCATACCCGCCTTTAGTTTCATTGTCTTGATCCTGACTTACTTCAATAAATTCTGCGCCTAAACTTTCAACTTGTTCTTTTGCTGCACGGCGTACGTCGAATGCATAAACTACGGCACCTAAACGTTTGGCTGTAGCTATGGCCTGTAACCCTGCGACTCCAGCACCGAGAACAAGCACTTTAGCCGGTTGAATCATTCCTGCAGCTGTCATCATCATAGGAATTGCTCGATGAAATTGGGAACATGCTTCTAAGACCGCTCTATAACCTGCTAAGTTTGCTTGTGAGGATAGACTATCCATGCTTTGGGCACGACTGATGCGCGGTATAAGGTTCATTGAAACCAGTGTAATTTGATTTTCTTTACACCAGGTAATTAATTTGCTTTCTGGCTCATTATCGATATGACCTATGACCAAAGCGCCTTGAGATAAACCCTCTAGATCTTTGGGATCAGGTTCATTAATGCAAAGCAGGATGTTGGCTTTTTCCAATATGTTATTTTTATTCTGAATCGATACACCAACGTGCTCATAATCTTGATCTCTAAAACTTGCAGCGAGTCCTGCATTTTTTTCTATAGCGACTTCAAAATCTGACTTGATAAAGTGTTTTGCCGAGTTAGGCGTGATAGCTACTCGAGTTTCATTACCTGGTGCTAGTAGGGTTGCAATCATCATGGGGTAAATCCTTTTTACCTAAATATTTCATTATCCTATTGTAATTTAGACTGATTTTCTATAGTGGAAGTTAGATTTTGACAAATCTAGTATGGATGTTTTTTGTAACTAAGTAGGTGGATTGCTTGGTTTACTTTGTTCTTCCTGCAAACTGTCTACCTCGATAGCCAATGCAATTTGATTGGCGCATGACTCTAGAAGCTGTATTTTTTCAGGTGTCATGTAATCACCATTCTTAGTAGGTTGGACTCTCAAAACGCCCATTGTCCCGCGGGCGCCAAGTAACGGTATAAACAATGCATTAGAAAATGAGAGCGTATCAGTTCCTGAGCCTGCTTTTTGTCCTAGTTCAAATACCCACTGGGCAATGCTGTATTCTTTTTCATCTAATTCTTGATGTGATTGTGCTCTGGCGCGCACGACAAGGCGCTCATTCTTGGGTAAGAGCGCGATAATTTCACAGTGAAAAATTTCTGAAATAAAATTGACTCCCGTTCTTAGTAGTCTGACTATTCCCCGCGTTCTTGATAACCTGCGACTTAAGGTATATAAGACGGATGTTTGGTATTCTGCAAGACGCGCAATTTCTGATTGGCGGCGGGTGACTAAAGTTAATTGGCAGATAATTAGTGCCATAATGAACATCATAAGTAAAGTGAAGAAATAATCGGATTGTGCGATTAAAAAACTGTAGTAAGGCGGAATAAACCAATAATCATAAATAAAAATGCTGAGAAAAATTCCTAAAATTGCAGGTCCTGTAAGGCCTAATAAGGCAATACAAATCATTCCTATTAAATAAACTAGGGTTATACTGGTTTCGTTGACCAGAGGATAAATGAAATAGTTAACCAATGTCGTGACGGCGACAATGCTGGTTGATAAAAGATAGTAGAACCAAGACGTCTGTGGTTTGAGAGGCGATTTTTCTCTTGATCTTTTTGATGCCATAGTTATGGTATACACATCAATTTCACCGCTATAGCGTAAAATTTCATCGGCCAAACTACGAAAGAAAAAATTTTTCCAGCGTGTACGAATTTGCTTGCAGATCATAATTAGGGTGACATTTTGCTCACGAGCAAAATTGATAATTTCTTTAACAAGGTCATAAGCCATTAAAATATGGGTTTCGGCACCTAGCTGTTCTGCAAAAAATAAATTCCTTATGGCTTGGTTTCGTTGCGTTATGGATAATTGAGTTCGAGTAGAATCAACATATACTGCAATCCAATCGGCTTGTAGGCTGGTTGCCATCCTTTTGGCAGCGCGAATCAATTTATGTGATTCGGGCCCTGGGCCAACGCAAACAAGTATTTTTTCCATGATGGGCCAGATGTGTTTAATACCTTGGCCTTGCCTGTATAAAAGCACCTGTGTATTAACTCGTTTTGCTAAAGTACGTAATGCCAATTCACGTAGCGCCATCAAGTTACCTTTGCGAAAATAAAACTCTGCTGCGAGGCGTGCTTGTTTGGGAACGTAGACCTTCCCTTCGGACAGGCGCTTTAATAAATCTTCTGGGGCTAGGTCGACTAACTCAATTGTATTGGCTCGTTCTATCATAGCGTCAGGAACAGTTTCCTGAACAGGGGCGTGAATGATTTGGGAGACATCATCATTGAGGCTTTCTATATGTTGCACATTAAGGGTTGTACACACATCAATTCCACGGTCCAATAATTCTTTAATGTCTTGCCAGCGCTTTTTATGGCGGACACCACTCACATTGGTATGGGCCATTTCATCCATGAGAATTAATCCCGGATTTCTTTTCAGGGCAGCATTCAGATCAAACTCTTGTATTTGTTTTCCGTGATAATCAATCGTTACTTTAGGCAAGACGACAAAGTTTTTAAGTATTTCTTCAATTTCAATTCGTCCATGTGATTCGACGATACCTACTACAATGTCTAATCCTTTAGCCTGTTCTTGCATTGCTTCAAGTAGCATGGAGTGCGTTTTTCCTACTCCTGGTGCGGCACCAAGATAAATTTTGAATTTGCCACGTTGTTTTTGCTGTTCCTCTTCTATAACCTGTTGTAATAATGCATTGGGATCCGGGCGATTATCAGTCATTTAGTAGTCCTTATATGATCTAGAGCTAAATTAAGCTCCAACACATTGATTCGAGGTTCTCCTAAAAGATGCAAGGTACGTTTTTTTATGAATTGATTGACTAATACTTGAATTTCTTGTTCTGAAATATTGCGTGCTTTGGCAATACGAGGTATTTGATAAAAGGCTGCGAGCGGGCTTATTTCAGGGTCCAACCCACTACCAGATGCAGTGACTAAATCCACTGGGGTTAAGTGCTTGGTCGTTTCATTTTGATTTGCTGCAGTGTATTGCTGAAGTTTAGTGAGTCGTTTTTTTACGGTATCCAAAAACTCTGGATTGGAAGGACCCATATTTGAACCTGAAGAACTCATTGCATTATAGGGAAATGGGGTAGTGGCCGAAGGCCTTCCCCAAAAATAATTAGGTGCATCAAAGTATTGTCCAATAAGTGCAGAGCCAATCGGTTTGCCATGGTGCTGTAACAAACTGCCATTTGCTTGATAAGGGAAAAATATTTGTGCTAACACAGTAACAAGTGCAGGATAGATTATGCCTGTCAGAAGTGAAAAGAGTAGTAGGAAGATTAAGGCTGTTTTGATTTGTTTTAGGGCATCTATAATCATTTTTTTATCCTATCAGACCCAACATTGTTAAGAGCATATCAATCAGTTTAATGCCAATAAATGGAACGATTAATCCACCTATCCCATAGATAATTACGTTTTTTCTAAGGAGTTGGGCTGCAGGAAGCCGTCGGTATTTTACTCCATGTAAGGCTAACGGGATGAGAAAAACAATAATTACTGCATTAAAGATTACGGCGGAAAGTACCGCAGTTTGTGGCGTATTAAGATGCATGATATTGAGGACATTCAGTGCGGGATAAGTACCTGCAAATGCAGCAGGTAATATAGCAAAATATTTAGCAATATCATTGGCAATACTAAATGTCGTTAGAGAGCCGCGTGTCATGAGTAATTGTTTACCAATTTCAACTACTTCAATTAATTTAGTAGGATTGGAATCCAGATCGACCAAATTGCCAGCTTCTTTTGCGGCTTGTGTTCCTGAATTCATGGCTACTGCAACATCAGCTTGTGCAAGTGCTGGCGCGTCATTGGTCCCATCACCAGTCATTGCTACTAAATGACCTTGGGCTTGTAAGTCACGAATCAATTTAAGTTTATCTTCGGGCTTTGCATTGGCAAGAAAATCATCTACACCGGCTTCACCGGCAATTGAGGCGGCGGTTAGAGGGTTATCACCGGTTACCATGATGGTTTTAATCCCCATTTGTCTTAATTGCGCAAATCGCTCACGAATTCCGCCTTTGACGATGTCTTTAAGGCGAACAATGCCTAGTACTTTTTTGCCCTCTGCAACAACTAGTGCTGTTCCTCCTTGGCGCGAAATAATTTCAACATTAGTTTTTACATTTTTAGGAACGTGACCTCCTAACTCAGTGATGTATTCTTCGATGGCCTCGGATGAACCTTTGCGAATTTGCCGAGTTCCAAGATTTGCACCACTCATACGTGTTTGTGCCGTGAAGGGAATAAATGTTGCATTCAACCGTGCAAGTGCTCTGCCGCGTAACTTATATTTTCTTTTAGCAAGAATAACAATACTTCGACCTTCGGGAGTTTCATCAGCAAGAGAGGCTAATTGAGCTGCGTCGGCTAAAGCTGTGACATCAACTCCTTCTGCTGGAATAAATTCGGTGGCTTGTCGGTTACCTAAGGTAATTGTTCCTGTTTTATCAAGTAATAAAACGTCAACATCACCTGCGGCCTCAACTGCGCGCCCAGATAGGGCGATGACATTGGCTTGAATCATGCGATCCATGCCGGAAATACCAATTGCGGAAAGTAGTCCGCCAATCGTTGTTGGTGCTAAACACACAAAAAGTGCAACAAGTATCGTGATTGAAATTGCTGATCCCGATTTCGTGATAGCTACACTGAAAATTGAAAAAGAAAGTAGGGTGCTACAGACTACCAAGAACACGATAGTTAATGCGGCAAGTAAAATTGTTAATGCCAGCTCATTTGGCGTTTTTTGTCTTTTTGCGCCCTCTACTAGGGCAATCATTCGATCTAAGAACGTTTCACCTGGATTAGAAGTAATGCGGATGATAAGCCAATCGGAGATAATTTGAGTGCCTCCAGTTACCGCACTTCGATCTCCGCCACTTTCACGAATTACCGGGGCGCTTTCGCCGGTGATGGCACTTTCATTAACCGAAGCAATCCCTTCAATAATCTCACCATCACTAGGAATGAAATCGCCAGCTTCAACCAAAACCAAATCCCCTGCACGTAATTGCACTGATGGAATGATAGTGAATTTTGCACTTTTAGATGCCTTTGCCAACTTTTTAGCTTGAATTTCTCGTCGTGCTCGACGTAGCTCTTGTGCTTGAGCTTTGCCACGACCCTCTGCCATGGCTTCTGCAAAATTAGCAAATATAAGTGTAAACCACAGCCATAAACTAATCGCTAGAATAAACAAAGGTGACGCATCTCCATCTCCTAGCAGCGCTTGTATAAAAAGTGCCGTAGTGATAATTGAACTCACATAAACGGTGAACATGACCGGGTTTTTTATTTGGAGGCGAGGGGTTAATTTTAAAAATGCATCGAGCAGGGCATTTCTAATAATGCTAAAATCCCAAAGAGAATGTGATTTAGTACCCATTGTTCCTCCAAAGCATCAAATGCTCCACAATTGGGCCAAGAGCCAGAGATGGTACAAAGGATAATGCACTGATAACAATAACAATACAGACTAATAAGGTGATAAACAGTGGTCTATGAGTGACCAATGTACCCAAACTGTTAGGAATCCGTTTTTTTCTAACGAGCGAACCTGCAATTGCGAGTGCGGGAATAGCAAGCCAATATCGACCAATCAGCATCAGTACGCCTCCGACAATATTGTAAAAAGGAGTATCGGCATTTAATCCGGCAAAAGCACTGCCGTTATTATTTGTCATAGAGGTAAATGCATAAAGTATTTCTGTAAAACCGTGTGCACCTGGATTGGCAATAGAATTGGTCCCAGAGGTTGTTACCGACGCGTAAGCCGTTACGATGAGGACAACTAAAGGCATAATTAACACGGCAATTGAGGCCATTTTCATTTCATAAGGTTCAATTTTTTTACCTAAATATTCAGGTGTTCTACCCACCATAAGTCCTGCAACAAACACCGTGAGAATAACCATCATTAACATTCCATATAGCCCAGAGCCAACGCCTCCAAAGCTGACTTCGCCCAGGTGCATCATCCATAAGGGAAACAAGCCACCTAAAGGCGTAAATGAATCAAGCATGGAGTTGACTGAGCCGTTGGAAGCTGCTGTTGTAGCTGTTGCCCAAATTGCTGAATTGACAATACCAAAACGCGTCTCTTTACCTTCCATATTGCCCGCGGGATAAAGCTGGGATTGGGCTATGGTATCAATTCCCATTTGTTGAAATGCGGGATTGCCTGCTTGTTCCACTATAACCTCAAGTATTAAGCATGGAGCAAAAAGAATGGACATAGCGATTAATATTGCCCAGCCTTGTCTTTTATCATGAACCATGGTGCCAAACGTAAAACAAAAAGCAGCTGGAATGAGCAAGATTGCTGCCATTTCCAGAAAATTGGTCAATGGAGTCGGATTTTCAAATGGATGGGCGGAGTTTGTATTGAAAAAACCACCTCCATTAGTACCTAGTTGCTTAATGGCAATTTGCGAGGCTACCGGTCCCATAGGAATGACTTGTTCCGTTACTTTTATGGGGGTTGTTTCAGGCTTGCCTTGACTATCTAATACTGTTTTACCTGTTGTATCAGTGACAGGTTGTTGATAGCTAAAGGCCTGTATCAGGTTTATTTTCTGATACGGTTTAAAATTTTGAATGACCCCTTGAGCGCATAGGATAAGTGAAAAAATGAAAGACAAAGGCAATAAAATATAAAGTATTCCACGCACCATATCCACCCAGAAATTTCCCAGGCCCTCGCTTTCATGTTTTATGAGGCCACGTATTAATGCAACGAGTAATGACATGCCCGTTGCTGCAGAAATAAAGTTTTGTACGGTGAGTGCAAACATTTGCGTAAAATAACTCATTGTTGTTTCGCCACCATAGGTTTGCCAATTGGTATTGGTGGCAAAGCTTACTGCAGTATTAAAGGCTGAATCAGGAGATGGGGAGGTGAATTCTTGTGGATTTAGTGGAAGATAGAATTGGACACGTTGTACGAGATAAACGAGCAGCAAACCTGCTAGGTTAACAAAGAGCATGGCCGCTAAATAGGTTTTCCATCCCATTTCTTCTTGAGTATGAATCCCACAAAGCTTGTAGATGAGACGTTCAAAAGGTTTTAAAACAGCATCTAAAATACAAGGACGACCTTGATACACTTGCGACATGTACCAACCCAATGGTTTGACAAGGAGTAATAAAAAGAACAAGTAAAAGACAATTTGTAGAAAAGCAGGTTTTGTCATAAGGGATCCATTCCCATGTTAAAATTAAATCCATGCGTTTAGAATAACTCTGGTTTGAATAATACTATTAACAAATAGATTAACAAACAAAAAGCAATTATTCCGCAGGTTAAGTACAAGCTCATGACTCACTCCTTGATAAAGAATCAAAGAATTGGATTAGCCGCAAAGACAAGCTAAAAAAGACTAGAACAAGAAAGATTAATAAAATATCCATGTGCACGAAAGTCCATTATAAAGCGTGTATTTAATTATAATTCAGGTTTAACTGTTTGATTATAGTGGTTATACATAAAAAAGGACAATGGAACAAGTAATGAGCGGAGATGTTTCAGGTGCTTGCGTCATCTGGCGTTGCATCCAGGCTACAATACAAATAAAAAAGGCGTATTATTTTAATACGCCTTTTTATGGAATCGGGGATAGACAGTAAGATTGAGTACAGTCCTTTTTACCAAGGTGGACTCCTCTGGAGTGTTTTAGGCTTCTTAGTACATGCTAAGCTTGCTCACCGCACCCTCACTCTGGCTCCCAAAGTAATAATGTTGGCTGAACAATGTGTACTGTCTATGATTCTATGATAGGCCACTCTGAGCGCTAATGCCACTTGATTTCTCGGGTTTTTTGCAAAGATTTCGTTAAAGTTGGGTTGAGGGTAATTAATGTATTGAATTAATTAGAAAAAATAGAGGCATAAGAAATTTGTGTGATGTAGCCTGGACAAAACGAAGTGAAAACCGGGTTTCTCTATATTACACCTAGGCTACAAAGCTTTAAACCATTTGCTTAACTATGTCGTTGAATACCAAAAAAAGGAACAGCCATGTAGGCTCTTCTTGTCGCATATTTTTGAGGCGCTTTGCCTGTTTGTAGAAAAATTTGGGTATAGTAAAGTTTACCTTGTTTGTCACGAGCAACGCCTATTCCTGTTAGATTATAGTTACCTACAATATTTCTTCTATGCCCTGGACTACGAACCCATTGGCTGACTACGATTTGCGCCGTTTTATAGTTGTATGCAACATTTTCAGCACCACCACCCGTATTTTTAATTTGTGAGCGCAGTTTAGCAATGCGTTTTCCAAAGTCTTGATGGCCAAAAGACATGCGGTGGCTGGCCATATCCTGAGAGTGCTGTTTGGCTTGAATTACAATATTATTATCCATGGTGAGTTTAGATAAGCCGTGTTGTTGTCTGTATTCATTAATATAAAATAAAACGGCATTTTGAATGGCGGTATCATTTCCAACATGCTTTGCTGCAGTGGCTGCATAAGCACAAGGTAATAAATTAAAAAAGATAGAACTTAAAATAATTATTCTGGTTTTTAAAGACATAAGCATTCTCTTTATGGAAAAACAAAAAGAAGGGAATGGTGACTAAAAAAAAAACATTTGTCTAGAGTCAATAATGAATTAAATGAAATCAAAATAAAAAAATAATATTCATTTTGATTTAAAAAAAACAAACCGTTCAACGAGTAAGTTAATGACTTAAATTGGCTATGGCGTCTTTTAAATCTTCAACTTCACCGGAATAATGAAAGTAAATTCGTTTTTTTGAGCAGTCTATGATGCACAGTGGTTCTTGTGGCTGATCACCAAATTGTTTGAATATCCAGAATATTCCATCACTATGCTGGTTTTCTATTTCTTTTAACAAGTCCACCATTTTATCATTTTTCAAGGCAGAATGTGGGCAATTCAAACCTGATGTGCCATGGGTTATTTTATAGGCGTAATGTTGTTCTTTCATGATAATACTCCCTGCAAATCAATAGAGAAGTAGATCCATTTTGATTACATTATAGCTTACGAAAGGCCACATTTGGCATTCAAATCTGACTTTTTCCAAGATTGTTACTTGTTGCTAAAAGACAGGGGTTTTGTAGTTCTGCACCCAGGCAACAAAAACCAAGAGGTATGGGTCCGGATTAGAGTAGCGTAATCCGGGGGGTTAGAGGTTCACAGACAATCCTAAGAGCACTGCATGTAATGTGGGTATGCTTGACAGCTGTTCTTTTTTAGAGCAGTTATCCAGATGAAAGTTTGGCCCATTTCCACTAAATATTCCTTGGTACAATAAGTTCAAACTTGCCAATGCGGTAATTGGATAACCAAAGCCGGCTTGTACTTCACCTGCTAATTGAGAAATGTCATTTAGAGGCTCATTCTCATCTCGCCAATGTCTGTAGGCAAGCCCACCTTTAAGTTGGGCAAAAAAAAGACTATTTCCCAAGGGATCACTTTTGGTGGTAATTAATAAATCCAGGGTAGGAGCAAGAGTGGTTTGCATTGGTATCCATTTTTTAAGCGCGTGGAACGTTTCTCGGGGCATATTTATTTTTAATCGGGTCCCAGTTTGCAGGCCTAATTCCAAGCCTAATGCAATATTTCCTGCAAGCATCATCTCATTAGCGAGGGCTAATCGTCCTATTGGAGCACTTTTGTCTCTGGAAGAGATTTGATAATTACCGGTACCCCCACTTGCGGTAATAGACCATGGCTGATCTTGTGATGTCAGTTTAGGGAAATAATCACCAGCGAGTGCATTAAATGATAATAAAATTCCTATTATAATTAATTTCATATGCCATATCCCTAAATGAATTGTTCATAATCATACTCTTGCATGCCAATAATAAGAATTTTTTAGTTCCATCACTGCAAAAGTACCTATGGGAATAGTAAACATAAAAAACGGCAGGCACTTTCAGCATAAGATAACCGCTTTTTATTGAGTTTTGGCGGAGAGAGAGGGATTCGAACCCTCGATACGTTTCCGTATACACACTTTCCAGGCGTGCGCCTTCGACCGCTCGGCCATCTCTCCGATTCGGGCAAGCTTATACAGGTCGGATAATAAAATCAACCCTTGTGTAGGCCTAAATTCATAACTTATCTACATAATTTATATTGATATTGTATATACTATGAGTAAATGGCTCTAAAGAGACTGTTAACAGTTCATTTACTGTTGCTCTTGTGGCCGAATAAATTGTTAGCGCGCTCTACTTAAAAGGATTGAATTATGTTAGCAAAAACTTTTATTTTAATTTTGAGCCTTATTTTATCAAGTTCTCTTTGGGCTAATATTACATGTTACTACACGCTAGTTAAAGACAGTTGCTGGACAAAATATGATGTATCTGTAGATGTAATGGACGCAGTATCTGCTAAAGTCCTAACCACTGTCACCGTACCCGCTGGAAAATCTTGGATGCGACAGACTTTTCCTTGTGATGCTGGTCAAAAATTAATGTATCGAGCTCAATTTTCTCCAGTTTTTTGGGAAAGTGATAAAGGTAAAACGTATATAGCTAAAAACTATTGGTCTTTGCCAAATACAATTAATCCTGGTGATTCGGCTTGGAATGTCACAGTGTGTTATCCAAATGACTTTGCTCAGGTTCCTCTACCCCCGGATGTATCAGGTAATTGCAGTTGCAATCTTGATGATCTTCCGGCGATACCACCAAAAAAGATATAAATGGCATTATTTTTTATCTTTGTGTATGATTCTCGCTACAACATTAACTAATTTTTTAGGAAGGATTTTCCTATATTTGTTGACGGAGCGATTGATGATTACTCTTAGAAATAAAATTGGTCAAATGTTAGTTATGGGTTTTGATGGTTGTGATATTCACGACAAAAGCCCTGTTGCTGAATGGCTGTCTGCCGACGGATTAGGTGGCGTTCTGTTATTTGATCAAGATATTTCTACAGGTTTATACGGTAAGAATTTAAGAAATCAGGCGCAAATTAAACGTCTAACTCATCAACTCAATCATTATTCTTCAGAAATAAATTACAAAAACAATGAATTACCCTTATTAATTGCCATAGATTACGAAGGGGGCGCTATCGATCGTCTGTCACGAATTGAAGGATGTATGCCCACTATGAGCGCTCTCAATATGGCACAATTATCACCTGAGGCGCTTCAAGCTGAATTGACGCAAATGGCATTTACTCTAAAGTCGTTAGGATTTAATCTGAATTTCGCTCCAGTTGTTGATTTGCATTTACAAGAAGAGCAAGGAATTATTGGCAGTTTACACCGTAGTTTTTCAACAAGTCCTGATGATGTAATTCATTTGGCTAAAAAATTTGTGCATATTTTTCATCATTATGGTATTGCATGTTGTTATAAACATTTTCCTGGCCATGGCAGTGCGTTGGGAGATACTCATAAAGGATTTGTGGATGTTACTAATACATTTCATAAAGAAGAGTTGGTTCCTTATTACCAATTAGTAAAAGATATTGATAAGCCAACCTTGATTATGACGGCGCATGTCGTGAATAAACAGCTGGATAAGCAAGGACTACCTGCTACTTTATCCTATGATATTTTAAACGGTTTGTTACGTGAGACTATTCGCTATGACGGAGTCATCATTGCTGATGATTTACAAATGCAAGCCATTACAGATCATTATTCACTCGAGGACGCTCTATGCATGACCATCAATGCAGGGGCTGATATGCTTATTTTTGCGAAT
Source organism: Legionella sp. 39-23 (assembly GCF_001897665.1). NCBI lineage: Bacteria > Pseudomonadati > Pseudomonadota > Gammaproteobacteria > Legionellales > Legionellaceae > Legionella > Legionella sp. 39-23. The sequence continues at coordinate 27,290 of NZ_MKTO01000037.1, read as the reverse complement.
CAATTAGCAAAGATTACGGCTCCAGAAGTGATTGAGGTGATTGAGCGGCTTGTTTTTGAGCAAAGAATAGAGCAGCAGCGTATTGAAGATGCTTACCGTCGAATTATTCGTTTAAAACAACAAATCAAGTGCATTGAATTGGTTGATTGATTGCTGAACTTCAAAAAGTTAGAGTATCGTACATATTTACGAGAATGGATGTGAGCTCGAAAAATTAGGCTGGGCTGTTAAGCCTAGTATTTCACAATATACCGAATTTCCCCGAGAATTGCTGGGTTTAACAGCCCAGCCTACGCTTGTAAGGTTAGTTTTTCGGGCACGCAAATATAGGTAAGAGAGCTCCTGGTTTTTGCCCTGATCGTGTTAAAGACTTTAAAATCTCTTGACGAACAAACTGGATGTGTTAAAATATTTCTCACTGTACATATTTTAATCAGTTAAGTGTAAGGCTTTTATGTTAACTCACTCGCATCAAGCAAAGCATCGTTCAACGCTCACCCATTTTAAACTGGTTTCTTGTTGTTGCTGCTAATCTATTCTTTCTTATCGCTTATTTTCTTATTTTTTAAGGATCACCAACATGTGCGCAGCGCATCAACAACAAAAAAAACTCATTTTCAGTACTCCTGTGATTTATGCTTTAATGATTGGTTTGGGTATCGTTAGTGGTATGTCAAACATTGCCGTTTTGAAAGAAACTGGCCTATTAATTTCTGATTTATTTATTAAACTTTTTAAGTGTATCAGTCTACCCATTATTTCTTTATCCATCATTGTTACCTTAGCAAACTATAAAACTGATGGGTATATGAAAAAAATCTGGCAGCGTACCATTAAGTATACTTTTTCTACTACCATAGTGGCCGCTGTGATTAGTTGCTTGCTTTACATCATTATTCAACCGAGCTCAGTGCAAGTTAATTTGGATGCGCAAGCAGTCAAATCAGCGAGTAGTTTAGGTTATTTGGGATATCTGGCAAATATTGTACCTACTAATCTATTATCTCCTTTTCTTGAACAACAAGTCATGGGGGTATTGTTCTTAAGTATTATTATCGGTATTGCGACGCGCCAAATTCCTGATGAACAAGCGCGTGACACCATTACTCGTTTTTTCCGTGGTGCACACGGCATGTTTTTAGTGATGACGCGTTGGATTATTGCTGTGATTCCTCTGGGATTGTTCGGGTTTATCACCTCAACCGTGGTGCAACTGCGCTCAGGCATGGACATCAAAGGGATAGGTGAGTATTTACTGATCGTTGTTTTAGCAAATTTAGTCCAAGGTTTTGTGATCTTACCTTTATGGCTAAAAAAGAATAAGATTCAGCCTTTTGCTGCAATGCGCGCCATGCTGCCTGCATTATCCGTTGCCTTTTTTTCTAAGTCTTCTGTAGGGACTTTACCTGTCACGATGAATACTATAGAAAATAATTTACAGGTAAAGCCTGCTGTAAGTCGTTTTGTTCTACCTTTATGTACCAGCATTAATATGAATGGTTGTGCTGCCTTTATTTTCGCTACGGTGATTTATTTAATGCAGAATCATGGTATGCCAATTTCCTACGGCACAATGGTTTTATGGGTATTTGTTGCTACTGTTGCTGCGATTGGTAACGCTGGGGTTCCCATGGGATGTTTCTTCTTGAGTATTAGTTTATTATCCAGTATGAACGTTCCTATTGTCCTCATGGGCGTCATTTTACCGTTCTATGGTTTAATTGATATGTTGGAAACTGCTTTAAATGTTTGGTCTGATGCATGTGTGACTAAAGTTGTGAATGATAAAGCAATTGCCGAGGAGCAAGGCGAGTTAAAGCCCCGCAAAGTATCGCCATATGAGCCTGAACTAGGTTAATTCATTAAGACAAATGTAGCCTGGGTGATGCGAAGCCGAACCCGGGTTCCGCTTCGCATCACCCAGACTACAATTTCTACATTATTCAATAATTCACAATGCCACTTGCTCATTATCCATTTTGCCAGGATTTAAACATCTATGGTTTTCATAAGGCTCACAATAATGTGCAAAGTATTGTTTAAAGTTGGATACAAATAGCTCCTCATTATTCTCCATGATAAAAATTTTTTCGGGTTGTAATTCAGTATAATTTGAATCCCTTAATACCGCTTTATAAACGGAGCTTGCATGAGAGGAAACCCATTTGTCCAGGAAAGGAAGTATTTTATTTGGATCATTAGTAAAGAAATTTTGATAGATATCGCTAAATAATTTAGCTCTCATTTCATAATTACTTTTGAAATAGAAATTGCTGCGGTCTTTGTGATACTCGATGAAAGGAGGTCTATTGGGTTTTTTTTTCATTCCTGCTGCAAATTCTAAGGAAATGACGAGGCCTTTTGCCGACTCAATTTTATATTTTGTTCCCAATAAATCTGTGCCATTGTATTCGCGGAGATAGGATTCCAAATATGCAACTGCTTCATCACTTAAAGGATCAAAATAACTGCTAATAATAAATTGAGTTGCTAATTTAGTTTCGGGGTTATAATGACAACTAATATAAATTGCATAAGTAAATTGCTCGTTCACTATGTGTTGGACTAAGATTTTATCAATTTGGTTATGCACCTCATCACAAGGGAGTTGTTGATTCTCTATGTCTTGTTCCATACGAATGACTTGCGTTGGGTAATCAACGCTGCGGACAAACGATTTATTTTTTTTTAAGTATTCTAGTTCATTTGAATAAGTGAGGGTTTTGTTGTTTTGATTCTCCGGGTTTTGTGAAATCGTCAAGATGGTCGCATTATCATGAGTCTGACTGAAAACATATTGTGGCATTAAAATAAAAAGAGCAAACAAATAATTAACTTTCATAAAAAACTCCTTTTTTGTCAGCCCAGTATTGCATCCTGCAAGTTCTAAACTTTTTGGCTGGGTTATTTTGAGTATAGTTGAGTGGATGGAAATTACTCTCAATGTTCATTTGTTTTCAGAAGAGATTTTTCTAAAGAGTTTGGTCTTAAAAATTACACAGAACTTAGGGTCTATTTTTTACCTGGTGGTATTGGAAATGACTTACAGTAATTATAAAAAGTGATGGCAGACAGTTCTATACAAATAGAACAAATGTGATAATATTTAACCGAATATACTTCAATGGAGATTGAGGTTAGTTTCCAGACTTTCTATATATTTTAAATTTTTAGGGAATAAAATGACAAAAATATACGCAATAGTTAAACCTGCCTACAGTAAGATGGGTGATAGTTTTACCGATTGGGCTTCATACTTAGTTTCTCCTCTGCACACCTTAGCGTATGAGCAAGTTTGTGGATACTCATTAGGTCATGACGTTTTGTTTTCTGATACGATAGAAGAGGCTAAAAAGATCTTAGAAGATGGAATTAAAGGTACAAAACTAGAGGCCAATACTGCAACTCAAAAAGCCATTGTAGAGTTAGATGCTGATGATGAGGGGAATATCACAGGGTTTAATAAGATTTATACACCCAATTTTGATAAGCGCTTTGAACAAGCTGAAGATCGCCTTTTTAAGGCTGTGCGAGTTCCTAAATGGAGTGAACGAGCAATTGACGCTAAAAATGATGTGACACCCGACGCACTTACGGAAATGATTATTCAGTATGAGCAGAGCAAAAAAGCAGTTGCTGAAGTAAAACAATAGGTGTTTCACTGTTCATGAATGTAGCCTGGGTGAAGCGTAGTGTAGACCACGTCATCCATGTAGGTATTAGGTAACTCGTTAACAAAAATAGCACAAGGCTGGGCTGCTAAGCCCAGTATTTGCTGAGTTAATTCTTACTTTCCAAGATGTCCATCATGAAACTCCTACGAAAAGTCCAATTAACAAGTGCTTAGCCATTGATCTTAAGAAAGAAATATATGGGCATTGTTACATGCTGGGCTTATCAGCCCAGCCTGCATTTATTTACCTGTGGATGTTAAATTTACATCTTCTCAGGTAAAAATCCTCCAGCTTGCATCTTCCACATGCGGCTGTAATGACTTTGTATCTTGATCAGCTCCTCATGTGAACCATCTTCAATAATACGACCCTTTTCAAAAACCAGGATGCGATCCATTTCGGATAATGTAGAGAGTCGATGTGCAACCACAATGGTTGTTCTGCTTTGCATTAACACATGCAATCCGTCCTGAATTAATTTTTCAGTTAATGAGTCTAAGGCTGAGGTAGCTTCATCTAGAATCAGAATTGGCGCATTTTTCAACAGGGCTCTAGCAATAGCAATCCGTTGTCGTTGTCCTCCTGATAATTTAATGCCACGTTCACCAACTAATGCATTATATTTTTCAGGAAGTCTGGAAATAAACTCATGACAGTGTGCTTTTTTTGATGCGGCAATAACTTCTGCATCTGTTGCATCAATATGACCATAACGGATGTTCTCTATTAAAGTGCGATGAAATAAAGTCACATCCTGCGGAATCATTGCGATATTTTCACGTAATGATTCTTGAGTGACATCACGAATATTTTTTCCATCAATCAAAATTTGTCCTGACTCCACATCAAACAAGCGAAGAATCAAATTGACAAAAGTACTTTTTCCAGACCCAGATAAACCGACCAAACCAATTTTTTGTCCAGGCTCAATCACAACGGATTTATTTTTAAAAAGATGGGCTCCTTCATCATAGTGAAAGCTCACGTTTTTAAATTCAATACGACCTTGAGTGACAACTAGCGGTTGTGCATTGGGTTTATCCATGATCTCATGAGGTTCTGAAATCAGGGTTAGGGCTTGTCTGCATTTACCTAGTTCTTCTGCAAAATGCACGAATTGGCTTGCCAAATACCATAAATTATAAAAAATGCTGATTGATAAAGAGATAACGAAACTGAAATCACCAATGGATACTTGGCCTTTACTGTACATAACGACCAGCATATATAAGTTGGCTGCAATCAGCACAATAATACTTATATCCCAATAGGCACGCATTTTCAGGATACTCCATTGCATGGTCTGATCCTTATCTGTGGTATCCTGAGTTGCATTGCGAATGACTTGGTTTTCAAAGGCAGCTCTGGAAAACAAGCGTAGGTTGGTGATATTGCTAATGCTATCAACAATTTTTCCGACTAAAGTGGTTTTACTGGTCGCAAAAAAATTAGAAAGATCTTGAACTGGTTTGAAATAAACGATTGCGACACCCAAAAAAGCAATGGCCCAAATAAGTAAAATCAATGCAAATATCGGTTGCACAAGCAGCAAGCTGATAATCGCAATAATAAGACCGACAATTTGTGCTGCTGCATCATCGATGGTTGTAAAAATCGCGATGGTGCCCGCAGTCATATCCGAGATTTTATTGGATAGACTGCCCGCAAAGTTATTTTGGAAAAAACGATGTGAATGCTGATTCAAATAAGCAAACATGTGATTAACCAGATCATATCGTATGTAGGGAAATAGCTTTAATCGTAGCCAATCCGAAAGACGCATGTCTACGGCAATTAACACCCACAACGCGATATATAAAATGACATTAGGTTTGATGGCATTCAATATAGCTGATTTATCACCAGAAAATGCGGCAACCTTATCAATAATTAGTTTTAATACATAAGGAGCGAGTGCGTTATTGATTCCCCAATAAGCAGCTGTGAGCAATAAACCAATAACATACCATCTGTATGGTTTTATAAGGCTCAGGAAAAACTTGTTTAGTGACATATTGTTTTTATTCATAATTTTTACTCAGTTTTGGGTACAACTATAAAGAACTTAATAGTCCATCTTTAATTTCATACCGATCAGTGACCTGGATAGCATTCAAAAAATCAGCATCATGGGAAATAACAATCATGGCTCCAGGATAAACCTTGAGCACCTGCATGACATGAGCGCGTGTTTCTCTATCCAGGTTGTTTGTCATTTCATCCAAAATAAGTATTTTGGGCATCATTGCCGCAATCTGTGCCAAGGAGAGCCTAGCCTTTTCTCCACCTGATAAGGTGGAAACCAAAGCATTAACTTCTTCATTTTTGCTAAATAAGAAATCATTTAGATGCTCCCGGATTTCAGTATAGGATTTATTCATAAAGAAACTGCTGATTGTTTCCCATACGGTTTTATCTGCTGACAGCGTTGTGTAATGTTGATCAAGGTAGCCAATCTCATAAGCATGAGGGACAGTCCAATTTCCTGTTTTTATTACGGACGGATTATCCAAAATGGCTCTGAGCAAAGTGGATTTTCCTGAACCATTATTACCACCAATTGCAATTCGATCTCGTGCTTTGATTGAGAAGCTCAATTCGCGCAAAATAGGATTTTTTTTGTCATAACCGATAGTGCCATCGCTGATGGTTACCAACGTTTGCTTTGTTTCTACTCCATGCATTGCAAATTTAGGATGAATCGTTTCAGGTATGTAAAGCTCTGATAAACGTTGGCTCAATTCTTGTTTCTTATGGCTGATGGCGCTTTTTTTGCGTCCAGAAGTCTCTTGTGCATTCCGCGCTTTGCTGTTTGAAACAATGGTTGGCCATTTCCTCTGCTGAATGTGCTTTTCACCTTGAGCTCTACTGCTTTTGGCTCGGGTTTGTTCTTTCATCATATCTGCATGCAGTTGTTTTTTTTGACGTATCAGCTCTGCAAATTCTCCTTCAATTGCGTTGCGCTGAATGGTGATTTCCCGCAAGTAATCTTCATAACATCCTGTAAAGACGTGCACTTTACCATGCTCAATATGCCAAATAGTATCTACTGTGGATTGCAGTAACTCGATATCGTGAGTCACCATAATCAAGGTTCCTTTATAATCAGAAAGCATTCTCATCAAAGAATGTCGATTTTTACGATCCAAGTGATTACTGGGCTCATCAAGCATTAAGAGATTTGGATCAGAAGCCAATGCGCGTGTTAATAATTTTTGAAAACGTTGTCCTCCACTTAATGAGTTATATTCTTCTATGACTTGTGGGACATAACCAATATTCAATGTGTGTGGAAAATGTATGTCACCATCAGTTGGTTCAAGTAATCCTGCAAGTAATTTGAGCAGGGTTGATTTTCCAGTGCCATTACGTCCAATAATCGCAATGCGACTGCCGTTGGAAACTTGGCCACTAAAGTCCACAAAGCATGTTTTGTGGGGGAACGAAAGACCAAGATTTTGAAATCGAATAGGCTTGTGCATCATGTAATTCTCTTAAGTATTCTAAATGGGGCAGTGTTTTTGACTGCTTCCGTTATTGCCCTAGGCGTAGGGTGTACTTAAGAAATTATGTCCATGATGTGTTTAAGCCTCTTAGAGATGTGCTTGTTTGATATTGAGTACAATTGTAACCGATTGCATGATTATATGTCAATATTGTATTTATTGATTGGTTTTGTACATGAAAACAAAGAAATTTGTCATGCCCGTGCGTGCGGTCCAATTAGCCATAAGTTCCGGAACCGTTCGGGCTGAGGAGGCGCGTCAGCGCCATCTCGAAGCCTTAGAACTTAATTAAACGTTTGGAATATTCTGATAAAGCTGTCCAATCACCATTAATAAAAGCCTCTTTTTTTCTTCGACTCCATCCCTTAAGTTGTCTTTCAGCAGCTAATGCTTCTTCACGAGTTGGAAAGTCTTGTGTATAAACTAACTGAATAGGCAGTTTTGTACTTGTATAACATCCAGGGATCAATTTATTTTGATGCTGAAATAGACGATTGTCCAAATTGTCTGTATGTCCAATATAATAACTGTTGTCTTTACACTTCAAAATATAAACCCAAAACATAGTTATTCCTGGTTGGCTTGTTGAAATAGGCTTCGAGACGGCGTAAACGCCTCCTCAGCCCGAACGGTTCTGATTGCTCATAATAACATCACAATTTTCAATAAAAACTTAAAGCTAATTGGAAGTAGCGCTTGCGTGGACATGACAAATTTTTTTGTCGTGTTTTACATGCACAGAGAACTTTCGTGGGAGGATGTTCTATACTGTTTCTTCCAGATGTGGAATCAGCTCTTTACAATGCCGCATGACCCTTTGTTCCTCAGGAGGTAATTGCCAATAATCACCGTATTGTTGGATGAGAAAAGCTTCTGCGTTTCGAGGGATATTAAATTCTTTAGTTTCAAATGCAACGCGTTGCAAAGGATAAATTTCGTCTTTTTTAATTAAATTTTTGCCGACACAATTATAACCTCGTCCTACATATGGGCTGTGGCTGGTATTGGCTTGATGGATAATTTTTTGCAAACAATACTCAAGCAGCGGTTTAGGCAAAAATGAGGCGATAAACTTATAGAGGATAGGATAGTGACCTATTTTTACTTTACTGTATTTGGTGCTTAATAAGCGTGAGAGTTTTTTAGCATAGAATTTATATCGCTTTCGTTGTTTAGGGTCTACAGGCATGCTGTCGTAGACAAAAACATCAATAAAAATACCTTGGACGTAAGGCTCATTACCTTTTTCGTGTTTTTCAATGAAGCGACTGGATCGATCCCTGATTTTTAAAGGGGTTGCCATATTAAAGTAACCTGGGTCACTATGGACGGTTTGTAACCACATCCAGTGTGGAATTTCTGCAGGGGCAACACGTAGAAACAGTTCATAACTGGCACGTGGCATAGCAATATCCACATCATCATCCCAGGGTATGAATCCTTGATGGCGAACGGCGCCTAACAGAGTTCCTGCATCCAGCCAATAATCCAAATTGTGCTTCCTGCAAATGGAATCTACTACTTCAAGCATGGCAAGCATTTTGAGCTGTGCTTGGCGTAACCTGCCATCATGAAATGCAGTATCTGCAGAATGTGGATTTGAGTTTTTTGCCAATGTCATAAACTATTATTCTTTTTATAATGACAACTGCGGATATAGTAACAAAATAATTAAGAATCATTAACCATCATGACACAAAAACTTAATATTAATGCTTTAAAACGTATTCTCAATGAACCGAAATGGTATTTAACTGATTAAAATTCTTTTCCATTTTTTTGGCTCCCGCGGCCGATTCTGTTTGATTAAAAAACCTAAATCTTCCCGTTGCAAGGTAATGAATACCGCCAACTAGAGGGTAGAGCACTATTAGAGAGCAGAAAGCAACAGCTATTTCGGCCCAAACATAATTATAATCACGATGAATATCCAGCAGTTTTTGGTTGTCTTTTACGATTCTTTTGCATTGTTCGCTACACTCAACTAAGGCCTCTCTTTGTTCTTGGGAAGGCTTCATCGCCGCATCATATGTCTTCTGTCTTAAGTCGTGTACCAGATCACAAAGTTTTTTTCCTTCCGCTTTTTGCTGCGTGTTCATCAGGAATTTTCCTTTATTTTCTAGGAGACTAAAATAGTCACAAATATCGTTAAACAGCCTTTGTTTTTCTAAGTGTTCTGTAATAATGGGATAAGGAAAGGTCTGAAGATCAATGTGGTGTTCGATTAGCATATCATGGCATTGTTTGACAGTGTGTTTAATCAAAGTTAGCTCATTCGAACTTGAATGTTTTACCGCTTCCAATAAATTATTTCGCAATTCTTCCGCTAATTCTTTATGTGTTTTTGCTAACTCTTTAAGATAAGAAAGCATGCGATCCAATTGTTTTTGGAAGCTTGGAATAGGGGATAAAACTACTTCATCAAGAATAAGGTAATCAATTAAGTGAGCGGATCTGCTCTCTAATAATCGATTAATCTGTTCAGGTCTGTCCGGTTCGTATAACCACATAATCTCGAAGATATAGCTGAAGTCTTGAACATCAAAATTGTAGTTTTTGATACTTAAGTCGGGGCGATAAGATGCGAGGCCAAAGTCAATGATGTTTGCTGTAAACGGGTTTTGTAATGATTGGGGATTATAAGCTACTAAAATGTTTCTCGTATGAAGATCCTTATGCAGAAGTTTTTGCTCAATAAGTTGTTCTTTGATTACATGCGCCAATGTTTTAGTTAACTCTAATTTTTCTTGGCGGCTTAGTGGATGTCTTCTTAAAAGGCTAGAGAGGGTTTCTCCTGGCATTTCTTTCATCACGAGAAAGGGCCCGGTTGGTGCTTTAACATGCAAATGTTTGGCATAACGTGCAATTTGATACTCATATAGAGCACTGTTAGAATATTGATATTTGACCACTCGATGCTTGTCTTTAGCCTGGAACGTATTTGTTTTTCCAAGGCTTATTGTGCAGGAAATGCGAAACACGGCCCCAAATGCCCCTGATCCCAGGCATGTTGGGGATATCATTTCATAGGCGCATCCTCGGGTTGCATTTTTTCTTTGCCTTGCGAAAACGGTTTGTTGGAATGTAAAAGAAGTACCATTGTAGTGATATACTTCATTGGGTTTCCAAAACGCCTTCCCTATACGACGCTGAGACTCTAGAAAATTCCAAATCCATTCATTATGTGCAATATTTTGCGAATCTATAACTATAGGCATAATGTGGGTATAAAATATGGCCAAATTGGATTGTAAATTGATTCCTGCGCAATGTGTTCAAATTTTACATTTTTGTTATAAACTGACATTAAATATCTGATAAGGAAAATCATGGTGCAGTTATTTACTGATATCGGTCCGATGTTGATTCAATATAAAGAAGCCGACGCTCAAGCGCGACAAGCCATGATGCGGAATAAAGTTGCGGACATTAAAAAGCTTTCGGGGCAGGTGACTCATAAGCGTCAGGCAACAACGCATTATGCAGTATTGGCTTATGCAGCGACCTTGATTTGCTATGCGGATGTGTTGCAACGTATCGAGAACCAACAGTATTTTGAGATTTTATTCGATTTTTATAATATGGAGATGGATGAAGAATTAAATGCTTGGTTTGAGTTTGGTAAAATTCCGGGGCAGATGCGATTAAAACATCCACTTCATGAGTACACCTTCGCGATTTGGGAACAATTTCGTACAGCACAAAAGAGACATCTGGAGAAAACGAACAAATCTCATCTTTTTAATTTGGATCAACTTGATATTTCTCATCCTCCTGCCAATCAATTATACCCAATTCAGATTCAAATGGGCGGAAAGCTTAACAATGAGGCAGTGGATAGAATTAATGTCAATGCACAGGGACAAATTCGCTTTGCCAAGCATCATGGTTTTTATCTCCTACCTGGAGGTGGGATGATTGAACTAAGCAACGCCGCTAAAATGGATGCTTGGGAGCGAAAAATGTTAGAGGAACATCTGGAAGAAGAGCATGCCAATCTTCATATCAAAGCAGCTGAACTCTATGATCAATTAACTGCAGATGATTTTAATAGCGCATTAACAAAAGCATTATCAAGCAAGCAAGCCCAATCTTTGCCTGCAGAGTTACGCCGTTGGTTGCAAGAGCACATTTTAATTGCAGGAACTCATTCAGTTCGTTTAAAAAAAATAGTCGCTGAACTGGATAGACACATAGAGGCCCATCCTAAAGAAAGGCAAGTGCGGGAGCAAAATACGTTCAGGACATTGATTGAACTACGCGCTATGGTGCAAGTCATACCCTTTGAATTGACCCCGTTATTTAGGGAGGCATGTGCGTACCTAAAGAAAAATACTCTTTGTGTGGATATTCAGCAGTATCTGGATACTCGCGTACTGGGTGGGTCACAAACATCTCACGCGTTTATCATGACGGGGCAACCTTTGGAAGATTGGTTGCAGGTGAAGTTTAAAGGGGTTGGCGGTGAGTTTGGTGATGATATTTCAGGATCTACAATTGAACGTCTGACCTTATTTGATGCGTTGAGCGTGTTTAGAAAAATAAAATTTTCCCACATCTTGATTGGACTTGCTGCTTATGAGGAATGCCTCAATCAGGGGACATTGCTTATAGAAAACATTTGGAATGAGGCACGATTTGCACAGGTTCGTGAGGTGATGCTTGAGGAAGCAACTCAATTTATATAGATAGCTCTTGTTGTCTTGGTGCTTCGTAGCCTATGTGCAGCGTAGCGAAACCCAGGATTAGTAGATTTACACCTGTTCGATCCCCGGACTCCGCTGTGCGACATCCAGGCTACAAGATGTCAGTTGATCTTTTAATTAAGTAAGCATTGATTTATCAAAAATTAAAAACGAAAATAAGCGTCCAACTGTTCTCTGGCACTTATTGTGTGAAATGAGTCTTTTATGTCAGACACTTTAAATCGTTATTATTTACAGGCTATGGGAATTGATCTCTGGGAGCTACGTAGCTCGCCGTCTTCGGATACACAGGGATTATCTGTTTTAGCTAAAGAAGTTGCTGCCTGTACTCGCTGTTCTTTACATAAAACGCGCACACAAACCGTTTTTTGCCGTGGTAGTTCCAATGCAAAATTGATGATTATTGGTGAAGCCCCAGGTTTTTATGAGGATCAACAAGGGTTACCGTTTGTGGGGAAAGCGGGAAGTTTACTAAATCACATGTTGCAGAGCATTGAGATGATGGAACCAGATGTCTACATTGCCAATGTATTGAAATGCAGACCACCCAATAACAGAGATCCGCAGTTGGAAGAAATTACTCAATGTAGTTCTTATCTTGCACGTCAAATCGAGCTGATTCAACCGCATTTGATCTTGGCCCTAGGGCGCTTTGCGGGGCAATTCTTACTGAATAAGCCTCTGCCTCTAAAACAATTGCGTAATACACTACATCGCTACAACAACATCCCTTTCGTCGTAAGCTATCATCCTGCATATCTTTTACGAAACCCAGCCGATAAGAAAAAGGCCTATCTTGATTTGTTAACAGTTAAAAAAATGTTAGCAGAGACGAGTAACTAAAAGATTTTTCTGTATAAAAAAACATGTTTTTGATACGTATTTCTACGTATTGCTGCAATTTGAATACGTTTTTATACTATAAGTAGATTCAAAGCTTATTAGAAGCCACGCATGGGAGAGAATGATGAATCAACCTAAACGTATTTTTATTGTCGGTTTACCTGGTGCTGGCAAAGGCTTATTTGCAAAACTTTTGGCTGAAAAACTGGGTTGGCAGTTTGTCGATGCGGATCTAGGAATAGAGTATCATGTCGGACGTACTTTAAATGAGATTTTTAGTGCAGAGGGACTAAAGGAGTTTTACCAATGCCAAAAAGAGATATTGACAGCACTGCAAGCAAAAGAACATATTGTAGCAGCCACGGATGCAAGCATTGTCTGTAACGAAGGTATTCGACAATTGTTGTCTGCCGAATTTGTCGTATTTTTACAAGTAAGTACTGCCGTACAAATAGGGCGTGTTTCACGAAATCCCATGCCATTATTAACCACTGATCTCCAAACCTTTTTTGATACGCTACACCTGGAGCGAGACCAATTATTCGAAAATCTAGCGAACATCTCTCTAGATACCAATGATAATGCATTAGAAGAACATGTATTCAACGCCTTGAAGCATGTTACTGAAAATAAAACAGAAAAAAACCCGCCAATTTTCTTAAATGAAAAGGATCTAGTTCTTTTCCATAAATCATCGCATATACCAACACGTTTGTCAGCACAACAAGCAGTCTGTCTACGATTACTTGCACAAGGAAAAAGCTCAAAAGAAATTGCACGAGATATGCATATTTCATATAGAACTGTAGAAGGAACTTTAGCGAAGACCATGGAGTTATTAGGCTGTGCTTCCAGTAAGGAACTGATTGTTTTATACCATGATAAGCCTTGAGTAAAGCTGGCTAAAAAAATATAACTCCAGTTGTAGCCTGGAGGAAGGTGCAAACATAACCTTGAAAATTTCTGGCATGGAGCTTTCTTTGTTCTGCTAAAAAGAAACAACATTTTTTGTTTTTATTGAGTCAAGTTGGCTTAATTAATTCATTTTCACAACAAATAAATCAATATGCATCTATAATTCACATAATGGCAAATAATTGCGAGAATAATTATGGCTACAGATAAAGTAGAAACAAAAATAAAAGTTGGATTTTATGGCAGTTCGGATAGTGGAAAGACCCAACTTGCTCGTGGGTTATTAGCTGAACCGGATTTAAAAGGAATGCCAAGATTTCTTAAGGATTATTTTCCTACAATGGGTATGTCGTTTTTCACAGCGACGTCAAATGTAAAAGGTGTTCCACTTACTATTTCAGATGTTTCAGGACAAGAACGATATAAGTCTGTAGCAGAGCATGCGTATATGCCAATGTCAGACATAAGTGTTGTTTGCATCAATTCTTGTGATAAGGCTTCATTAAAGCAAGCTGAAGGCTATATAGATTCAATTCAAAAAGTGCACGGTGAGAATGCTAAAATTGTTATTGTCCTTACGCAAATGGATAGAGAAGCCGAAAGAGCAGTTACAAATGAAGAAATTGAAGATCTCAAAAAGAGAAAAAAAATTGTATCTGAGACGATTGAAACGAGCGCTAAAAATGGGGTAGGCATTGAGGAGTTGCGGACTGGCATCACCGATATAGCGTTAGGGAAAGACAGGAAAAATTTAAATGAACTGGCTGCAGCAAACAAAGTCCTTTTGCAACCTATGATAACAGCAGCCCTTGAGCCATATGAGAAAACAAAACATCGTAAGAGAACAGAAGATCCATCTTTATTTGGTAAACCAACACCTTATCAGGCATTGTTGAATTTCCAGAGCGCATTAGATAAAGCACAATCGTTTGAGCAGTACGCAGCTGCTGTGAAGCAGTTTAAAAGAGAATTACCTGAGGATGTTTTAAAAGTACAGCCTGCTAATGTTCGGGGTGGATTAGAAAGACTATGGGACGCTCTAGTTAATTGGGATAAGAAGTATTTTGCGGATAATCCTGCTGAAATCGCAGAAAGACAACGCTTCGAGCAACAAACAAGATTGAAGGGAGAACTAGCAAGTGTTAAACCAGAAGCAGACGAGCCAAAATCATCGATTCATCTCGGCCATAACAATGAGTAAATCTTCTTCTATTGTGTATTTATATTAGTGATTCGGAACTAAAATATCGGAGGGCATGCGCCCTCCAATTACGTGATTTAAAAAGCTTTTTCTGTCAAACCTCTCTTATCTCAATAACATGTCATTCACGCCTACGCGGGAATGACAGCAATTTAGGGTAAAATGGATTAAAAGAGTCAATACTGTCTTCACATTTTGTAATCTGATCGCATTTTGACTTTTTAAGAGCAGACACTATAGTTGAAGGTATAGGATGAATGATGAGGGGCATTTACTTTCGTTGGGTATCCTAGAGAATTACTATGGAAAAAAATTATCTGGAGAGGCTATTTAATCCTCGCTCTATTGCTGTGATAGGTGCTAGCAATAAACCATCACCAGGTGCGACGGTGTTTGGTAATTTGTTGCATCATGGTTTTTCTGGCGCTTTATTTCCTGTTAATTTGCATCATGCCTCTATTCAAGGAAAATCATGTTTTTCTTCTGTCAAAGCGATTCCACAAGACATTGATCTGGCGATTATTGCGACTCCAGCGGCCACAACACCGCAAATATTAACTGATTGTGGGAAAAAACGTATTCAAAAGGCCATTATTCTTTCCGATGGGTTTAGTGAGCAGGGGGAGCGGGGAGCGCATTTAGAAGAGCAGCTTTGTGCCATAGCACGTCAGTTTAATATTCGCTTTATTGGTCCCAATAGCTTAGGGATAATGCGGCCATGGGTGGGGTTAAATGCAACTTTTGAGTCTCATTCTGTTTTAAGAGGAAATCTGGCTTTTATTTCACAATCAAAGACGTTAATGGCGGCAGTTTTGGATTGGGCTGCGGCAAAACAAATCGGATTCTCTACTCTAGTTTCCCTAGGTAATACGGCAGATCTTAGTTTTGGTGAGTTGCTTGATTATTTAGCACTCGATAATCAGACGGATTGCATTTTGCTGTATGTGGAACGCATTCGCGATGCACGCCGCTTTATAGGCGGTCTTCGCGCTGCGTCACAGCTTAAACCCGTGGTGGTGATTAAATCAGGGCGCAATGCGCAGAGTACTAATACGATCTTATCTCATACAGGTACTGTTATTTCTGAAGACGATGTTTTTGATACCGCGCTAAGTCGAACTGGCGCCATACGGGTGATGGGGATGAAAGAGTTTTTTTCGGCGGCGGAAGTGTTTGCAAGCAAATGCCGGAGCAAAGGGGAAGGTTTAACCATTATCACCAATAGTCGCAGTGCGGGAATTATAGCTGCTGATTTTGCGATGGATTTAAAAATCCAATTACCTAAGTTGAGTACCTATACCGTAGAGAAAATAAAGGCATCATGGCCTAATCAGGAAGCTGGCTACAATCCAATTGATATATCGGAGCATGCGAGCCCTGAGGATTATTTCACCGTTATGGAGGCTTGTTTACAAGATGAACAGAGTCATGCCTTACTGGTCTTATTAATTCCTACTGCTTTATCGCAGCCTTTTAAAGTAGCCAAAAAACTCATTGAGTTAAGTAAACAGACTAATAAACCCATCCTTGCGTGTTGGATCGGACAACAGCAGGTTAAATCATCCTGGGCTTTGTTTGCAAAACATGAAATTCCTCATTTTAGTTCCCCAGAGAGTGCGATAAAAGCTTGTTCTTATTTAGCGGATTATTATCATAATCAACAATTATTGATGCAAATACCCGATACGCGATTGCCCTCTAACCAACCTGATATTGCTGGTGCCCAATTAATCATAGAGAAGGCCATACTCGAACAGAGAAATTTATTAACACCAATCGAGTCACAGGATATTCTCACGGCCTTTGGGATAAAGTCAGTGCAAAGCCCCAATCTAACGGTAAATGATAGGGAGTTAATGGTGGGTATTTTAAATGATCCTACCTTTGGCCGTATCATCACTTTGGGCGCTGGTGGAAAGCTCGCAGAATTAGTACCAGAACGTGTTTTGGCCCTACCTCCATTAAATCAGCATGAGCTTAAGAGTTTGATTGCGCAATTACACATCGCGCCAATTCTTGGTGCGTTTCGTAATAAGCCGCCAGTAACTATCCAAGGTTTGGAAGATCTGTTATTACGTGTTTCAGAAATGGTGTGTGAATTACCACAAATTCAAGAAATGGTTATTGACCCCTTGATCGTCAGTGATAAGAAAATTAGCGCCTGTAATACCCATATGGCAATTAATAATGAAGTTATGACTATTCCTTACAGTCATATATCCATTCACTCCTATCCTCATTATTTAGTTTCAGAATGCCAATTACCTGGAAGGGAACGCTTGCTGATTCGTCCTATTCGTCCTGAAGATGCTCATGTGAAGCAGAAATTTATTCGTCATTTATCAGACAATACGAAACGTTTCCGTTTTATGGGTATATTGCAAGTCTTAAGTCCTGAAATGCTGCGTCGGACAACTCAGATTGATTACGACCGAGAAATGGCGATGGTCGCGGTGATTCAGCGTGATGCAAAAGATTTTATTATAGGGATTGCCGAATATGTTGCTAATTTGGATATGCACACCTGTGAGTTCGCTGTAGTTGTTGCAGATGAATGGCAAAATAAGGGTATTGGCAGTCGTTTAATGGCGTGTTTAATTCGTGCCGCCGAAATCCAAAATTTAAAAATTATGGAAGGTTCGGTGCTTTCCGTGAATGCCGATATGTTGAAATTGGCCACCCACTTTGGTTTTGCAATTAAACAAGATGCAGAAGATGTTACGTTGAAAATTGTGACCAAAGCGCTACAACCTAAAGGAATGGAAGCTTATGTGTCGGTGTAGGGCAGTATTTAGGATGAATCACGCACTCTCTGGAAAAGAATACTATAATTTATAGCACACACTTAAATCACCCAATCATTGCGGGATGGATCCCAAGGACATTGACTATGAAAGGAACTGAGAAGAAGAACGCTCCAACACGATTACGACGCGCTACGCATCAATCTGCTCTTCCAACTGAGAGTGTTACTAAACCTCAGTATGTACAATATAAGAATCAATTGGATGATTTTTTTTACTATATCAATAAACTATATCAAGCAAATCTTGGTAAGTTCACCATGGGGATGAGTCCTGCCGTAATAGGAACTGCTCATTGTGCTTGGCTTTTACAATTAGCTCAATCACCTGGACATCTATTGGCATTGCTTTTTTATCATCTAACACACTCCGATGAGTTTCTTTCGCATCTACTGTGTGATAGACAACCCGCTCAAGGAACAGATGTTCGTTTTCATAAAGAGAATTGGCAATTGATGCCCTGGCGTCTTTATGCTGAGGTTTTTCTTCAGAGTGAAGAGTGGTGGGGTTATGCAACGCGAAAGGTTCCAGGCCTTTCAGGGAGAGCCGAGCGTACGGTTTCATTTTATATTCGCCAGCTACTTGATGCGTTATCGCCTTCCAACTTTGTCTTAACCAATCCAGATCTTTTTTACGAAACAATTCGTTCTGGTGGTGTCAACTTGATTCAAGGTACGGAAATTGCGTTTGAACATACTTTGAGACGATTGGCAGGTCTACCTCCTCCTGGTGCTGGAAAATTCAAACCAGGTAAGAATGTGGCGATTACTCCAGGGAAAGTAGTATTTAGTAACCATTTAATTGAATTAATTCAATATGAGCCGCAAACAGAAACTGTTTTTAAAGAGCCAATCCTCATCATACCTGCATGGATCATGAAATATTATATTTTGGATTTATCTCCTGGAAACTCGTTAGTTAAATGGCTCGTGGGACAAGGGCATACGGTATTCATCATTTCATGGCGTAATCCCGATGAGAAAGACAGTGATTTAGGAATGGATGATTATTATCGTCAAGGTGCGATGGCTGCAATCGATGCTGTGAGTGCTATTTTATCGAATCCCAAAATTCATTTAATGGGATATTGCCTTGGTGGCACTTTAGCAATGATTACTGCTGCAGCCATGGCACGCGATAAAGATCATCGCCTTAAAAGTCTTTCACTATTGGCGGCACAAGGCGATTTTACAAAAGCAGGTGAGCTTATGCTGTTTATTACAGAGAGTGAAATAGCTTTCCTCAAGAATATGATGTGGGAAAAAGGTTATCTTGATCCTAAACATATGGCCGGTTCGTTTCAAATGTTACGTACTTATGATTTGATTTGGTCAAAAATGATTGATGATTATATGACTGGTGAAAAGCGCGGGATGATCGATCTGCTTGCCTGGAATGCCGATGCCACCCGTATGCCTTATAAAATGCATACGGAATATCTGGAAAAACTATTTTTGCAAAATGATTTTTCTGAGGGGCATTTTCGTGTCGAAGATGAAATAGTGGCTCCTAAAAATGTTCATTTACCTATTTTTGCAGTGAGTACAGAGCATGACCATATTGCACCATGGGAGTCTGTATACAAAATTCACTTAATGATGCATACGGATATTACCTTTGTGTTAGCAAGTGGTGGTCACAATGCAGGAATTGTCAGTGAACCCAATCATCCTGGACGTTATTATTCTATTTTGGAAAGCAAAAAGAAAATGCCCTATATGGGGCCGAAGAAATGGATAAGTAAAGCAAAAAAAAGAGATGGCTCTTGGTGGATTGCATGGCATGATTGGTTGGTCAACAACAGCTCGCAAAGGCATGTTTCACCTCCCAAGATTGATTCATCATTACCTCCTGCTCCAGGAAAGTATGTGATGCAAAAATGAACTAAATCGCTTTAATACCCTATCTTTCAGAGAGATAGGGTATTTGTTTATTGTTTCTTTCCTCATTTTTTTTCATACTAAATGTTAAAAATCAAAATGAAAAATTCGAACATCATGAGGGAACTATGTCGTCAAAAAAATGCAACAAAATGGGTTTATATGGTTTTTTTTGTGGGCTTTTATTTTGTGCTTCGGAGCTGATTGCTGCCAAACCGGTATTTACCATTGTTACACAGAATAATTTACCCAAAGAGGTGATGGCCAACAGCATTCTTTCCATTCAATATTTAGTAAAGAATGAAACATTACATACGCGACAATTAACCATGCGCTCCATTTCTGGCGTTACCGTATACAATCCTGGACAAAGTGAAGCGTGCACTTTGCCATTCACATTAGCACCCGGGGAGAGTTGTCAGCTCAATTTAAAACTTAATGCGAGTCAAATGGGGAGAGGAATAAGGAAAAAAGGTCCTGTCATCTGTAAGACACGCGGTCCTAATGATCCTAGACCTAGTTCATTTCTATGTGCTCAACCCTCAGAAAGCGACAGTTTGGATGTGAAGGTATTGCCTTGTACAAGCGGTCGTTGTTTGCCTAACGCTTTGGCTTCGTCATTGCGTCAATTAACGACGGCATATCGTCAACAATTTGGGATCCCTGCTGTTGTCGCGGGGGTTTGGTTACCTGGACAAGGCGAGCTGATTATTGAGGAGGGTTATGCTGATCTGAACAGCTTAACACCTGTATCACGTCTTGATCATGTGCGTATTGGCAGTATTACAAAGTCATTTACTGTCACTGTGATGTTGCAATTGATTAGTGAGGGTAAACTGTCATTGCAAACCATGCTAAGCGCGTTTATGCCCGCTTTGCAAAACAGCAACGCAACTATGGCTCAATTAGCTGACATGCGTAGTGGTATTTTTAATTTCACTGAAGATGCTGCACTTGATGAAGAGTTATTTCAAGATCTGACTCGTTTCTGGCTTCCAGCGCAATTAATTAATGCGGCAAATCAGAATTTGCCTTATTTTCCAGCAGGCGCTGATTGGCATTATTCAAATACGAATACGGTAATTATAGGGTCCATTATAGAGCAGTTAAGTCAACGCCCTATATGGCAAGAAATTGAACAGCGAATCCTTACGCCTTTAGGTCTAAAAAATACGTTTTATCCGTTAACGCTTGATTTACCAACTCCTTTTGCTCATGGCTATGGTTTCTCACCTTTAGAAGATGTAACCAATACTAATCCCTCTTTTGCTGGCGCGTCAGGAGCAATGATTTCACGTCTTGACGATTTAAAGCGATGGGCTGTAGCTTTAGGACAGGGACTTGTATTAACTCCTGCCATGCAAGCACAACGTATTGCCAGTTTGCAGCCTATCGTGTTTGCTCCGTGTCCAGATACTGTACCTGGTCGACCGTTGGTCACTTGTCCTGAATATAACCGTTATGGGCTGGGAATAGGTGAACTTTCGGGGTGGATAGGACATACCGCAGAGTTTTTCGGGTATTCTGCTGTAGTGATGTACAACCCACAAAGCCAAGGAGTTATTGTGATTTGGATGAATATTTTTGGCGTAGGAGAGCATTTGCCAACGAAGTTATTTTTGGAGTATTTGACGGTATTATCATAAACCGTGTGCGACAGAATAGAGCACCACTCAAAGTGAGCTTGGTTACTGAGCTTGGATGTGTTAAATTTGCTTTTTAACATTTTTTCTGGTGCTCTATGATAAATAAAAAATCAATTTTGACAGTAAGTTGCGCTATTTTTTTGGCTTCTGTTTCTTCATTTGCCAATGCGTCTGATCTTATGCTCAATTTCAAGAAAACGTTCTGTGGTAATCAGGAATATTTAGGAAATGCTGGGAGCAAACGCCCCCATTTACATTGTGGTGAGAAATTTATTGCTTACAAAAAAGCGAGTGGTGATCATTTAAATATTGCAGAACAAGGAACTTGTAGCCGAACAAACTTAGTTTTTGATGACATCAAAGCGAATAAAAATGCATTTGCAGATTACCAAGAGATCTATAATGCGTTGGTATCCTTCCACGAATCAGGTTGCCCCAATCAGTTTGCGTTGAAGTAGTGACTTTGTAGACACACGAAATATCAAGATAAACAATTGGTGCCCCTCATCGGCTCTGGTGGGCACCTTCTTCCTGCTATAGAGAAGGGATATAAACGCACGTGTAGATCCCTGATCCTGTTTGTGGGAGAGGGCGCTTTTCTGCTATGGTAGATTAATCTATCTAAATACTATTCAAACAACTCCAGAACTTTCTCAGGTGGGCGTCCAATAACTGCTTGGTCTTTATAGGTGACAATGGGGCGTTGCATTAATATGGGCTCTTTGAACATCGCATTTAATACCTGAGTTTCATTATCCAGCGATAATCCCAATTCTTTAAAAACATGCTCATCGGTACGAACAAAATCTTTAAGCATAAAGTGTTTTTTTAAGACGTTTAATTGCTCCAAACTCAGAGGGGTTTTTAGGTATTCAATAATAACGGGTTTAAAACCTTTACTTTGCAAAAGCTCCAAAGCTTGTCTTGATTTAGAGCATCGAGGATTATGATAAATAGTAATTTCTTGCATATGCTTCTCGTTTTTACTGAGATTAGATTTTACACTATAACATGTTCTTATCACTTGATCTTTAATTTTGGCTGCTCGCATTACAGCCATCTGGTAATCGTTTATTGACTCCAGAATGAATCTCCTTTTTACTAGAGTCTGTTTACAGACCCTAACATTAAGATTAATTATTTGGACTTCTATGCAATTTACTATTGTCCCCATCGAAGAAAAACATATTGAAGCATTTTGGACCGCTGTAGATAGCGTTGCACGTGAACGTAAATTTTTAGCTTTTTTAGAAGGACCTCCTATTGAATTAACTCGAGATTTCGTTTTAGAGCATATTAAAGAGGGCTGGCCCCAAGTTGTCGCGATGCATGAGGACCAAGTAATTGGTTGGTGTGATATCAGCGCGCTAGATCGACCGGTTTTTGCCCATGTTGGCAGTTTAGGGATTGGTGTGCTTGCCTCATACCGAGGACAGGGAATTGGTGAGGCTTTATTAAGCACTGCATTGCAAATGGCTCAGTTAAAAGGCTTAACGCGTATAGAGCTTACGGTGCGCGAACAAAATAAAGCGGCAATCTCGTTGTATGAAAAATATGGATTTGTCAAAGAAGGGGTACATAAAAATGCTGTCCGTATTGATGGTATATACGAACATCATATTTTTATGGCTTTGCTTTTTGAATAGTTGAGCCATTTCAATTGAGGCATTCTTAGGGGCTGTTTATAATTCGTTCATGATAATAAAATTGTAACGGCGCCTAATCATTAAGTTTTTCTTTATTTAAGGGAAGTGGAATTGGCTTTGTATGGTGTTTATAAATATTCCACCTTTTCTCGGAAAATTCTTTAGGAGTTGTTTTTAATAAGATAAAAGCTAAAAACTCAGCGCAGACAGCAGGTGATATCAAGGTTTTTTCTTGGTAAGCCTCTTGAAACTCGACAGCCAATGGAAACTGTTCTACAGGACATTCGCGCAAATTCTTTTGCATCCCGGTGTCGACTTCACCAGGAATCACATCTGTTGCTACAATTCCATGGGGTAATTCAATCTGTAATACGCGGGTCCACATGTTCAGTGCTGATTTGGAAATGCAGTAAGCACCTGCACCTAGAACGGCTGTTTCTCCTGCCACAGAAGTGATATTTAAAATACGACCGTCTTTTGTTGAAAAATAAGGGAGTACGCTTTGGGTGAGCAATATAGGTGCTATAAGGTTGGTTTCAATTATTTTCTTTATATCGTCAGCCGCTGCTTGATGTAATGAGCCAAGAGGGGAAATAGTACCCGCATTATGAATCAAGTAATTGATTTTTAAATTTTTAATTTCATTTACAATTCTTTTTAAACTTTCATCAGTAGTAATATCTGCTGGTATTATCCTAATTTTCTCCGAATGCTTATCCTTTAATTTAAGTAACTCTGTGTTATTTCTTGCAATCGCGATTACTGTGACTCCTTGTGAGACGAGCTCTAATGTGAGTGCTTGTCCTATACCACTACTTGCTCCCGTAATCATTGCAATTTGTGACATTTTGAGACTCCATTCATTACTGAATTAATAATTGTTGGACGTTGTTATATCAAGATCTTGTTGGGCCAATGCAACTTTTAAACGCGCCAATTCAGCTTTCATATCAACCAAGATCGTTTTTACGTATTTAAATGTTTGGTCATAAAATGTGTCTTTTACAGAATGATTTAATCTTTGAATTTCACTATCAAAAATTTCGGTTACTTTCGTATAAAAATCATCATTAGTACAATTTGCTTTATTTATAAGGCCGATAATTCTACTTTCACTTGGCACTACATTATCTAAGTCACAAAAACACTTATCGAGAAGAACACTACAAATTTGTAAATCCATTTCTGCAGTTTCATCCACTTGAATGGCCATAATCTTTTTTTGAAACATATCGAGGCATTCTATTTGAAAGGGGGGGATTTTGCCTTCAAGAGTCGTTTTTTTTCTATTTAAGACATTTAATAATAGTTCTTTAGCGTTGGGCATTTTTATATCAATCCATTGTTAATTGCATGCGCAAATCATAACATCACTGAATATAGTTTTCACTTTAATGCAAGGGATTTTATTGATTTTGATTTATCTGCAGCAAATGACTTCAATCAAAAAATAAAGCGGCTTATCAGGCCGCTTGAAGCTTAATTACTGCTCTGAATTGGTGAGTTTGTTTTTAAGAGCGCATCAGAAGGGGCGGACTCTTCAGTATGGATCGGCTCAAAAAAGCCAAATTCCGTTCGACCAGGATATTTTGAATCCGATGCAGGACGATTATACCCAGGCAATTGTTCATGCTGAATTGGCTGAGGGGTTTTCCATCTCGCAATTGCCTTAATAACTCGCTCTATTATGTTTTCTAAAGAAACTAGCCATTGGGGTAAGTATTTCGATTTTTGTTGTTCACTTTCATGGTGTTCGCTTGAGGTAGTGGTGTTTTGTTCTACTTCATGATATTGGTGTAAAACTAATTGCATCTCCTTTAAATTCTTTAAAATTGATTGAGTATTAGAAGTCAAATCGTCACTTTGTTGCGGTAATTTTGTTTTAAGCTGATGGACTATCGGATTTTTTTCCAACTCTTCTAGATAAGCATGAAGTTGTGCTAGTTTCTCGCGAATGGTATCTATTTCAATATTCCATCGTTGTAACAGTTCTTCATTTTTTTCAAGACAATTAAAATGTTGCTGAAGCAAATCGTTCTGGAGCAATAGTGCCTTTAGCGATTGTTCATAACCCTCATCACCTGGAGATAATGTTTGCAGCAATCGTTGTGTTTCCTGAATACTTGCAAATAAGTCATCAATTAATCGCCGTGATTTATTCAAGGGTACGAACGCTAGAGAAGCATTTATCTGATGGTTTTCAATGAATTTACCCCAAAGCAAATTGTTTTTACTAACAGAATCAATCAATTGATGTTGGTAGGCTTGTTGCTCTTCTTGGGAAAGCTTTTGGTTCGAGTTTTTCCACCAGTAGGTAATTGATGCAGCAATTAATGCACAATCTGAAGTTTGAAAAATGTTCATCATTACTATTTTGTTTGCTTCAATAATTCTATTTAATGAGTCCTGAACCTCTAGATGTGTTTTTTGCTTGTCACTGAATACCTCCGTGATTTGCTCTTTAATTTTATCGTCCAATAGTTCAGCAGCACTTATTTGAATATCAACTAAATCATTCCTGCATTCAAAATAAGCATCTATTTTTGACAATACATCATGCTGGACATCTTTCTCTACAGAAGTATCATCTCTTTTTAAGAGGTTTTGCATTTTTAAAGCCAAGCGTTCTCTTTTTTCAGTCACTACTCGAACATTAGGAAATTGTTGCGTGCTGGTGTAACTTTCATAATAACGACAAAAATCTTTAAGTTCTAAATCAAAAGTACCTGCAACGCGTTCTTCTTTGATGTCAATTTGCTCAGGATTTTCCATGTTCGGTAAATAAAGCCGCCCAGTTACGCCCCATGGATTTCTAATGCGTATCATTTTAATTGGACGCATTTCATCCCCATCTTTATCGACTGGTCGGAGCGTTTCAACAACACCAACAATGGTATAGGCATGCATCGCTCTTAAGCCTGGTACTTTTTCGTCATATCGGTGGGGTGTGCCGGCGGTTAAGGATTCACCCTGAGCAATTTTTTCTTTTATATCGTTAAAAACATGAAGTTCTTCAGGTGAATAAACGCCACTAAAGAGCTCTTGATTATCTCGTCGCACGCCTTTTTCTACGTCTTCATGATAATAAGTAAAGAGTTTTTGTAAGATATCCACTACGGGTTTGTTTTTCTCATCTTGTGAGAAGTGTGCTATTAAGTGTTCAAGACGCTGTTGGCTATTACTGTATTGATTGTATATTCTTTCCCACTCTGCCGTGTTTTCTGAATAAAAGTCGATTAATTTCAAACAGTTTTCTTCTGCGTGTTCATCAAAAATTTCTTCAAATACTCGAATTCTTGTTGATAACATTTCTGTAATAATTTCATCTGTTCCTGATTGATGTTCTTCTCCTAACTCTTCTTGCATGAGCTTCTTTTGTTGATTTAACACAGTAAGCTGTACCAGCTCATCAGCAAAAAAGTGTTCTATATCCCAAGCAAAAAATTTATCATAATTAATATATTTTTCTTTAGAAGGACGACCTGTTAATACTTTCAATGCCAGAGATTCTGAACCACCTTTCAGCGCACCACTCATGGATTGATTCGTGTTTCCGAAGAACTCAGGGACGGATGCTGCTGCTTTCTCAAGTATATCGACCCATAAGCCAGTGTGTCTATTTAAGCTACCTTGTTGATCTACAATATACGAATTTTGAACTCGAATATAAAATGGTTCTAACGTTTTAGGATTAAATAAACGAACGGTCGTTGTGCCATCATCATTTTGTCGCAACATACTGCGTATGTAGCTGGCTCCATCAGGCTGGCTCAAAAGGGCTGCTAGCGACGCTAAAAAAAAGCAGTCAGGAACTTTGCTTTGCCTAACATCTTCTATCGAAGGAGAACCCTCAGCAAATAAAGGCGCGTTGGATTGTTGATATTGCTCGATGTTATATCCTAAATACTTTTCAGGATCATCTAATTCAATGTCACAACTGTTTTTCTCATCAATGGAGATATTTCTTTGATTTTCAGGTAAATCGTCGCGGCTTGCCCCCATAGGTACATAAGGAGTTATCCTAAATCTCTGAGCCTCTTCTGGCTTATCTAAATTCAGTGGCTGTATTATTGCTAAGCTATTCTCGTTTAATGACTTGCCATTAGGTAATTGAATGGTTTTTCTTATTTTTCCGCGTACTCCAGGGAAAACTAAAGGAACTGAAATGTTGGGTGGAACAACAAGACTTCCTTGTGTCTTAAAATTAAGAGGTAACATAACGTCTCCAAGACGGAAAAACTTATAATTGATTATAAATTATACGTCATGAACATTAAGGGTTCATTAAGAGGCTGCAATTGCTAAAGAGACTACGCAAAGAGGTTGTTTCAACAACGGTGAAAATAATTTTTATGTAAAAAAGCTCTTTGTTAATCAATCCTTAAGCTTGCTTGTTTTACACTGAAAAAAAGCGAAAAGGAGACTACCATGTCAAACAAAAAATTAACTGAACGTTTGCACTATGAGCT